>JAQWSX010000106.1 GCA_029242935.1 Akkermansiaceae bacterium
GCCTGAGGATGTCCCCCAAGGGTTTCTAAGTAATCGTTGAGGTCATCGCAGATAATGAGGAGAACGTTTGGCTTTTTAGAACCCTCAACTTGGAGCAGTAAAATTAGAGGCAGGATGAAAAATCTGAGCATGGGAAAGGCCTAGACTAAACATTGTTTGGGTAAATAAAAGCGATGGGATTCTCCTCTTTTTCATCAGAATTATCGGTGATCGTTTGGGTTAGAAAGTCAATAGGTGTGAATCCACTTCATGGTGTTTTTGTGTTTGGAAAACGAGCGATGGATTCTGCTGAGAATCAGAATCCTGATAAGCTTATATTCAGAGATCATGATTCTGACTTGTTGGTCAGAATGTAAAAAGGCAAGCTGCCAAAATCGTATGAGGGCGCGCCAAACTTTCTTTCTTTTCCTTGTGAGCATGTTTAGCCCGCTGGCGATTTCCCAAGAGATTCCACCTGTTTCGAAAGTGGGAGAAGGCCCATTAGTGCAGGCACGTCAGATTTTCTCTCTTTCTAAAAGACCAACTTTGTCCTGCCATGCCTCCACAATTGTCGAGACACGTGAAGGTTTGGTGGCGGCTTGGTTTGGGGGAACTCATGAGGGCCATCGGGATGTCGGGATTTGGACCTCCCAATATAAAAACGGGAAGTGGAGTGTTCCTGTAGAGGTTGTGAACGGGGTACAAAGCCGCGCGAAACGATATCCTTGTTGGAATCCGGTGCTTTTTCAGCCTGAGAATGGTCCTCTTGTCCTTTTCTATAAAGTTGGCCCCAGTCCTAGTTCGTGGTGGGGGATGATGACGACTTCGACCGATCATGGTAAAACCTGGTCGTGGCCTACTAAGCTTGGGGAGGATCCGCTGATCGGGCACCTCCTTGGGCCGGTGAAAAACAAACCGCTTGAGCTTCAAGATGGCTCGATTCTCTGCCCTTCCAGCAGCGAAAAGGGAGACAAGTGGCGAGTGCACTTTGAGCTCACTCGTGACCTCGGGAAAACATGGGAAGTCATCGGGCCGATCAACGATGGAATCGAATTCGATGCCATCCAGCCCAGTCTTCTCAGTCAGAAAAATGGGGAGCTTCAAATTCTATGTCGAAGTCGTCAAAATGTGGTCACCCAGAGCAGGTCCTCAGACGGTGGAAAAAAGTGGGGTCCGATGGTGGCGAGTTCTTTGCCAAATCCGAATGCAGGGACAGATGCGGTGACTCTAGCTGATGGTAGACATCTCATTGTTTACAACCATACCACGCGGAAATCTGTAGTGCCCGGTCGGCGGATGCTTAACGTGGCGATTTCTGAAGATGGTAAGAATTGGGATCCCGTGATGACTCTTGAGAAGACCTCACAAGTTGAAAACTCTGACCGCTCGGTCGAGTATTCCTATCCTGCAGTGATTCAGACCAAAAATGGAAAGATTCACATCAGCTACACTTACCATCGAAAAGGTGTTAAGCATGTCATCCTTGACCCAGAAAATCTTTAAGACAGTTCCCAAACAATATCATGAGCACCCATCAAATACATTCGAAGTCTACTCGGCGCAAATTTCTCACTCAGGCGACATCGTCAGCTTTTGGATTTACTTTTATTCCTGCCTACCTCACGAGCGCACGGGCCCAGAATAACCCTCAACGTCCTCCGAGTCAGCGTATCAACTTGGGTTGTATTGGAGCGGGCGGAAGAGGGGCCAGCGTAGTTTCAGGAATATGCCGGAAAGGTAACGCGACTCCGGTTGCGATTTGTGATGTTGACCACAACCGAGCGGCTGGAATCATTAAGGGAAACCCGAAAGCCAAGCTTTTCCACGACTTCCGTGAGATGTTCGATCAGATGGGTGGAGATATTGACGCAGTCTCTGTGGCAACTCCCGATCATACTCACTTTACGGCGGCCATTCAGGCGATGTCATTGGGCAAGCACGTCTACGTGGAGAAGCCGCTGACGCATACCTTTGAGGAGGCAGCAATACTCATGCGGGGGGAGAAAAAATTCAAAGTGGTGACCCAGATGGGAAATCAGGGTCATACCTCTGGTGGGTCGGAGCAATTTAAGCGCATGCTTGCAGGTGGAGTGGTCAACGATGTCGTCAAGGTTGAGGCTTGGAAAAGTGCTTCGCTTTGGTTCATGGACAAGAAAAAGCGAATCAAGGGTTACCCTAAAGCCCAACCCATTCCAGAATCGCTAAAGTCGTGGGATCTCTGGTGCGGGCCGCAAGAAATGAAGGAATTCAGCTCGATGTTTCATCCTTTCGATTGGCGTGGGTTCCATCTTTATGGGGGCGGTATGTTCGGAGATTGGGGATGCCACATTATCGACTTTATCCACCACTACCTTGATCTTGGGCTACCTACTAAAATCTCGCCCAAGGCACTCGGTGACTATAATAAGATCAGCTTTCCGCTAAGCTCGCATATCGAGTTGGACTTCCCGTCTCGTGGTAAGAATAAGCCGGCGGTACATGTTGTTTGGAAGGCCGGAGGCGATCACGCATCATCAATCGATAAAAAATATCTCGGAGGAAAGAGAGCTCCAGGACTTGGTGGAGCAGGAACTCTTCTTCACCGCAAACAGGAGGACTATCTTGTCCATCGGAATTCCCATAGCGGATCGTCCAAATTGATCTCAGCTAATAAACATGACGATCTCAAGGAAGCTCTCAATAACAAGGGTCCTGAAAATGACCACATGGAGTCCTTTACCCAGGCGTGTATGGGTCATGGAAAGACTGAATCTCCCTTCAGTGTGTCAGGAGTTCTTACTCAGGTTTTAAATCTAGGCATGATTGCGGAATATCTTAACGCCGACCTGAATTTTGATCGTAAGACCCAAAAGTTCATCGGTAACAAGGTGGCTAATACGCTCCTTTCTGGCCCTGCGCCACGAAAGGAATGGGCTGACCATTACAAGTTGGCCTGAATCAAAAAACTTGAGGTGGAGGGTGGCTTCCGGATTTACACTCGATCCAAGGTCCCGGTAATTCCTGCGAAGGAACTCGCCTCGACCCCGAGTCTCTGCAAGACGGTGATAAAGAGTTTGGAGAGTGGAAGTTCTTCCACCTCTACTTTACCCCGCCATCCACTGTCGCTCATGATTCCGGCTCCGGCTTGGTTGTCTTCATTGCCTTTGCCGAATTTGAGATAGCGACCATTTTCGAAGCCTAGGTTTTTTCCGCCTGCAGATATGATGGGGTAGTTGCGGGAGAGGTGGAAACTACTTGAAGCGGAACCGTGCATAGCAAAAGTGTTGTCGAGAATGCTCCCTTGCCCGTTCGGCTCTTTTGTGTCCTTCAGCTTCTGGATGAAACGTCCAAATTCTTCCGCTTGATAACGGTTGTAGGTTCCAAGATTCTCCCAGCCTTTGGGTTTTTTGACGGCGTGCGTCAGGGCATGGGCATTTCCTAGGCCAACCGCTGTTGAGAGAAGATTATGAGGGCCGCCGCCGTTCTCGCGTCCAAGTTGGAAGGTCGCAACACGAGTCGAATCACTCAGGAAGGAAAGATAGATTAGCTCATACATCGTCTCGAAGTAAAGCCGCGCCTCCTTGGGCCCGGCCTCGAGGGTTAGGTTGCTGGTGGCCACCTTGGGAATTGGGTTGTCGATCCATTGCCGTGCCTTCTCTAACTTCACTTCAGTATCGCGAACCGCATCAAGATACTGCTCGAGTGTTTCTTGATCGTGGCGAGAAAGTTTCCGGCCTAACGAGCGGGTGTTGGCAATGAGAAGATCCAGCGCGCTTTTACTTCGTGCCAATTTCGCAGCTGCTTCTTTGCCGCTTGTGACAAAGAGCAGGTCAAAAATCTGCTTGGGGTGATTCAAGGCGGGGACGGGCCGTCCGCTCCGATTGTAGGATTGGGTCTGGGCCCCTCGTGGACCGCCGATTCCTCCATTGGTCGACATGACCAGCGACGAGTGGCGTGTGAATTGTCCTATTTGTTCCGCATAGACCTGATCGATTGAGATCGAGTTTTTGTACGCTCCATGTCCACCTATGGCCGCCCCGGTCAGGTATTGGTCGGCATTGGAATGACCATGAACCGTTCGGGCCGCCGGATGGGAGAGTCCTGAATAGATCGTGATTTCCTTTCGCAAGGGCTCGAGAACATCAAGCACTTTGGTGAGTTCGAAATTTCTTTCGCCACCCCGGGGAAACCAACTCCAATCCTTCCAAGCCGGATCTTCTTTGACTGGCAGACCGACCCCATCGGGATGATAAACGCTGAGAAAGCGTTTTGGAGCAGGGTCCGGATTGGAATCATCCGCCGCAAAGGTTTCCAGCCACGGCAGGCCAAGGGCCACGCCTGTCCCTCGAAGAAAATTCCGGCGTTTCATGGCGGCGGGGTTGGTCGTCATCCGTTTTTAAGCTCTTACTTGGAATTAAAAATACTGCTATAAATGATCAGGTGTATCAAATCACGTAAACGATCTTCTTTTTTTCGAAATTGAACCGTCAGTCCTTCGATTGCGGCATGGTCACGAAACGTCAACGGACGCCCGAGGGCGTAAGCGGTCATTTTGTGAACCATGGCTCTCGCAAATTGATCCTGTCGCTCCGCTAGCAGGTAGCGCTTCAAGCCATCCATCCCGGCCAATTCCTTTTTGTTGAACAAGGCTGAGGTCGCATCAACCGGCTTGTTTTTGATTTTGGTCCGGTAGACACCTAAGGCGTCATAGTTTTCGAAAGCAATTCCCCAAGGATCGATTTTAGCATGGCATGAAAGGCAAGCTGGTTTGTTGCGATGATCGACAATGCGCTCCTTGAGCGTCATCTCCAGAATTTTCGGATCGGTCAAATCGACTTCCGGAACATTTGGTGGAGCAGGTGGCGGTGGGTCATGGAGAATTCGTTCAAGCATCCAGATGCCGCGTTTGAGCGGGTGGGAATCCTTGCCGTCGGAATTCATCGTAAGGATTGCGGCATTTGTCAGGATTCCGCCGCGATTGGTGTTGGGTTCAATTGGAACTCTGCGGAATTGGGGGCCATAGACATCGCGGATTTGGTAGTGCGCGGCCAGCCGTTCATTCAACACGGCGTAGTCCGAGTGAAGGAAATCCATGAGGCTGCTGTTGCTATCGAGGACGTATTTGAAAAAGGCGATGGGCTCTTCCTGCATGGCTTCCATCAGTGCGCTGTCGGTCACATGGACCACGCTATTAAGCCCATCCAAACCGAGCCATTGCTGAACGAAGTGTTTTGAGAATCTTGCGGATCGTGGATCGGCCAACATACGTGTGATCTGAGCCTTCAGAACTGTGGGATCCCTCAGTGTTCCTTCCTTCGCGAGGTCTCGTAGCTCCTTGTCTGGGATGCTGGACCAAAGAAAAAAGGAAAGCCGGCTGGCTAATCCCGCTTCGCTGATTGTCGAAGAGTTCTCTTGTGTCAGATATAGAAATTCGGGTGTTGCAAGGACTGTTGCCAAAACCTCAAGCATCGCTTCCTCCATCGTCGGAAACTCAGGACGATATTTCATGAACAACGTGACGAAGGGGGCGACTTCATTTGCCTTCACGGGCCGCCGCCAAGCTCGTTCCATGAATCGAGTTAAGACTTCACGGGCATATTCTGGTTCCTTGTTTCTCTTCGGGCTTTCAAAGAAAATATCACGATGGGTTTTGGGCGGCCATTGTTCAAAAAAGGGTGCGCTAATTTCGATGAAATCAACGAAAATGTTTAGCGGTTCCTTTCCCCGTGTCTTTGACTGGCATTCGATGGTTAGAAATTCATCGCGTCTCGGAAACTTCTCCTCGTTGTTTCGAAACGGATTTCGCTGGATTTCGCTGAGAGGAATGTCCAGGTGGATGAATTGTGGATCATCGACTGAGCCCGACACCGGGATGGCGCGTTTGCTGATGACCTCGGAGAAGTTGGCGTTGTTACTCGTATGAGCGCTAAAAATAAAACGGAGGCTCGCAAACTCATCAGCCTTCATCGTCGAGCGTCCGGCCCGAAGTGTGATACGCATCGTGCCTTGGTCGGGCAGGTGATTGCTCAGGTTAAATTTCACGGATCGGTTTCTCTGATCAAAAGTGACGATTTCCGGAGGTTTCTGACCTTTTTTTGTTCTTTGGGTGAGGGTGTGAATCTTGCTGATCTGATTGCGATCAAGGGCCGATGAAGCTTCGTCTGAATTTGGAAGCTGATAGACGACCGCCTTGGGGTGCTCACCGACCACGGTGGTGTGTTCAAGCGCTTTGAGCGCCGTCTCACGATAGATCTCAAACTGCATCGCCGACATTTGCAGTGTTTCCGAGCTGTTTTTGAATCCATTTTTCGAACCAGCTTCAGGAGGCAGGTTTCCGGAGAGCGAGTAGGAGAGTCCAAGCAGATCTTGCAGCGCGTAATCGTATTCATATCGCGCCATGCGACGAAACGATGAATGACCGCCCTCATTACGTCGCTTGATTGAGGCTTTCTGGATTTCAGAACCCAACCACCCCGTGACCTTACCTATCTCTGCGCTGGTGAGGTTAACATCGGCATCTTCTGGAGGCATCTCGTCATTGCTTAGCGCATCGAAGACTTCCAACCACCAATCGAGGTCGCCCCCTTCGATGAGATTTGGATCGAGGGTATCGATGCGAAATTTACCTTTGGCTTTCTTGGGGCCGTGGCACTGAACACAGGTCTTGGTGAGAATTGGCGCGATATCCTTCTTGAAGGTTGCGAGATTGGCAGAGGGTGTTCCATTTGTCGCCGTGACCGATTGCTTTTTTGTCAACAACGCTGAGTTTGCGCGTCCGACCCTACGGGCTTCTGCCAAGGAGGGAAGCTCACCTGATGGCGACGATTTCTGAGCGCTACAAAAAATGGTCGATGCCAAGAGACAAAAGAGAGTCCTGCCAAGCAGGAGTTGTGAAAGAGTGGGGAATTTATTCATTGTAGCTTCCATGCCTGTGCAAAGAGGGCCATGACGTTATTTACTGTTGGCTAATGCAGAGATCTATCGGCCAAATTTTGATGAGAAGATGAATGTTTATTTTTTCGTGAAAACGGTGGCAGGAGGCGCTTCCCTTAATCCGATAATACACCTTCTAACGATAGTATTGGCTGCCAGGTGAAGTATTACTTCACGATTTTGGTTATGATTACTTTTTCAAAACGATTCCTCGCCACTGGGGGCCTATTGTTTGCTAGTTTTATGGGGCCGCTGGTCGCGGACGAAGGCGACCAAGCGCGCGCCGAGTATCCTGGCGGATTTTCGCGGCCACCTTCGCAGGGGAAGAACTACGACACCTGGAAGGATGCCAAGGGTCCGGACGTGGGGGAGATGAAAGTTGACCTGAAGCGTTTGCCGTCAAAGGTTGATAATTCGGCTCGCGAGCAGTTTCCGCCAATATACAAACAAAGGTGGGGGACATGTGGCCAGTTTGCGGCGGTAGGATCTATTTTTACCTACGAGATGAATATTTTGAATGGCACCGTGGCGGACTCCGATGCCACGCGCTTTCCGGCTCATTTTTCGTGGAATATGATGAACCGAGCGGAGAACGTGGGATCCGAGGCCTATCATGGCTGGGAGGTCGCTAAGCGTATCGGCATTCCCACTGCCAAATCATACGGTGGCGTCCGCTTGGACAAGATCGGGGTCTGGCCCAACGGTTATGAGATTTGGCGAGAGGCTATGGAGTATCGCGTATCGGGCTATCGCTACTCGCCTGCCAACACCGTGGATCAGTTGAATGAGGCTCGGGGGTGGCTTTTTGATCGAAATCAACAAAAGGCTGGGAAGGAAACAATTGGGGGCATCTTCGCCCTAGATGGGCGAATGGGCGAATTAAAAAAGGTCACCAGAACTATTCCAAAAGGTGAGCATGCTGCTGGAGAAGATGTCTGGATTCGCTGGGGTCCGAGTGGATACGGGCATGGCATCACCTGTGTGGGCTACGACGACCAAGTGGGATTCGACGTTAACGATGATGGAAAAATCACCAACGATCTCGACATCAATGGGGATGGAAGGGTGAGTCTCGCCGACTGGGAACGGGGGGCTTACATCGTCGTCAATTCATGGGGAGAAAAGTGGTCGAAGGACGGGAAGATCTTTCTTCTCTACAGCGCAATGATCGATCCCACCTGGAAACGTGGAAACTACCTGGGTCGGGCGGAAGTCACTCGCTACCTCCCGCTTAGAACTTTGAGGCTCAAACTCGCCGCTAGCGATCGCACGGATCTCCGAATGACGATTGGCATCGCTGGTGATAAAGAGGCTGCCGCTCCTGAGCACGAATTCGCACCGGAAGCCTTCAATGGCTGGCCTCTCTTCCGCAGGGGGAACGCGGGGCATGTTCCTATCGCGGGTCCCGAAGACAAATCGCCAATCGAGGTCGGGATTGATCTTACCCCTCTCTTCGAAAAATTGGGGGCAGCCAAAGATGGCGAAGGGAAACTTTTCCTCAGGCTCACGCGGGCCGACGGGAGTGAAGCCGTCGGCGTGCTGCACGAATGTGCCGTCCGAACCTATGACCCCAAAGGAAACTTCATCCGCGAATCAGAAATGAAAATCAAGGATGGAAACTTTGGCAAATCGCTCCTCATGATCGATACGGTCATCAAAGGCCTCAAACGCAAGTAAGGGAGGCCCCGGCCTTTCGCGCCGGTGAGAAGAAGAGATCGCTCGGAAGTAAGAACCCTGCGCGATCAAACGTTGGCCCAAAAACTGCCCACTCCTCACCAAATTCCGCCGCCTCTCTAAAAAAGTCTCGTATTGAGAATCCCACTATCGAAAACCAAAGAAGCGAGTGTAATTGAAGGCTATTCATGCTTGGCATTTTGCTCCCTAGTTGGTGTATAGAGCTAGTATGCCTCTTTCCAAGCTTCACCACGTTGTTGCGCTAGTCCTTTGCTTCCTCGGAGTGGTAAGTCACCCCGTCTCGGCATCTCCCGATGGCGTTGTCGTATTTAATGAGGTGCAATACAATCCGGCGGGTTCTGATGAAAGTGGCGAGTGGATCGAGTTGTTCAACCAAATGGGGATTATTACCGACATCTCGGGGTGGCGGATTGACGGCATCGGATACACCTTCCCGAACGACACCCTGGTGAATCCTGGCAGTTATATCGTGATCGCCAAGACGCCGAGCGCTGGTGAGTTTGGCCCGTTCACCGGGAGTATCGATAACGGTGGGGAGCGATTGAGACTTTACAACCAGAGCGACCGCCTCATGGACGAGCTCGACTTTGGCGATGATGCTCGATGGCCGGCCGCTGCAGACGGATCAGGAGCGACACTCGCCAAGCGCAAGGAGTATACCGCTAGCGGCAGATCAGACCTGTGGACTTATTCGGAGCAACTCAGAGGAACACGCTTAGCGGCCAACTTTCCCGATGCCAGCGGCCCTCCTCCCACGACGACCATAGGGTTGATCACTCTCGCTGACGTCTGGAGATACAAGGACACTTCGACTGATCCAGGCGCAGACTGGGCGGCGAGCGCACATCCGGTTGGCGGCGATTGGAAGTCAGGGGCAGGCGGGATCGGTTTCGAAAGCGGGATAACCATTCCTCTGGGGACAGTGCTGAGCCACCCGAATGCCAACCCAAGCTATGTGTCCACTTATTACTATGAACGCGAGTTCGACTTGAGCGCCGCACAGTTAGCGGGATTGCAGTCGCTCAAATTGCGGCACGGCTTTGATGACGGGGCTGTCGTCTATCTCAACGGAACAGAAGTATTGCGGGTGAATATGCCTACCGGGGTCATCGATGCTAGCACCTTGGCTCTCAGTGGTGTGGAAATCGACAACCTTTCAGCCGATATGACACTCCCGACCGGAGCACTGGTTTCGGGAAGTAACCGGATTTCGGTTGAAGTTCACCAGGAAAGAATCGGCAGCAGCGACACCGTGTTTGGGGTCGAGCTGGATGTGGAATTCGCTGGCGTGAATCCGGGTTCCGGCCCGATGCTTTCATTCAATGAAGTGCCGCCCGCGACTGAGGCCAGCTTTTGGGTAGAGGTAATCAATACCGGACCAGCTGAGATCGACCTCACAGGAATCGTCATCTCGGCTGGTAATGATCCATTGCGCGAGTACCAGCTCGAGGCCGGGCAGCTTGCCCCGGGAGCCCTTCTCCTGATCGACGAGGCTACTCTCGGCTTCAAGCCGGCTGATGGAGAGAAACTTTTTCTTTTTGATGCCAACGAGACGGTGGTTCTCGACGCCCGCGAGGTGACTGGGAGGCTCCGCGGCCGTGCCAAAAAAAGGAAGGGAACTTGGTGCTATCCGAACATTGCCACGCCAGGTTTGCCGAATATTTTTGTGTTTAATGACGACATCGTGATCAGTGAAATCGCCTACAGCCCACCAGGTCTTGGGGGCAGTCCGGGGGTGCCACCGACATTCGATGTTATGCCACTAGTAGTGATGGGAGACAGCTGGAGGTATAATAGTGCCGATGTCGATTTGGCTCCTGATTGGGCGACCGAAGAACATCCGTCTGTCGGT
>JAQWSX010000009.1 GCA_029242935.1 Akkermansiaceae bacterium
GAACAAATAGCTGGTGACGAAATTTCGTCAAGCTCTCCTGAATCACTCATTGCTACTGGTTTCCTCCGTATGGGACCATGGGAACAAACTGCGATGTCAGTTTTCAAAGAGACTCGACAATTTTGGCTCGATGACGTCACAGATTCGGTCGGCCAGACCTTCCTCGCTCACCCAATGCAATGCGCGAAATGCCACGACCATAAATTCGACCCTGTTCCCACCCGTGATTACTATCGCATGATGGCGATCTTCTCGACCACTCAGTTTGCGGAACACGAGGTCACTTTCCTGAAAAACGAAAACCTCAATCATTTTGAGTCATCACACAACTTAGTGATGACAAAAATCAATGGCTACGAGAGGCAACGCTCAGCCCTTGAACAGAAGATGCAGGCCAATCGTAAAAACGAAACTGGCGATGCTAAGATCGGGGATAACGGGCTCGATCCTGGAGACGAAGCTTCCAATGCCCGCATCCTCAAAAACATATCACGTCATAAGATTGAGGCTGACCGAACAAAACCCCGTGCCCATGGCGTTTTTACAGGCAAGACGATTAAGAAGAAAAACATCTCTGGCCTCATCGAACCCGTTGCCAAACCCTGGGATGGTCCCGGCTATATTGAGAAAGACACTATCCTCACTGGAGGAAGTGTTTACTCCCCCGGAGACTCGGTAAAACCCGGCGCACTCAGCGCTGCTGAATCACTCGGGAAAATGAAACCCTCTAGTTTCCCGGATGGAAAAGGCAAGAGGCGCCTCGCGCTAGCCAACTGGATTGTCGATTCCGCTAACCCTCTCACCGCGCGCGTTATCGTTAACCGCGTCTGGTCGTGGCACTTCGGCAAAGCAATCGCCGGGAATCCAAACAACTTTGGTGGAACTGGCGCGATTCCTACTCATCCCGAACTACTCGACTACCTCTCTCTTTGGTTCATCGAAAACGGTTGGTCCATAAAAAAGCTGAACCACCTTATAATCTCATCAGCCGCCTATCAACGCAGCTCATACCACCCTTCCCCCGACCTCGGCACAAAACTAGATCCCACGCAGGCCCTCTACTCAACCTTCAAGCCCAGACGCCTTACCGCCGAAGAACTCCGGGACGCTATGCTGATTGCGAGTGGCGAACTCAATCGCGAGATTGGAGGCCTTTCCGCTCGACCCGACATAAACCTCGAAGTGGCCCGGCAACCCCTTCAGATCATGGGTGGATCTGCCTCGGTCTACGAACCCGATCCCACTCCCGAACAACGAAACCGGCGGAGTCTTTATGCCGAAAAACTTCGAGGCCTCCGCGATCCTTTTTTTGAGACCTTCAACCAGCCCGGCTCAACCAATTCCTGCGAAATTCGCGAAACTTCTACGGTGGCCCCACAAGCCCTTACCCTTATAAATTCCCAAGAAATGCACGACCGAGCCCTCGCTTTCGCTCATCGTCTTGCAAAGGAAACTCAAGATGACAAACAAGTTATCAAGCGCGCTTTTCAACTCGCTCTTGGCCGCGCACCTACTCCCAAGGAAACTTTAATCTTCCTCGAGGCATGGCGAACAGCCACCTCGGATGAGTCACCGCTCTCTCCAAAAACCTCCCCACTCCCCAACTCCATCATGCGGACTGTCCGCGCAGAAAAAACCGGAGAATTTTACACCTTCAAAGAATTTCTTCCAGTTTCTAAACTGTATAAAGCCGATCTCGATCGTAGCCGGTGCAATGCTCGTATTCGGGGACTTTCCCACCTCTGTTTGGTCATTTTTAACTCAAATGAATTTGCCTACCTCGACTAAAGCTATGAGTCATCACTTTCATGCAAATCCAACCCGGCGGGAGGCTCTATATGGCCTTGGAGCGGGGCTTGGTTCAATTGCCTTTTCCTCCCTGCTTCAGGGCGCTGGATCCAAGACTATCCACCATCCAGCCAAGGCGGAGCGTTGTATATTCCTCATGATGGAGGGAGGCCCTTCACACATCGACACTTTCGATCCCAAACCCCAACTCACCAAACGTCACCTCCAAAAATTCAATCGCCAAGGCGAGAAGGAAAGCGCGATGTCTTCCGGACAACGATACTTTGTCAAAAGTCCATTTGAATTTGAAAAATCCGGGCAAAGCGGAGCTGATATTTCGTCGGAGTGGGTGCATCTTAAAAACCAAGTCGATGACATCTGCTTCTATCGCGGAGCAAAAGTAGACTCTGTGAACCACCCAACCGCATGCTACCAGCTCAATACTGGCAATCGCTTTGGCGGCGATCCAGGAATTGGCTCGTGGGTCACTTATGGGCTCGGGAGCGAAAATCAGAATCTTCCTGGGTTTGTTGTGCTTCCGCGCACCTCTTACCCACAAGGAGGAGCCGGTAATTGGTCCAATGGCTTCCTCCCGGCTGACTTTCAAGGGACTCCACTCCGTCCCAAAGGCAGCCCTATTCTCGATCTTAACCCTCCCACAGGGACCTCACGCCAACGCCAACGCCAAAACCTTGATCTCCTCGCTAAACTCAACCAAGACCACCTTACAAGACATCACGATCGAAGCGAACTCAGCGCTCGTATGGCATCCTACGAATTATCTTATCGTATGCAGACCGAGGTTCCAGAGCTCCTTGATCTCAAAGGCGAGCAGGAATCCACTCTCGAAGAATACGGCGTTGGCCAGAAAGACACCGACGCATTCGGGCGAAAGTGCCTCCTAGCCCGCCGACTCGTAGAAAAAGGAGTTCGGTTCGTTCAGGCCTACGCCGGAAATTGGGACAGTCATGACTACATTGCACGTGCCCACGGCTCCCTCATCCGTTCCGTCGACAAACCCATCGCCGCCTTACTTAAGGACCTCAAACAACGCGGCATGCTAGAGGACACTCTTGTCGTTTGGTGCGGAGAATTTGGCCGCACGCCCGACAACGGAATGCGGGGCGGATTAAGCTATGGCCGCGATCACAACGCCAACGCTATGGCCATGTGGTTTGCTGGCGGTGGAACCAAAGCCGGACACACGATCGGCGCCACCGACGACATCGGCGCAGAAGCCATCGACTGTGTCCACCACATTCGCGACGTTCACTGCACCATTCTCCACCTCCTCGGCCTAGATGACAATAAGCTCACCTACTACCACGCAGGGCGCCATAAGCAGCTCTCACAATTCGGCGGCGAGGTGATTAGACAACTCATTGGCTAGGATCTATTTTGAGGTGGGCTACGCGGAGCTTCCGCTTTTCTTGAGTCCAAGAAATCTATCGATCTGTGAAGTTGGAGCTTTGCTCCAAAATTCCAAAATAGATTAAGGCTTCCACCAAGCATCGAGAACCTTGGTCATCTCCGCCACCTTCTCCGGATTGGCCTCCGCAAGATTATTCTTCTCGTGAGGATCTGCCTTCACATTGTAAAGTTCTGGCTTTCCTTCCACGTTATCAGGATGCGCCGCTGATTTTCCAGCATAAGGTAATCCATAGTTCTCGGGGTCATGTAAAAGTAACTTCCAATCGCCCTGCACCACATAGCGCGACTCCATGTTTGCGGTCCGATCATTAATATCAAACATATCGTGGTTGCCATCGAATCCAAAAACGACATCACGTTTTTTAAGCGCAACCGTATCCCTAAGATCAACTCCAGTCATTGCCTTGGGAACATCAACTCCAGCCACTTTTAAAATGGTTGGTGCAATATCGATCGAAGAAACCAAAGTCTTCTTATCCATCTTTGACTCCACTTTCCCCGGCCACTTGATCATGATTGGGGTGCGGATCCCCATCTCATAGGGAGCCTGCTTTGAAAGCGGTGCGTAGCGACCAGAATCAGCCGACTGAATCCAGCCGTTATCGGTTACGTAAATCACAATGGTATTCTTGGACAGACCACGTTGGTCGAGTTCTTCAAAAAGCTCTCCACAAGTTCGATCGAACCACTCGACCATCGCGTAATAGCGTGCCACAAATTTGCTCTCTCCCTTCTTGAGATACTTATCAAAGAGGTCCTTGGGAGGATTGTGAGGAGTATGAGGAAGGAAAGGGGCATGCCAGATGAAGAAGGGCTTCTTCTCCTTCGCTGCTTCATCAAGAAATCCCTGAATTGGCTTGATGCCGTCGCGTGAAATTTTCAAGCCGGCGTCACCATGGCGACCACCTTTGGCTGGATCGGCGTGGGTCATGGCATAGGTGAAGCCGTGGCGTTGGGGCTTGCCCTCCCACCATTTCCCGGTCTGCAAACTGAGATAACCCGCCTTGCCAAGAAGACGCGCCAAGCCATCCCGCTTTTCATAATCCACATAGATCTGCTCATGGATTTTCCCCTCTACCGGATGATTCCGATTAAACTTCCCTTTGGCCTTTCCCTTCTTCCTTATGTCATTTCCAGTAATCCCATGAGCTGGAGTGTGAAGTCCGGAAAAGATCGAGGCCAGCGATGGCCGACAAAGCGGCGAGGTCACATAGCCGCGGGTATAAGTCAGCGATTCCTTAGCGAACTTATCTAGGACCGGCGTTTCAATCATCTTGTGCCCCATAAAA
Organism: Akkermansiaceae bacterium; assembly: GCA_029242935.1. Classification (GTDB taxonomy): domain Bacteria; phylum Verrucomicrobiota; class Verrucomicrobiia; order Verrucomicrobiales; family Akkermansiaceae; genus SW10. The sequence continues at coordinate 4,509 of JAQWSX010000009.1, forward strand.
GAGTAATCCGTCCACGACTGGTCATCCGAAAGAATAAGCACCACATTGGGACGTTCGTCGGAGAAGCCAAAATGGCACATAGCGAAGCTTAAGAATGACAGTAATCGTTTCATCAGTGGCAAGGTAATACCTTGAAAAGCAGATAGTCTTATCAGTTGTTTTTACCGCGCAGCTTGTATCTCACGAAGTCCGAAGTGAGATCCCCAAAAAACACGAGTGCGGCGCCCAGGGCGACCCATAGAACCATTTCATCGTAGAAAAAGGATACCCTGGCATCGGAGATTAAGAAGCCCAGTGAAGCTACTCCCAACATTCCAAGCACCGTGGCTTCACGAATGCACGATTCCCAACGATAAAACAAAAAGAGGACCAAACGACTGAACCCTGCCGGAACCAACGCTCCGACATAGACCGAAGTTCGGGAACCTCCTTGAGCTAAAATCACCGAACTGGCCCGACACGGAGCATTGTCGATGACCTCCGCCCCAAGTCGGAGCAAAATTCCACCATTATGAATCGCCAAAGCAATAATCAAAGCCCAGACGGTCGGGCCAAAGATTCGGAGAAGCAAAAAAGCCAGAATGAACTCCGGCATAGCCCGTCCCAGCATCGCCGCCCCTCGCAAGACAGATCCAAGAATAGCCCGCCAAGCCGGGCTTCCATCCCTAACCCCACGAGGCACAGACGAAGCCAGTGAGCGAGCAGCGAACCGTGTCCCTATTAAAGCGAGGACACCTGCCAGTAAGATGGAAGCGGTTCCAAGGTGGAAGGTTTGCCATACGGCTTCGCTTCCTCCTTCCGACATCTTCTCTCCAAGCCAAGGTCCAAACTCCCCCCAATCGCCATCAGCTTCACGCACTGGATAAGGAACAATTTCACCTGTAAATCGATCCAGGTTTCGCATTCTCTGCTCCCAACTAATTCCCGCGCCCCAGCGATCTTCAAGCAACCAACTCATCGATCCTCCAATCAAAACAACTAGTAAGGAACTCCTCAGGAACAAAGAGCTTCCGCGCAACTTCCAGAGCTGAGCGACATCGGGCTGTCTTACATCAGGTTTTTTTGAAGAAACTCCCTTCGTCAGTAAACTTCGCACTTTGGCACCCCACCACTCAAAGAAAATCACAACGGCAAGTAGGGTGTAAAGATAGGTCCAAATCTCTCGGTAATGGCCATCTTCGTATGCCGTCTTGATTTCGTAACCTAGCGTCGGAACCCCGACAAAACCCAGCACCGCCGAAGAGCGAATAGCGCACTCTAGACGGTAGAGGGCATAAGTTGCCAAATCAGGCAGAGCCCTTGTCACCACTCCCACACTGAAGGCAGCTAGACCTCCACCACCACTCATTCGAATCACCCCAGCAGCAGAGCTTTCACTCTCATCCAATAATTCAGAAAAGACCTTAGCCAAAGTGCCCCCGTAAGGCAGAGCCATCGCCAAAACAGCCGCGAGCGGAGATGTTCCAAATGCTGACAAAAAGAGCAAAGCCCACATCAGTTCATGAACCGAGCGCACCGCAGTCGCCAGCAATCGGGAACCAATTCGAATCGTCTGCAAAAAAAGAGTGGACCGTGACCACCACGCGCGTGACCCGAGAACACCCCAGATGAGGCCGATCAACAATGCGAGACTCATCGCGGCAACTGCATATCGCAGAGTCAACCAAAGCGCCCTGCCCAGCTTATGAATAAAGTCCCGCTCGCTTCCCCGCATTTCTGGATCTTCAAAATCTAACGCCGGCCTGAGCGCAGCTCCCAGAAATTCCGACGCAGTTTCGCGTCCTCCTTCATTGGGAAGCAATTCACCCGGCCTAGCTCCAACAACCCAAAGCCCAGAAAAAAACAGGAGCACTCCTACAAAAAAGAACCACCGTCTTCTCATCACGAAAGATCGTAAAGTTTCGTCAGATCAAGCTCATCAGGAGCTCCGTCCATCACCACTCGCCCCTCCCGAAGACCAATCACTCGGTCAAAGTAGCGCTTCGCTAGGTCAATATCGTGAAGACTCATCACAAGAGTCTGCCCCTCCTCCCTAGCAAGCCCCGTCAGTAGTTCCACCAAACTCTTAGCACGCTCGGGATCGACCGAGCTTACCGGCTCATCAGCCAGAATCATCTCCGGTCGCTGATAAAGGGCCCGTGCAATCGCTACACGCTGCTTTTGACCGCCAGAGAGATGATCCACCCGATGAAAAATTTTCTCTTCAATACCTACCCGCTTCAACAAATCTGCAACCTCTTTCTTCTCCCGACTTCCCATCAAAAGCAGGCTCCTCATGAGTCCAAAAAAGCCTTTTTCGGAGGCCCGTCCACAAGCGATATTTTGGTTCACCCGTAAGTTCGAAACCAACCCAAGATCCTGCGGAATCCAAGCAATCTTCGATCTCGCTGTTTTAAGCGCCTTCCCGGAAAGACTCTTCAACTCTTTACCGTTCAATATGACTTCTCCCGACGAAGACGCCAATCGCCCGTTCATCAATCCGAGCAAGCTGGTCTTTCCACCGCCGCTTGGTCCAATCAGGCACACCTGCTCACCCGATCTGATCTCGAGGCCGATGGAATCGACCGCAAAAACTGAATCGTAGGCCAAAGTCGCTGACTGAAGTTCTAACATCAAAAAAGAGGGTGGGTCTTTCGACAAGAACACCGCCCTGATCAAATTTAAAAGTTTATCGAATTATTAGCGCATCATTCCCAACTCCTTGGCAACTTCGGCAATGCCTCCAAAATCATCATTCGAGGCCGGGATAAGATCATCACGATTAAATGCCTTTAGAACACCCTTATCAGGGCAGTCCACCAACACCTTTTGCAACTTGTCGATGAAACCTTTACCAAACATCTCCTCGAGCGCGGGGTGGACGGTGAGGTTGTAGTCGGCATAATCCGGAGTCACCCAGATAATGGGCGCATCCTCCGCCTTGATCTCTCCGGATGCTACCATCGAATCATACTTCTTGTAGCTCAACACGCCCACATCCACCGACCCACCAGCAACCGCGCGAGCCGTGGCGTCGTGACCACCGACTGTTTGAAACTGAACGGGCTTTGTGAAGAACTTCTCAGGCATCATGCCAGTTTCCTTGAGGATGAAATATGTCGGCATGAGTCGACCGGACGTAGAACTTTTTGAACCAAAGCTAAAAACTAGATCTTTAATTCCACTCGGAAAATCATCCGACTTGGTGAGTCCCGTGTTCTTGTTTGCGATCATGTAACTCTTGTATTTTGGATCCACATCTCCCTGTGCAATGGCACGTGCGCCCGGCACCGCCGCACGAGCCTGCACTCCGGTGTAGCCTCCAAACCAAGCAAGATGAACCTCGCCATTCTTAAAGCGCTCAACTGCGGCATCGTAGCTCGATGAAATCGAAAAAATCACCTCAATATCCAGCTCTTTGGCCAGATACTCTTGTAAGGCTTTATAATTCACTTCTTGGTCCGAAACCTTCTCATCAGGAATCGCGGTAATCACAAGAGCATTCGTTTGCTCGCCCTGCGTGACTGCTTTTTCTTTATCTCCACAACTAGCAAGCAGTAGTGCTGTTGAGGTAATCGCGATTCTGCCGAGGCAGCTCTTCATCATCTGGAAGATCGACCGATCTTCCGCTTGGAGTAATTTCATGCTCGGGAGAACTCTCAAATGTCTGCACTCTGATGGCAAGGTAACAATCTCAGTGATTCAAATCATTTTATTCCCGACCAGCTCCAGGCAGCCTTACCAGATGCATCAAAAATTCTTCAAAGTCACTTCACTAGAAGATGTCGTTTGGGGAACAGAGAATGACAACCGATCGCCTGCGTAAAGCGAGAGAATTGGTATCATTTAGCGGTAAATGCGAAAAACCATTGTAACACCTTACAAGTAACTCCTAAACTCGCCAACAATCACTTCTAGGTTTATTGACTTTGATGGTCTCACCGTCCGAATGAGCGAAAAACATCAAGGTCAGATCGTGATCGCCGATTTGGGTCGCACTTGCCTCGCAAGCGCCCAAGGCGGTCAAATCGAAAGCTTCTTGGCAGGCTAGCAGGGTCCTTCTGAGATCTATCCCACGGGCCACAGGAAAAACCGCCGAGACTATTAATTTTGATAAAACACCCCGTAAGAAGTAGAATAAAAGCCTCTGCCGGGGTGAGGATCATTGAGCCAAAAGAAGTGAACCCAACCCATCAGCTCAAAAAAGTAACTCATGATCGCTTACGCCGAAGGACGAATAGAGCACCCAGCAAAGCAAGGGCCGTCGAAGCGGGTGATCCCCTGACTCTGGGTTGTCAAAGTAATGGAATTAGCGCCACTTGTTTTTAAAAACGCAACCAGCCGCTAAGATCTCCTCTTGAGAAACTGGGACGGTGTCATTCCCTTCTCCAACGAGAATGCTTTTGAAAAGTGAGACAGCGATTGATATCCGACTTCTAATGCAACTTCGGTCACATTGAGCCGATTCTCCGAAAGCATTTCGGCCGCTTTGGAAATTCGTAATGATCTTAGATGTAATAGAAGCGTCTTCCCCGTCTCCTGTTTCACTAATCGACTCAAGTAAGGAGGAGCACATCCCACATCGCGAGCAAGCTTCTTCAAATCTAGGGCCTGCTCTAGCCTTCCCTCCAGCAGAGTTAAAGCTTCGCGAACATGACGGTGGGCATTTGATTTAATCATCGAACAAAAGAACCTGGGTTCTTCCTTGGGCTGACGGAACAAGTGCAATGACAAAATCTCTAAAGTCTTGGCCAAATACCAAGCCTTCTCGACTGCAGATTGGATGGGAGGACTGAGCAGATCGCCCAGGAAACCCGATTCCCGCTCTGACCAGCGGCGAAGAATCCCCAAATTTTTTTTCATAATCAGCCCAACCGGCCCAAAGACCCGCTCCACCGATTCGATTGCGATCACTAGAATCACAAAATCGTGCCCAGCCTCGGAGGCAAATCGAGTCGCGGACATCAGTCCCGCCTTACTTCCCGTCGTAAAAAGAGCCGCTGTCGCGGGAAGAAGCGTGAGCCGAGTCCCCGCATCCATCATCAAGCCTTCCCCTTTTTGATTTAAGACGAGGTGAAGCGACGATCTTTTCACGACATCAGCCCACGAACCGACCTCACCAGGATCCCCAGTGAGATGCCAAATTTCAAAGTCCAGACTGCCGGACTGGCGATGGATGAGCTTCTTTTGAATGCCTGTTGTTATTGAGACTCAATCCCAATAGCAACCTTTTGCTGTAGAACAATTCACCCAACAACCAAAAAACCGCCCTCTTTTCGTTAAGAATCAGCTTTGGCCTTTCTCGATTTTCGGGTTAATCACCCCTCATGTATTTGACCGGATTCGCAGATGAAGCAGCTCAGGACCTCGCCACTCAGATCAAAGCAACGAAGGAAATTGGTTGGACCCGCATCTCCGCACGGGGAGTGAACGGGGCAAATCTCCACGAACTTCCTCACGATGAGTTTGATAAGGTCGCCGGCCAACTTGACGATTCCGGCATCACGATCCCTGAATTCGGCTCCTTGATTGGCAATTGGGGAAAGAACATTAGCTCCAACTTCGACATCACCCTTGCTGAAATTGAGCGGGCCATTCCCCGTATGCAGCGTCTCGGCACCAAATTAATCCGTATTATGTCATATGCCCAAGAACCTTGGGGAATCGACCAGCAAGAAAGAGAACGCTTTCGACGCCTCCGCGAGATCCACGCTCGATTTGCGGATGCCGGACTCCAGGCTGTCCACGAAAACTGTATGAACTGGGGAGGTTTTTCTCCCGACCACACCCTTCGCCTCGTGGAAGAAGTTCCTGGCCTAAAACTCATCTTCGACACTGCCAATCCAGTTTTCCAGCTCGACCGCTCCAAGCCCGAGCCCTTCCCTTGGCAGGACCCCCTTGAATTTTACCATAAGGTCAAGGAGCACGTCGTTCACGTCCACATCAAGGATTGCACTAATCCCCCCGCAGGCGAGGCCGAACCCGCCCAATACACTCTGCCTGGCGAAGGTCAGGCGAAGGTCCGTGAGATTCTTAGAGCACTCAAACACGATGGTTACAACGGCGGCCTTGCCATTGAGCCACATGTTGCCACTGTTTTCCACTCAACCGAAGGTGGAGAGCCTGATTGGCAACAGTGTTACGATTCCTATGTCGAATACGGGCACGCCATGAACCGATTGATGGAAGATCTCGTCTAAACCAATTCCATGGACCAACTCTCACCCTTAACCTTGATTGGAGGTGTCATTGCACTCTTCACCATTCTCGGATTTTTGAAGAGATTTGTCTCCTTCTTTTTTAATCTCGTTGCCCTGTCCCTCGGAGCTATCGCCGGATTGTGGGCTTATAATAACGGATTTGAAATCGCGCAAAAGGCCGTCGATAAGCCACAGCCGTGGATGTCGACGGCCATTGGAATCTCGACCTTCATACTCACTATTGTTGCCTTCCGGAAAATCATCGCCTTTCTCGCCGGCAAAAATGATGCCGACAATCAGGCACGTTCTGGCGGATTCAGAATGTCCGGAGGAATTTTGGGGCTCTTTCTCGGTGCTGGGTTTACTTACTTCATGCTCACCGGCGTGCGTTACGCAGGCACGGTCTCCGAGCTCGACCGCTTGACCAAATATGTCAGCGGTAAAATCGACGCCTCCAGCAAAGAGCCTACCTTTGCCAAATTGAAACTATGGATCGACAGCAGTCAAATTGGACAATGGCACCAGAAAATTGATTTTCTGAACGACCCTGTCGAGGCCAATGCTGCTAAGTTGGCGATCGTCAAAGAAGAGAACCTCGAGAAGTTTACCACGATGACCTCACAACAAGGGATCGAATTCATCCCGGATGCCATCCCAGTCGATCCCGCAATTCAAAAAGCATACGACCGCCGCAATTTCGGAGCACTTCTTAGAAATGAAGCCATCCAAAAAAAACTCCGCGAAACCTTCACCGAAGAACAACTTCGCAAACTGGATATCGAAGGTGAATTAGGCCTTCGGAAATAGTTTCCGGAACCCTAACGGGTCAGCGACATCATTGCGGCCAGCAGGCCCACAAAGTTAAGATTCCACTGATCATGATGACTCCTTATAAAAGTGCCAGGAATGGGAACAATCCAGTAAGGCGTGTCATTATAACAGGATTTCCCCTGCCTCGAAAATCGATACACCTCTTTTTCACCCCGAACAAGAAATCCATCTAACTCACGCGCATTTCCATTGTCCCGGTAAAGTTCCTCAAGAGACCTTTTTTGATCCTTTAATTTTTCAAACTGATGACTGAAAAGGGGGTCAAAATGTCCCACTGTCGATCTGTGAGCTGCCGCCTGTGTGCCTCGCAATTTATCACTCTTGGGATCCCTACGATACATCCCGGCAACTCCCGTGTTGAAAAAATTAAGCCCAGGAACCCATCTTCCCATGATGTTTCCCATGGGCCAAAAGACACTCGTAATAAAATCGCGCTGACTAGTTAGCGAAACTATAAGAGGTCCTCCTTCAATATCCTTGATACCACGATTTTTAAAAGTCGAGAGAAGCTGACGAGCATAAATTGCAGACTCGGCGGAGTTGATCGAAACCATCAAGTCCGCCGGAAAGTCCTTCCGCTTCAGCTTCCGTCCCCGCGCAGAATCCATCGCGACTCGGGCTGAAATTGACTCCGCCATCGCACTCTCCAAAATAGCACCACCCAAAGAGTGGCCAATCATCACAATTCGATTCTTCGAATTAGCTCCGCGCGCCGCTGCACCCAACTCGTGAAGCACCTCAGTTCCTGAAACTCCACCGACTCTTCGTGCTGCCGCATGCCGGTGGAAATAATCAACTCCAATTGGAAAAGTCGCCAAAGATCTCCCCCGCCAACTCACAAAAACTCCCATCACCTTTCTCCCACTAGCTTTCCCCAGATCCTTGAGCATCTCCCGAAAATCATAGAGGTCACCAGCCCCCGTGATCAAACGCTCCGAAGCATTATGATTCCAGCCGTGAATGTAAACGACCATCAACAGAGGCTCGGTTGACTCAGCCTCAATCTTGGCTGTCACCCGCTTTAATTGATCAAAGCTAATCAATTCACCCTGATCATCGATCTCAACATGTCCGAGAGAAACCTTTGGATCGAGCTTTTCAAGAGTCAACTCCGGCGTCTGGCGATATCCCGAAGTATGGGTGCACGCAGAGTTCAGAAACAGTAAAGGCAGCAGACAAAGAATAATACGCATCGCAGCCATTAAATCTCACCCACCAAAAACTGCCCATCGATAAAATCGAAATACGCATTGCCCTAAACAATGACCTCGCGCACGAAGTACCTCCGGCCGGGATCGAACCGGCACGACCTAGGGTCAATGGATTTTAAATCCACAGCGTCTACCAATTCCGCCACGGAGGCCTTTCGTTTC
>JAQWSX010000145.1 GCA_029242935.1 Akkermansiaceae bacterium
GAGTTGTTTCTTGAGCACCATATTTTTTGTCGGTGAGTGACTTCAGAAAGCTGATGAGGGCAGCCTGATCTTTGCCCGAGAGGGCGATGCCCCCTTTGGGGTGTTTGGCGAGATTGGGATCGAGGGTAGAAGTGCGGTGGATCCCCTCGTTATAATGCTCAATGACTTCTTCGAGTGTCTGAAACCGACCATCGTGCATGTAGGGCGCGGTGAGAGCGATATTTCGGAGGCTTGGGGTAGAAAATTTTCCTCGATCGGGTTCTTTCCCGGTGACATTCATGAGCCCAACATCGGAAAGAGAGGGCTTGAGTCCGTTGTTGTGAAATTGATGATCGCTGAAAAAGGACCCTCCGTGGCAGTGGAAGCAGTCCGCTCCATATTGCTGGCTGCGTGGTTCATACTCTGTGAAAAAGAGCTCCATGCCGCGTTGCTCGGCTTCGCTGAGTTTCGCTTTTCCAGACATCGCCCGGTCGAATTTGGAATCGTAACTCGTAAGAGTGAGGAGGAAATTTTCGAGAGCGAGGGCGATTTTCTCTTCGGTTACGGAACCTGGCCCGAAGGCATTTTCGAAAGCGAGGGATTCGTTTTTTTGAAGCTGCGCCACGACGGCTTTGAGATCGGAGGCCATTTCACGATGATCTTGGATCGGTTGGAGGACCTGATCACGGAGAGATTTCGCCCGCCCATCCCAAAAAAAGGAGAATTTTCAGGCAAGGTTGAAGAGGGTCATCGAGTTTTTGTCACCCTCTTGATCGTTAATGCCTTTGGAAAATTTGAGTCCATCAGTAAAAGCTTTGTTCTCATGATGGCAGGTCGTACAAGAAATAGTGCCATCTTTGGAAAGGGATTTATCATGAAATAGTTTTTTACCAAGAGCGACTCGTTGAGTGAGGGGAGGATTGTCGCGAGAAAGAAGAGGCATGGGGAAACGGCGACTGATCTTCAAGGGAAAGGGAGTGTAATTTTGTGGGAGAAAAAGCGGGGTTACCGTGGGGGACGTCCTCCGCGACCACCGCGGCCTTCAATTTTGACTCCTTTACTCTTTCCGGCGAGCTGGGCTTTGACGGATTTAATCCGTTTTTTGATGAAGGGCTTGATGGCAAAAACATCGCGTTCAACGGCGGTGTTTTTACCAGAGGCATTACCTTCGACCCCCAGGTGGAGTTCTCTAAGTTCCTCTTTGCTCAGGTGCGGTTTGAGGGCCTTGGTGAAGGAATCTACCCGCTCGTAGAGATTTTTCTCGGTGAAGGAACTTTTCATGAGTCCGTTCAACTTTTCTTGGTAAAGCTTGGAGAAATCCTTGTGAGTAAAGAGGCGATCCAAGAGAGGGATATGAGAAGTCCAGGGCCGCGTGATATTCCAATCAGCGAGCTTTTCGGGAGTCGTTCCCATTGAGAATGTTCCAAAGGCCTCGTTAACATCCCATGGAAGAAGACGGACTTTATTATCAGCCTGATCGACCATCAGATAGTAGTTGTGAGGCGCCCCAACGTAGCTATCTAGGCTAGAGAGGAGACTAGTGGCGGCGAGGTAGCCTGCGTAAAATTCGAGGTCCATTTTTTCGCCAATCTGTTTGAAAAACTTAGCATCAGCTTCCGCCCCAATGAGGCTAAGAAAGCCACTAAATTGGCGAATCTGCTCCTTGTTGTCTTCACCTTCCTTGATGTTGAAGGCCTCCTTGTATTGTTCGACGTCATCGCCGGGGTGTTGCCAATTAGCAGAGCTCTCAGGTTTCATGAGGAGGCTGCCCTTCGATTTTTCACCGAACTTGCGCTCCAGATAGTTTTCATCCACCTGCTCAATCAGAACATAGATGCCCAGATCCTTTTTCTTTAGTTCACCCTCGATGGAAAGGCTCACCTTGGCCCAACCCGTGCCCGGTGTCGGGATTCCGGCCGCCTGGTAAACCTCGTAAGCGAGCTTCTCCTTCATGAAGGCAGGATCGAGATAGGAATTCGACAAATTGAATTTGGTCCGGCCGTGAAGTTTTTGTCCGGTGACGAAGCGGTTGGTATCGATCTTTAGAGGTCTTTTGAGACCATCGGAGGAGAAGCGGTAAGAAGAGTTTCCTTTAAATCGGAGACCAGCGTCTCCGAATTGTTGGCCATCGATCGTGATGTTGGCTTTGACATATTCAAAGCTCGTTCCAGCTCCGCCTCGTCCGCCACCACCGGGAGGAGGTCCGCCGGGTCCTCTACGCCCCCCCGGACTGCCGCCGGAAGGTGGGCCATCAGGGCGACCGGACCGACCGCGTGGCGGACCATCGGGAAGAATTCCCCCTCGTGGCGGACCACCTCTTCTACTTTCATTTCGAGCAGGTTGCATGGACCCCCACGCTTCCTTGGTAAGGGAGATATCGATTTCCACGACGTGATTAGCTTCGTAAACGGAATCCCAAAAATCATTGGATTTATCCTGATCAGGGGAGGCCTTTGTGTCCTTTCCGAATACCGGGAGCAGAGCCAGGGAGGTTGCAGCAAGAACGATCGGGATTATTGATCGATTTGAGAGGAAATAGAGTGCTTTCATAGGACTGAATAACGAAGAATACTGACTGAAGATGAATGCCCCGTGAACGAGCACGCACCTTTTGCGACAAGCCGCTCTGGGCAAGAAGCGCTTTCAGGATCCTTCCGCCACAAGCAAATCCGAAGGCGCTCGCTCGGACAAATCAACGCTACGCATTATCGCCCTACTCAAATTGGCGGACTTGCAGAAACATCCGTCCTAGGATCAATTCCTCCGGCTCGACAAGATAACTGCCCCCCTCGGGACCAGCTATTACTCCATCATCCATCTCGATCCAGGTCTCCAGATCAGAAGACCGCCAAACTTGGTAAATTTCTCCATCCTGCCCATTCCAGGTGATCGTCATTCCATCCTCAGCAACCGTCACCGTTTCAATCTGGAGTTCAGGCTTCTCCGGCGGCTTGGACAGTGCTGTGATTTCCTCCTCGGTCAATACTCCCGAGTAGATTGCAAAGTCATCGACGTTCCCTCCGATTCCATTGTTTCGCGGGTTTCCAGTGAAGTTGAAGCTTCCAATGTAGCAATCAGCGGCCATCGAAACCGAAGCGTCAACCGCAGGCGCGGAACCATCGACCCCGAATCCATCGATGTGAACCTTCAACCCGTCTGTCGGATCATAAGTTGCAGCAACCGAGTGCCATTCGCCGTCCTCCAGTTCAACGGGGATCTTCACAAGCGAGAAATCACTCCCCGGAAAATCAATCCGAAACGCGAGCTCCTCCGTCGTCCCTATATAAAGTGACTGCACACCATCCCTGCCATTGCCGGAAAAATCAAAAATCCCGCGGGGATCTGTCGTCATGTCATCTGGCAAGCGAACCCAAAAGAAAAAACTAAATGACTCTTCGCCCGGCTGAAATATCTGATCAGCTGCCAGGTTCAACTGGTCATCGCCACCATTAATCTTTGTCACCACCTTCAAAGACTCGCCCTTACCACCGTGACCTTCTTCTCTTTCCAGCGTTGCCGTATCTGACGGCTTATCTCCATGAGCTGTCCCTTTCTTGTCGAGCCACCACTGTTCACCCTCGAAATCCCAAAAATGCTTTAACTCGGCTGCCATTCCCAATCCGGGAAAATGTGCAGCGACCAACCCAATCACACTAATTAAATTTCGACTTTTCACATGTTAGTGTTCCTTTCCAAATGATCCAGACGCAAGGCAATTTTCCTAAATTTCAGTTGCCCAGTATTACGAATACGAAGAATCGACCGAAACTTATGGGCTTGACCTAATCAAAAATCCTCGATATATGAGCAAATACTAGGTGTGCGATAATCGGAATTGTCCGCTGAAAGTAGACGAGCAAGAAACTAAACCACTGATAATTAAATGACTTCCAAATCTCTCACCGTAATGGCTTCCGCTCTGCTCGGAGCCTCTTCCGCACAGAGCTCCGTGCTTGTCAACTGGGACTTCAGCGGTCTTGACTGGCGCTCAGGCCAAGGTAGCGGTCTTACTCTAAACGGGCCGGCTCCAAATCCGATTCTGACTGCCGCAAACGCAAATGCAGCCGCCGGGCTGACTGTCAGTGACCTTACCCCCTCTGCGAACCTCAATGTTGTCATCAATGCAACCACTGCTGCGGGCGAGGCCGACATCCGTGATTTCGACTTTGGCGGCAACGGATCCAATGAAAACTACATTGAGTTCACCATGACCGGAAATGCTCCGGGAAGTCTGAACATCGAAAGCATCTCAATCTCCCAATGGCGCAATGGCGGTGGCGCGGTCGATGGCATGGCTTTCGAAGTGAGCGTCGGCGGTGGGGCATTCTCCCTCTACGATTCCGTTCAAGTCGACTCCAATTCCGGTTCTGGTCCTTCCTTTGACACCTTCACATTTACCGAAGCCATCACTGGTGCCAATACCGTGGCAGTTCGTTTTGCTCCTCGACATGTGAATCAGGGCTCAACCGGAAACCTCCATGTCAATGGTCTCCAGGTGAACGGAAGCGTCGTCCCTGAGCCATCCACCTCTTTCCTTGCCGGTTTGGCCGGATTCGCACTCCTCCTCCGCCGTCGCAAGTAATAGAGATTCTGATCTCAGTCATATTTTATAAGGGAGGAGCGGAGGCTCCTCCTTTTTTTGTAACGGCCTCCTTCTATCACCTCACTTTCCGGGTCATCATTCCTTAAAGAAAAAGCAAATTCCTAGAAGTAGAAGTCATGAACCTTCTCGGCAATATTTTCGGTTTCATTGTTAATCTCTCGGTGATCCTTGGCGGCCTGGTTTGCGTTGCCTGGTTTGCCGGGAGCCTCCTGGTTTACTGCCTGCTGGGCAGGCCGATGTGGGAGGTGGCGATCGTGGACATGGCGGCTAGCGGTGTTTTCATCTGGTTTTGCGTTTCGGTTGGTCGCAGGAGGTCGTCGCGGGACAGCGCGCGGAAACTCCTGGATGACGACAATCGGGTGCGTCTCGCACTCAGAACGGCCACCGGCGGGATCCAGGCCGCAGGATGGAAATGGCGTAGGCGGTGCTCGGCGTTCACCGGCCGGTTGAAGGATTTGAGTTCCGCTGCCCTCCGCGAGGACGAACCCCTTCAATGGAGATCATTCACGTATTTTACGATAGTGGTCTCTTTCATGGTCCCCGTTTTTCTTCTCCTGATGATTCCGATGGCTATGCTGGCCGCGACCTGGGAATTCTGGAAGGCGTGGACCGGTGGTAGCGAATGGATGCGCTCACCTGGCGTGATGATCGCGGTGATCCCTGGTTGCCTGAGCCTGGCGTGCGTGGCGGTCCAGTTCGTGTCATCGGTCACCAGTCCGGATAAATCGGAAACTAAGAAGTAAGGCGCTGCGGGCGAAGCTATCGAGGCATTGCGAGCGCAGATAGCGGAGCTTCAGCCGCCTGGCCAATGTGGCAATCGTGAGCAACATGGATGCCATCGCGGCAACCTTCCGCAGGAAGGCATCACTGTCCTTGGAACTGAGGCAGCTCTCATAGGTCAGGTCGTGACAGAGGCGGCAGGCGAACTCCCCGTGGGGCGTGGGAAGGTACAGCTTGCCGCTTCGGCCTCCACAGAATGGGCAGCTGAGCCACCAGCGCACCCCGCCAAAGTGCGGGTAGGTGGGTATAAAAAGCAAATTCCTAGAAGTCCTCTAGGATTGCCAATAGTCCACCTGTCGTGAAATTCGACTGTTGCAGGGTAGGCATGCACTGTTTCTAATCGCCAAAACCACCTGCCGATGACTCATTCAGATTGACGACGAAGGCATCCGATTTTCTATCCAACTTTTACCATTTATGCGCCTTTTACTCTTCCTTGCTTGCCTCACCTCTCTCGCCGCGAAGCCCAACCTTCTCCTCATCACCGTCGATGACATGAATCGTGACTCGATCGGTGCCTACGGCTGCCCGATCGAGAACATCACGCCAAACATCGACCGACTTGCCGCTGAAGGTATCCGCTTCGACCGCGGCTTCGTCAACGTCGCCATCTGCATGCCGTGCCGCGCCGTTTTAATGACCGGCCGCTACCCGCAAGCCAGCGGTGCGCTCGGGTTCGACAAGATCAAACCCGAGGTACCCAGCCTGCCCGAGGCGCTGAAGAAGGGCGGATATTACAACAGTCTGATCGGCAAAGAAATCCACGTCGTGCCCTCCCGCCACAAAGCCTTTCACCGCATCGATAAGCAAAAAGATCTCGGCGGAGGGCGCAGCGCCAGCGCCTATGCCGAGGCCGTCCGCGCTGCCATCAAGGAAGCCAATGACGCCGACAAACCATTCTTCATCATGGCCAACGCGGCCGACCCGCACCGACCCTTTGCGGGAGCGAAGGGCGATGCCTTCAAAAAGATTCCCTTCCCACGGAAGATCGATCCCAAGCAAGTGCCGGTGCCTGGTTTCCTTCCGGATCTTCCCGAAATCCGCACGGAATTGGCGACCTATTTTCAATCCGTCGCTCGTGCCGATCAGGTGGTTGGAGCGGTCCTCGATGAGTTAAAGAAAAGCGGCCAGGCCGACAACACGCTGGTCCTCTTCCTGAGCGACCACGGTATGCCCCTACCCTACGCGAAGACTAATTGCTACCTCGCCTCGAACATCACACCCTTTATCCTGCGCTGGCCCGGCCACCTCAAACCTGGAACGACCGATAAGAAGAATTTTGTCAGCACTATCGATGTCTCTCCGACCTTCCTCGCCGCAGCCGGTGTCGAGAATCTAGAAGGCACCAACGGGCTTTCCCTGCTCCCTCTAATGAAAGGTATCGAACAAGCAAATCGCAACCGAGTATTCACCTTCCATGAGCGCCCCTATTCCCGGAAGCATCTGCCGATGCGTGCCGTCAATGATGGTGACTTCCTCTATATCTGGAATGGCTGGTCGGACGGCAAGACACAGTTCCGCAACGAGTCGATGAGCGGCCTCACCTTCAAGGCGATGAAGAATGCTAACGATCCGAAGGTCCGCGCTCGCGCTGATTTCTATCTCCATCGCACCCGCGAGGAACTCTACGACTTACAAAAAGATCCCGATTGCCTGAAGAACCTACTCGATGGACCGGGCGGCAATCAATCCGGTCGAGTCAGTGCCATGACCAAGGCCCTGTGGCATTGGATGAAAGATGTCGATGACCCCGATTTGGAGCTTTTCCAAAATCAAGTCGAGCTAGCGTTGGACTGATCCACTCTCAACCACAGCCCCGGCTTCCCTCTCCTCCAAAAGCAAATTCCTATCCGTCTCTCCTCTGGCAAATCACTCGCCGTTCCGGGACTTTCAAAAACAAGGAAATCGAGATCGACTTTCCCCTCAAATCGCCAATTGTCCGGCTCTTATGGCAGCCGCTCTAGATCTCGTCGTCCTCTTTGAAAATGAGGCCTGGCAACAACCACTCTTTGATGTCCTCGAGCAACGTGGGATTGCTTATGAAAAATATGATCTTAAATCTGCGGCCTTTGGCGGACACGATCTCCCAAAAGCTCGACTCTACTTTAACCAAGCAAGCCCGAGTGCCTACGCCCGAGGCCGCCTGAGAGTCGTTCCATTCACTCTGGCCTTACTCAAGAACCTCCAAATACAAGGAGCAAAGGTTCTCAATGGCATCGATGTCTTTTCCTTCGAACTCTCTAAGAGTGCACAAATTGCTAAGCTCAACGAACTCGGGATCGATCACCCGCGCTCGATCATTTTTAATGACGCCGAGGCCTTGGCGGAGCGGAATGACTTATCTTTCCCAGCCATGCTAAAACCAGAACAAGGTGGCAGTGGTGCTCGCATGAATCAGCTCGACTCCCTTAATGAACTCCGTGAGTTACTCGCGGAGAATCCCGGCCTTTGGGAGCCCGATCAGCTCTTGCTCCTGCAGGAATATCTGCCTCATGATCCGGAGGTTGGGATCGTCCGCATGGAGTTTCTCGGAGAGGAACTTCTCTATGCGATGCGAGTCGTCACCCATGGCCGCTACAATCTCTGTCCCTCCGAAGCGTGTAATCCAGCCGAGGCCGAGGAAGCAGGAGCCTGCGCTCTTCCTGACTTTCAGGAAGCTGCCGCCCAACCCGTCGAATTCTATCCTTACCTCGATCTTCCAGCTGAAGCTCTCGAAGCTGGAAAACGGATTATCAAAAGCGCCAAGATGGATGTCGCGGGAATCGAATATCTCGAAACGCCAGATGGTCGCCGTGTCTTCTATGACATCAACGCCAACTCCAATCTCCGCCGCCCCATTGGAGAAGCATTCGGTTTTGATCCCTTCGAACGCGTCGCTGATTTTTTAGAACAAAAATTGTAGACGATAGAATATGGGCTATAAACTGGTTGTGCTTTTTTATCGTTGTTTTGATTAAGATGCCGCCCAACGCCGGCTTCCCTGCCCTTTCCACTAAAAGCAAATTCTAGCAGTTAGCAGTCGATTAATCAGCGCAACAATTCCAATAACCAGCTCGCACAAAGAAACGTGTTCGGACTTCAATCTCAGGTGCACCCAAACCTAACAGATGAAAGAGTGGGGCAGAGGCTAAGCATTCTCTACTCTTCTTGGCGCACTCTGTAGTAGGCCTTGCCAGGGGATGCTTCCTCGTCATCAAACGTTGTAATCTCGCTGTCCGATGCTAGGACACTATCGGCAATTTCCAGCCAATTTTGCAAGTCGGTCGAGCTGTCGATCCCATAGCTTCTACCGGGTTGAGAAGTCCATGTTATCGAAGCCTTGTTCGAACCGTCGTAGGTGATCGAAGTGATTTCGAATGCTCTGGACGACGGCGGATCGAGGAACGCACCATAGTGCGCTGCCACTTTGGAATCGTTCTCGTCGCCATCGCCGTTCGGATCGTCGAGCCGGTAGTTGTAGATGGCGATTTCATCCAAAATGGAGTTGGTAAACTGGCTTCCCTGACTCTTATGGGAGCCGACGACCCAACCACCCTTGGCATTTTCGACCACAAGGCTACTCGAGGTGGAGAATTCGCCATCGACGTAAATTCGAATCGTCTCGTCCTCACCATCGTTGTCATAAGTGAGAATGACATGGTACCAGGTTTCGGGTTCGACGATCAATTCGGTTGCGGTCGTATTACCTCCGATAAACGACCTGACGGTCGCATCCGGTCCTAAAAGAAGGTTGCTCCGGCCGACGCCTCCGCCGTCTTGATTCGAAACTATCACCTGAGTGCCAACCACAACGTTTGGATTCACTAGCAGTTCGATTGAAAAGTCGGTCTCACTAGGATCCATCAAGAGCGGTGTCAAGATGCTTCCAGCACCCTCAAAGTTTGCCGCGCTTCCAACCGCGCCTTCGACTCCAAGGATCACTCCGAAGAGATCTTCGCTATCATTGCCATTCCCGCTAAAATCTTGCACAGAACCGGCTCCGGCATCTCCTTCAAAGCGATAGTAAAGTAACGGTTTGTCAGCGAGAACGACATCCGGATATTCAGCAAACGTGGGAACCGTTAGGGCAACGGTTACCACAAGGGTTTTTAAAACGGGTGGCGTCATCATTTTGGAAAATCGATAAAAAGCGCTCCTCGCCGAGAGTCCTAAAGTCGCGTGGCACCTCTCTTCATAACTCTTCATAACTCCAACCTTTATCTGAACGGTCCTAGATCAGCAATGAGTAAAGTTCTTGGGTTCAGGGTATCGCGACCATTGCTGCAGCCATCTACGCTAAGCGGCTTCGTCAAACTGCAGAGGGGCTCGACCCGGACGACTGGCCCCTTTCAAGTTGATCAAAGTCCCTCGAAGCGCGCCCCGGCGGTGTTTCTCGAGGGGTTAATGGTCCGAATTCCCGGATTGAGGGCATATTGTCGCGGCGGTGGACCGGAGCGATGCGGCTCTGCGGGACAGGCCAATCCTCTTTCACCCCCATCCGATTAGCCCAATTCCACCTTCCCTGCCCTTTCCGCTAAAAGAAAATTTCTAGCAGCCATTGATCTTGAAGTATGGGATAAGACTGCTGAAATCGTAGGGGACCGGCCTCCTTTCTCCCCTATCCGATCCGCCCAACGCCGGCTTCCCTTTACGCCAAAAAAATCCTAGCAGTGAAAGTTCTTAGCAGCCGCCAATGTCTCTTCCTCTTATTGGCTCCTGTCACCGCTTTCGCTGCGCCTTACTCCGTCGAGGTTCTCAGGGATAACCCGGTGGCCTTTTACCGGCTTAACGAGGCTCCCGGAGCCACAGTCGCACTCGATTCCTCTCCCAACGGGAATCACGCCACCTTCGCTGGAACAGCTTTCCCAACTCTCGGAGTCACCGGGCTCACAGAAGAAGCCGATACCGCTGCAGAATTTAGTGGCAGCTCGACGAAAAAACCACGCGTCCTTACCCCGCCACTTTTTAATCCCGCCCTCACGAGTTTCACGATCGAAGCGCTTTTCAAAACCGACGCCACTTCCCAACAAGCCATCGTCCAACAAGACGGAGGCAAAGGGCGCACGCTCTTCTTCATTTCTTCAAGCAATGGTGACATTCGCAGTTTCCTTGGCGGCGTTACAAGCAGCAGCGGCACCTCAGCGGTCGTAAGACAAATCCATCACGGAGCTCTTGTCTTCGATGATCCCACCAACACCTGGACCTGGTATGTCGACGGAGTCGCCACGGCCTCGGGCACGGTCAACCCAGAATCATCCAACGGAGGTTTCTTCATTGGTATTCATAAAAACCTCAATGGAAATTACTTCGACGGGACAATCGATGAAGTCGCCTTCTACACTCACGCTCTCTCAGCCTCACGTATCGTAGAGCACGTTGCGGCGATGGAAACCCCGCCCATCTTAAACTCCTTCCTTGGAGCCCCGGTAAGTATCGCAAGCGGCGGCAGCGCCACACTCTCCTGGGAAGTTGCTCCCGAAGTCACCGCACTTTCCATCAATCAAGATGTTGGTGATGTCCTGCCTCTCACGACAAATGGGATCGGCAACCTCAGTGTCTCCCCGGTAGTCACAACGACCTACACCATTACCGCCACCACCCCTAGCGGGACCGCTACCGAAACCGTCACCATCTACGTCGACGAACCAGCAAGCTTTCGCCTTAATGAGTTCGTCGCTCAAAACGCCGGGCCTATCGCCGATCAAGACGGAGACGAAACTGACTGGATTGAAATCAAAAACACCGGTAACACTCCGAACGATCTTGCCGGATTCTACCTCACCGATGATCCTACCAATCTCACCAAATGGCAGTTCCCTCCCACTGAGCTGAACGACGACGAACTTCTGCTGGTGTTTGCTTCCGGCAAAGATCGCGCGGTCTCAGAATCCGAGTTGCACACCAATTTCAAGCTCTCCTCAGATGGCGAGTATCTCGCTCTTGTCGAGCCCGATGGCTCGACCATCCACAATGAGATTGCCCCATCCTACCCTCCCCAGTATGTGGGCAACTCCTATGGACGTCTCGCAGATGACAGCTCGGGTTACTTTTCTGAACCTACGCCGGCCGCAAAAAATGGCACCACGACTTTTAGTGGTTTCGTTGCAGAAGAAGTTCTGGCCGATGTCCCGCGCGGATTCTACAACGCCCCATTTTTGGTCGGGCTCAGCAGCTCCGATCCCACTCTGACCATCCGCTACACGACGAACGGATCTCCCCCCACCGCGTCCACGGGAACAGTTTACAGCACTCCGATTTCCATCAACTCCACGACCATCCTCCGGGCCGCTGCTTTTCGCCCCGGAGAAACACCGCGAAAAATCACTACGGTCACTTACCTCTTCCTCGACGACGTCATCAACCAACCCTCCTCCCCTTCCGGTTACCCTTCCATCTGGCAACCCGGCACGGGCGCCGACTACGCAATGACTTCCAGTGTCGCCCCTGACGAGGACATTATCAATGCCCTCATGGCCCTCCCAACGGTCTCAGTTGCAATGCCCCTCGACGATCTTTTCAACAACAATACCGACCCCGCCATCGGAGGCATTTATGCGAACTCCACCATCGCCCGCGGTTTCCCTTGGGAACGCGCCTGCTCGGCAGAATTCTTCGGCTTCCCACATGGTCAGGAACTACAGATCGACTGCGGAATGCGCGTCTTCGGAAATGCCAGCCGCTGGACCTCCCGCCCGAAACACAACCTCCGTCTCGTCTTCCGCTCGGCCTACGGCCCCTCTGAACTCGACTTCCCAGTTTTCGGAAACGATGCCTGGCCAGACAAGGTCAATAGCTACCTCCTGCGGGGACAGAATGGCGATTCATGGTTCCACCCGACCCAGAGCTCGCGTAATGAAGCGCTCTATATTCGAGACCAACTCGCCCGCAGTCTGCAACTTGCGATGGACCGCCCAGCCAATTTCCAAGAACACGTTCATCTTTATCTCAACGGAATCTACTGGGGGCTCTTCCACACTCTCGACCGAAATGAAGACAACTCGATGGCGCAGCGGTTCGGCGGCGCGGAAGAGGATTGGGATGTCATCAAATCTTCAAGGACAAATGGCATGGAAGCGATCGACGGAGATCTTACCGCCTGGAATGCCATGCTCAGCCAGGCCGAAGCCGGGCTCTCCGGAGCAACAGAATATGCCGCGATGGAACAACTGATCGATATCGACAACCTGATCGATTACCTCCTCGTCAACTTCTATGATGGCAATACCGACTGGGATGATAACAACTTCCAGGCGGCGCGAAGAAAAACAGGCGATGACCGCTGGCGCATCTTCGTCTGGGATTCCGAGCGCACATTCCGCGGTGCCTCTGATAATCAAACCAACAAGAACTTCGCCAACCGGACGACCCGTCTCCACAAAAAGCTCCGAGACAATGCTGAGTATCGTCTGCGCTTTGCGGACCGCCTTCACAGACACTTTTTCAACAACGGTGTGCTCACCCCGAGCAGCGTCGCCAACGAGCTCGACAAATGGATCGACACTCTTGAATTGCCCCTGATCGCGGAGTCTGCTCGTTGGGGAGATGCCCAACAGGCCAACCCAGTTGGAATGACGCGATGGCAGACCGAAATCAACTATCAGAAAAACACCTATCTCCCCGGCCGCACCGCCACCGTCCTCAACCAGTTTCGGTCACAAAGCCTCTACCCGTCGGTTACTGCACCAAGCTTTAGCCAACACGGAGGGAATGTGAGCACGGGTTTGCAGCTTACCATGACCGCGCCCGCCGGCACGATCTATTACACTCTCGATGGAAGCGATCCCCGTGATGCCTCCATCGCCAGCCCGAACATTTCCGTAAGCGCAATCAAATATGACCCGAACATAAGCCCCGTGATTGTGTCCTCAACTCTCGCCAAAGCACGCGTCTTGTCAGGAGCAACTTGGAGCGCACTCAATGAAGCCTCCTTCTTCGTCGACGCTATTCCCGCCGACAGCACTAACCTCGTCATTTCTGAACTCAACTACCATCCACTCAGCGACGACGATGCCGTGGAGTTTATCGAACTCATGAATATTGGCAATGATGCTATCGATCTTAGCGGAGTGGAATTCATCCGCGGCGTTACTTTTAACTTCGATCAAAATAGCACTCTCTCCATCCCAGTTCTTGCCCCGGGAGAACGAATTGTGCTCGTTGGAAAATCCGCTGACTTTGCCATCGACTACCCCGGAATTCCCATCGCCGGACAATTCGTCGGCGACCTCTCTAACACCGGAGAAAACATCACTCTCATCGCAGCCGACGGAAGCACCATCCAAGACTTCCGCTACAACGACAAACTCCCGTGGCCCACCAGCCCCGACGGCACAGGCTTTACCCTCGTGCTCGTCGCCCCAGACAAAAACCCTGATCACCAACTCTCCACCTCATGGCGCCCCAGCACCGCTAGCGGGGGCAACCCCACCACCAGCGACGCCCTTCTGTTCACTGGAGAGCCCAACGTCGACCTCGATTCCGATGGCATGACTGCTCTCCTCGAATACGCTCTCGGCACTGACGATTTCTCTCACAACCTACTCAACGACGTTTACGATCTCATCGGTCCACAAAACAATCTCACTTTCGTCGCACAGCGAAGCCTCAGTGCCGATGATGCCATCTTCATCCTTCAAACTTCCTCCGACCTTCAATCCTGGGTCAGCGCTGATGGTCTTCTTGAACTCAGCAACGAAGAAAACCTCGGCAACGGCAACGCCCGCTACACATGGTCCCTCAAACCCTCCGCCGACTCCGGAACCCAACTCTTTGTCCGTCTCAGGGTCGAACTAAGAGAATCACCAAGATAAGATTCACCAATCAATACAATCTCCCTTTCCGCCGCCATTCGATCGGACCAGCGCCGACTTCCCCTTCTGCCAAAAGCAAATTCCTAGCAGTCAGTCAGTCAGTCGCTTAAATAACGCCACGATTTTTAAGGTTATTAAGACGCCGGACCGTGTCAATAAGCCCATCAACCACCACCTCAATGTAGGTTCGCCCCATCGTGGTATCGACTCCATGACCGGACACCAACTCGCGAAGCTCAGCAAAAGCTTGGTCGTCATGGCGGAATAGCTCAACGAATGCGCTAGGGAGCTTTCCAGTTTCCGCATTTGCGGTAAGGAGCGCACTCACCCAACCATCGTCAGAAGAAAGGCACCCACGAGTTGTAGGGGCAGAACAATGAAATGGTCCGATCTGGTCGTTCGCTCCCAATTCGGAAATAATTTGTGCGTTTTCAGCCATCGAGAGTCCGGAGTCCCCGCAATGAGCGGCATCAATAAGAGCTCTAAAAAATGGCATGCCAACTTTTTCATTTAGGCCATCAAGAATTGGCCGAAGTTTTTTGAGTGAAGTAAACGTCGCGAATTCTCCGGGGCGTAAAAATTCGATATTCCAATTCTTGACGCACGAATTCGCGAGGTCTGCCTCCTCAAAAGCGCGCAAATGAAGTTTGATGTTTTGTAAGACTCTCTCTTGAAAATCATTTTCGTCAGCAGGAGGCGTGCCCTCCATCCACGGCTCGATTGAAGTAGAATTGATCTCGGTTGTGTTATTACGTTTGGCGGCGTTGATGTTATGGAGAAGCTGCGTCACAGCCTCATCTTCATCCTCTGGGTTCATGGGATTGACTCCGCCAACCATCATGACGAGTTGGGGCTCAATATTCAGTTCACGGAGAGCCGCAATAAGCGAGTCCTTCTCCGAAGGTAAGGTATTCCCAAATGAAAGGAGTTGGATGAGATCCACTTTGACGGGAGAAAGCTCTAGGAGTTTCTTTGTTCCCGACACCACGACAAATTCTCCATCTTCATCTCGCGGGAGCAAACCTTCCTCGTTTGGAACTAGCGCTTCAAGAACGCCAAGGTGAGTTCCAAGAATCCCCAATTTAATCCCAGAAATATTTTCAATCTTTCCCAGCTTCATACTCGCCAAACTAGAGATGGTTTAAGGCGAGGTCCAACCTGTTATTAAGCTCACATCCCTAAATTTAAGTTTATACATGAATCTTCAGATCTTTACCCGTAGCGTAGA
Organism: Akkermansiaceae bacterium; assembly: GCA_029242935.1. Lineage (GTDB taxonomy): Bacteria > Verrucomicrobiota > Verrucomicrobiia > Verrucomicrobiales > Akkermansiaceae > SW10. The sequence continues at coordinate 15,380 of JAQWSX010000145.1, forward strand.
AATGATAAGATTGCCTCAGTGGGTATTTTTTCTTCTCAGAGCGAGTCGCTTTTTGCTATCCTCTCTAATTCTGAAAACCTGAAAAGAAGCACCTTCCCTCATTTGATCATGAAAAAACTATCCAGATCCAAGAATGAGCCTTTTGAATTTAAGGTTCTTCTTAGCATTGCAAAAATCGGAATGATTTTGGGATCTTTAAATCTCGCACAGGCAACAGTCCTCATTGGGGGAGATGTCCTGAACGGGAATCTAAATGCTGGTAATGCAGACGGAGACACAACTGACGATAACTTTCAATCAACTCCCGACTGGGTCAATGTGGGTGGCGCTCAAACCATGCAATGCACCCGGACGAATTTAACTTCTCAAGATAGCACTCGCAATGCCGTCTTATCCCTAAGTGGCGATCGTAATTTT
>JAQWSX010000177.1 GCA_029242935.1 Akkermansiaceae bacterium
ACCCTTGAGGCGGAATTTATCACTGCGAACGAAAGGAATGTGACTCTTCGTCGCAAGTCGGACCGGAAACGCTTTACCTTATCGCTGGATAAGATCTCAGACTCAGATCGGAAGTGGGTGGCAGAGGCGCTTGAGGACCTGGAGGGACCTGGTGCGAAGGAGCCGAGCGGGATCTTCGAAGGCCGCTTGACAGAAGATTGGGAGAAGATGGAATATGAGAGCCTCAAGTTTCGCTTTTACAGCGAGAAAAGAATGAGCCCAAAGAAACGTTTTCCGGTTTTGATTTTTTTACACGGAATGGGGTCTGGTGGCAGTGATAATGAAAAGCAGCTCAATGGTATTGTTCGCAATTTTGCTCAAGGACGGTTTCATGAAAAAAATCCTTCTTTCATTTTTGCACCCCAATGTCCTGATGATTCGAAAGGTTGGCGCGGTGAATACCTTACAGATGTCATTGGGCTCCTCAAAACGGCGATCGAGAACTTGCCGGTCGATGAGGATCGCATCTATATCACCGGACTTTCGATGGGTGGTTTCGGGACTTGGTCTGCCTTGGCAGAGGCGCCTGATCTTTTTGCGGCAGCGGTGCCGGTGTGTGGAGGAGGCGATCCTAGGACAGCTAAGACAATTAAAGACATCCCAATTTGGACTCACCACGGGGTGGCAGATGCGGTTGTAAGTGTAGAATTAACACGCCGTATGGTGGCCGCTTTAGAGAAAGAGAAAAGTCATATTAAATACACTGAATATGATGAAGCCTCTGGGGTGAAACATGATGCTTGGACTCCTTGTTATTCGAATCCAGATGTCTTTGAGTGGATGTACGAACAGCGAAAAGGACAGAAGGATAAGAAATAGAGTTTGTGATTTGGTCTTTCCGCCGAATCAAAACCTTTTGTGACCTCGTCCAATTTTCCGGGATGTTCAGCTTGCGGGGATCACCGGAAACTAGAGTTCCTCGACGGTGAACTCACACAAAATCGTTTGTTGAGTTTCCGGATGGGTGAGATGCAGTTGATGGAGACCAGGGGTGAGGGTTGCTTGGTTTCCGTTGATGTTGAGGGTGTCGGAGGCCCAAATGACGTTTTTGAGGTTTGCTCCCAACTTTAGCTGATCCGTATTGCCCGGGAGTTCCGGGTCCAAGTAGTAGGTTGCGCCAGGGAGAGGAGTCAGGAATTGTAGAGTCAGATTGGTGATTGGACGTGAATCAGAGAGGGCGAAAGCTTGGCTTTTGACATTATCATCCGATTGAAACCATTCGGCATAATCGAGCGAGAGGAGGGCCCGTTTATCCGAGTGATAATCTTGATTTGAAACAGGCAATGGCAGCCGTGCCTTAGGGCAGAGTTCCTGCTTGTGGAAGGGGGTTCCTTTTTTCGGTAGGATTGGAAAATAATGTCCCGTTCGTTCATCAACGGAGATGCGAGTGAGGGAATTTGGTAGTGATGGAAAAGCGGGTGTATGATCCTGGTGTAAAGCCAACATGGTGCGGTGAAAGATCGGCCCGGCACCTGTGACTCCAGAGATGCCGGCCATGGGAGTATTGTCAAAGTTACCAACCCAGACACCGACGGTGAAATTGCCGGTGAATCCAAGGCACCAATTATCCCGAAAATCAGAAGAAGTTCCGGTTTTGACCGCGCAGCGGAAGGGAAGTCGAAGGATGGAATCATTTCCAAAAGCTCCGGCGCGGGCCTGGTTGTCGGAGAGGATGTCTGTGATTAAAAAACAGGTCTCGGGGGTGAGGGGGTAGATGGAGTTCGTTTCACTTTGGTGGATCAAGGAAGGTGGGAAGTGCTCGCCGAGTCTCGCGATTGTTGCGTAAGCGTTGGTGAGGGAAAGGAGCGAAACCTCGGCATTACCGATGGTAATCCCCAGTCCGTATTCGGTTGCCTTACGAGTGAGATTGAGTCCGAGTTTTTTGAGGAGCGTGTGAAGAGGCTCAGGGCCACCGAGTTGATTGAGCATTCGCATTGCTGACACATTGAGTGAACTCCCGAGGGCGTTGCGGATTGAAACGGGGCCGTGGTGACGTCGGTCGAAGTTTTTTGGCGCGTCGAGCCCTTCCTCTGTTTGATAATCGGTTGGGATATCGGCAATGATGGTGCCGGGGTAGAGTCCTTGGTTTTGGAAGGCGAGAGCGTAGGTGAAAGGCTTGAGGGTGGAACCAGCGGAGCGCAGGGTGAGAGCTCCATTAATTTGGCCGCTGTTGGAACTTTCGAAATCCGAGGAACCGTGGAAGGCGAGGATTTCTCCGGTGGCATTTTCAATGACGACAATCGCACCGTGCTGAACATTTTTTTGATCTAGCTTCGAAAGTTCTTCGTCGAGGATATCGTGAGTTTTTCGCTGCAACTCGCTGTCGATGCTAAGTCGGGCGCCTTCGCTGAAGCGATTGCTCAAGTGGGGGATCGGGTTTTCGGCCCCAGGATTGGCGAGTTGCAAGGGCTCGGACTTGGCGATTTCAATTGCGGATGAGGGGTAACCAAATTCGAAGGCAAGCCGGTCGAGGATCCAGTTTCGACGTTCCAAGGCAGCTTGCGGGTTGCGGCGCGGGTTAAGCCGAGAAGGGGCTTGGGGAAGTCCGGCCAGCAGGGCGGATTCAGCGAGGGAAAGGTCGGCGAGTGGTTTCTTGAAAAAGTATCTGGCCGCCTCGGCGCAGCCCTGACGGTGTGAACCGTAGTCGAGGCGGTTTAGATAGGCAGTGAGAATCTGATCTTTGGACCACCGCGTTTCGAGACGGCGCGCTAGAACTATTTCGGAGAGCTTTTTACCCGGAGTTCGCTTTTTCTGCGGAGTAGAGATTTTAATCAGTTGTTGAGTAATGGTGGAGGCTCCCGAGGTAATACGATTACTACTGGTGTTTTTGTATAAGGCCCGAGCGGATGCTAGATAGTCGATTCCAGGATGATCAAAGAAGCGTTTGTCTTCGGCCGCGAGAGTGGCCTTGACGAGGTGGTCGGGGATTTCCTCTAGCGACGCTGGTTGGTGATGGAAGTAGTCTTGGCGTGGGAAATGAGTGAGCTCTTTACCGTTGCGATCGAGAAGGATTCCGTGCGCGGCGGGTGGATTTTTCAGTTTCTCCGGGAGTGGTCCGAGAAGTGGGATGACTGGGAGGAGAAAAAGAAGAGCGAGGAATCGCGGGGTTGACGGAGGGAGGATCATTTCATGTGGCTAAGCCAAGCATCAAAAGTTGGGGTGAGTGTGCTGGCTCACGTTATTTCTTCGGCAAGAGGGTGTAAATTTTGTGATCGTGGGAAAGGATAAGGAGTTCCCCGTTGGCATCCTCAACAAAGGCGGTTGGTTTGATGGTGCCCTTTGTACGTTTGAAAATTTTGGTATTACTGGTCTTTTTGTCATTTTGGAAATCAAGAGCCCAAATGTTGCCGTGAACAAAGTCCCCATAAATATATTTCCCCTGAAGTTCAGGAACCGCTTTTCCACGATAATGGATTCCTCCGGTGATGGAGAGTCCGCTACTGCGATCATATTCATGGATGGGGTCGATGAATTTAGCTTCCTTGGGTGGAGCATCGGTGCGGGCAGTAGCCGAATGGGATCCTTCGCGATAGGACCATCCGTAGTTCCCTCCGTTGGTGATAATATTGATTTCTTCCCAAGCGTTTTGGCCGACGTCGGCAGCCCAGAGTTGATTGGTAGCTGGGTGAAAGGTGAGTCCCCAAGGATTACGAAGGCCGAGGGCGAAGATCTCGGGGTGATGGCCGGATTTTTTGAGGAAGGGATTGTCGGAAGGGAGACCATAGGGACGGTTGCCGGCGCGGGTGTTCACGTCGATACGGAGGATCTTACCATTGTAAACGAAGGTGTTTTGAGAGAAACGCTGAAGGTCGTTTGCTTTTCCGCCATCCCCGATTGCGATGTAAAGATAGCCGTCTGGGCCAAAGAGGATGTTACCGGAATTGTGATTCCAGAAGGGTTGGGGGATCTCTAAGAGGACGCGCTCGGTGGAGATATCCGCCCTGTTAGGGTTATCTGAGAAGGTTTGCATTTCGCTAACGCGGGTGTGCTTCGGATCCTGAAGTGAATAGTAGATGTAGAACTTACGATTCTTGGCGTAGTCCGGGTGGAACGCGAGGCCAAGGATTCCTTCTTCGAATTGTTGCTTGATGAGCGGTCGGTCGGTTACGTCGAGGAAGGTGATTTCTTCGTCCGAAGAGCGGTCTTTGGGGAGGATGCTAATTTTGCCAAACTGCTGGACTAGAAAGAGGCGTTCGGTGCCGTCAGGTGGTATGGCAAGAGCGACCGGAAGTTTGATTTTTTGGTTCTTAAAGGTCTGAGTGACGTTGATCTCGGGAGCGGCTAAGAGGATTGAGGCGGTGAGAAGAAAAGTAGCGATAATTTTCATGGGAGGAATTGTGACTGAAGAACATTGGACGTCCAATCTTGATTTTGACTTGTGAAGGGAGAGATCGTTCGGGCACCTTGGTTGGGTGAGTGAGTGGTATAGTCTGTCTTATCTAACGCTGAGATTTTGGGTGGATCCAAGGGCGAAGTTTGAGGGGTCATACATTTCCTCGACTTTGGTGGAGGGGACAAAACTTTCTCCCTTGTGTGTCACGCGAGCGTGGTAAGTCATGATGAGGTTGCCGGACCTAAGTGGGTTATCGATAAAGAAAAGGACACGGTCGAGTCGGACTTCGCGGTGCGAGATTCGCCAGCTGTTCTTGTCTTTGACC
>JAQWSX010000055.1 GCA_029242935.1 Akkermansiaceae bacterium
TTTATGTTGATTCCGACGTTCGCCTCTCTGATCTTAAAGGGACTCTAGAATTCTTCTACCGCGCAATGTTCGGCGACAAAACCGAAGTTCGATTCCGTCCCCACTTTTTCCCCTTCACCGAACCTTCCTTCGAAATTGATGTGAAACTCCAGGTCAGAGGCGAAGAACCAAAATGGATCGAAGTCGCAGGCTGTGGTATGGTTGACCCCGCTGTTTTCAGCGCAATCAACGAAAGCCGAGGTGACGACGCTTTCGATCCTACCAAACTCACTGGGTATGCCTTCGGCATGGGCCTAGACCGCCTCGCTATGATTCAATACGGCATTAAGGACATCCGCCTGCTCATCGAAAACGACACTCGTTTTCTCAACCAGTTCGCCTAAGTGAAACTGGGTCCGCTCCCCTCTAACTTACGCCAGTTTCCGTCGAAGTTGGCTGAGATCATAGGGATCAAAGATAAACATCACGACAGCCACTAGTGCTCTGATCGGAAGCAGTCCGGCTTGCAAAAAGCAAAAAACTTCGTCTCCTTTGCAAGTCGTTCTTTGCATGAGGGTATATAGGTCGATTATTTACATTCCTGAGAGGGTTTTGATAGGCTGTCAGGCCTGAACCTCAGAGCCCATCCTCCCGCGCCATGAAGTCACTGATCATCTTCATTCTTTTCACCCATTTCACTTGGGCCGCTACACCAGAGGAACATGCCACGCTCAAGGCCCTCCCCATCATCTTATCCAAATGCGCAGCCTGCCACGGCGAAGACCCAGATGATATCGACGGCGAACTTAATCTTCTCACTCGTGAAGGATTCCTCAGAGGAGGCGAATTCATCAAGGACCTCCTTGTCCCTGGTGATCCCGAGAAATCGTTTCTTATGACCGTCATCAAATGGAAGGACCCTGACTTTGAAATGCCTCCCAAGGAGAATGATCGCCTCACGGTCGACCAGATCCTTCACATTAAAACCTGGATTGAAAATGGTGCTCCTTGGCCTGATCAAGCGACCCAGAAAAAGATCCTCGCGTCCAAAAAAAGCGAAAAAATCACCACCGAAGGTATCATCATTGAAACCTCCGGCGGACTCGCAGACGACTGGACCTACCGTCGTTATAAGCCCGAAACCGTCTGGGCATTCCTTCCACTCAAAAAACCGACCCCACCCATCGAGGGAGTAAACCCAATTGACTCCTTTGTTCACGCTAAAATCAAGACCACGAAATACGAGCCAGCCCCACGCGCCGACCTCCGCACTCTCATCCGCCGGGTTTCCTATGACCTTATCGGCCTCCCCCCAACTCCAACCGAGGTCGCTGAATTCAGGGCGGCCGCCAACCTGGATTTCGACAAAGCTTACCTCGGTTTGATTGAACGACTCCTCGCCTCACCTCAACACGGGGAGCGTTGGGCTCAGCACTGGCTTGATGTCGCTCGCTACGCCGACACCGGAGGACTCTCTAACGACTACGAACGCTCAAATGCTTGGCGCTATCGCGACTACGTTATTCGCGCCTTTAACGAAGATAAACCTTACAACGATTTTGTTATGGAGCAAATCGCTGGGGATGAAATGGCCGACAAGTCCCTTCGCAAACGCCTAGGTGATAGCGTCAAATATAGAGATCTTCGGAGAAAAGGTCACTACTCGGCGAAAGAGGCCGAACAAATGATCGCTTCTTCCTTCCTTCGTATGGGCCCTTGGGATCCCGCCATGGTAAAGGCGCCCGAAGCCCGTCAGCAGTATATCGACGATGTCGTCAATGCTGTGGGACAAACTTTCCTTTCCACCACGATGCGCTGCTTCAAGTGTCATGATCACAAGTTCGACCCCCTCCCGACCAAAGACTACTATCGTATCTATTCCATTTTCGAAGGAACCCAACTCGCCGAGCGCTACGTTTCATGGCAGAAGCATGATAACAAGATCGGCTTTGAAGAAGAGAAGGCACAGGTCGAGCTCCTTCATAATTTCGCCGACTCTGAGGCAAAGCGCCTCCAGCAAAAAGTAGAGGGAAATGCCCAAAGATGGTATACCGGACACAACCTGCCCTACAAAAACCTCAAAGACCGAAAGAACGACCCGGTCGACCAAAAGCCACCCCGCCACATCGGTCTCAGCGAAACGGAAAAAGGCCAACTTAAAGTCCGTGAACAGGACGAATGGATCTGGAATCGACGGCGCGAGCGATTCCTCCCCATGGTGCAATCGGTCTACAACGGACCAGTCCCCAAATTCCTCAATGCCCGGAAGCTTCGTATGCCCGCGAAAGTCGATTCCAGGTGGAGACCCGACTCACACCTTCTCACTGGAGGTGCCCTCGAGGCGCCTGGCGAAAAAATCACCCCAGGCGTTCTCTCCGCTCTGGGTCTTCCTGTCGATGGAAGCTCGAAAAACGATCCTTTTGCCACCCCGAGCGACCTCGACGGTCGCCGCCTCGCACTCGCTAAATGGATGACTCACCCCAAGAATCCACTCACCGCTCGTTCCATCGTCAATAGGATTTGGCAGTATCATTTTGACAAACCCATTGCCGGAAATCCGAATAATTTCGGAGTTAAGGGAGCACTCCCAACGCACCCGGAGCTTATCGACTGGCTCGCTGCCGATTTCGTAGAAAATGGCTGGAGTATCAAACGCCTTCATCGCCTCATCCTCACTTCGCAAACCTACCAGCAATCCGGGCGCCACCCCAAACAATACAAGCTCGGCCAAAAAGATCCCAACAACGATCTCTTCGCTTTCTTTCCTAACCGACGCCTCACGGCCGAAGAACTTCGCGACTCAATGCTTCACATCACCGGGGAACTCAACCCGGCGGCCGGAGGCCTTCCCATTCGCCCCGAAATGAATATGGAGGTCGCCCTTCAGCCGCGCATGATCCAATTCTCGATCGCACCCACCTACCTACCAAACAAAACCCCAAAACAGCGAAATCGGCGCTCCATTTACGTTTATCGCATACGGGGGCTCGCCGACCCCTTCCTAGAGACCTTTAATCAACCGAACCCCAACGACTCTTGTGAAGAGCGGGACTCCGCCTCCGTCTCCCCACAGGCTTTCACCCTGATGAACAGCGATCTCCTGACAGACCGCTCCATCGCACTGGCTCTCCGACTGGAAAAGGAATCGGTAACGCTCCCCGAACAAATCCAACGGGCCTTCCAGCTCGTCTTCAACCGGAACGCTAGCGAAGAGGAAAAAGCCAAGATCGGACCCTACATCAGGGAAATGCGTAGCTATCACGCAAAACACACACCGAAGCCCCGTGAATACCCAAACGCAATCACTCGCTCGCTTGTTGAGGAATTCTCCGGGCAGGCTTTTGAATATCAGGAAATCCTCCCAGTTTTCAACGACTACGAGCGCGACGAACAGGCCTCCGGAGTCAGTCCAAAAATACGAGCACTCGCCGACCTCTGCCTCATTCTCTTCAATTCGCACGAATTCGTATACAGTTACTAAGAAAGAAATTGGCAAATCAATCGACAACTCGATCTCCTCATGAAATCCCCTCTCTGTTCCCGCCCCCTGTCCGATGCTCATTCCCGTCGTGAATTCCTCTACGGTCTTGGCTCGTCCATGGGCTCCGTTGCCTTTTCATCCCTTCTCGCCGACGAGATTACGGCCAATCCTATGGCCCCAAAGAAGCCCATGACTCCGGCCAAAGCCAAAAATGTCATCATGCTCTTCATGGAAGGAGGCCCCGGTCACATGGACACATTCGACCCCAAACCCAAGCTCACCCAGCTCCATAAAACAGAATCTAAAAACGATCGTGGCCTCGCTGCTGGAAACTACCAATTCTACGTCGGTTCTCCTTTCAAATTCAAAAAAGCCGGACAATCCGGTATGGATATGTGTGATCAATGGAAATACATGTCCGATCCCAAAGTGGCTGATGAACTCTGTAACTACCGCGGTTGCCAAGCCGAGTCCCTGAACCACCCCGAGGCTCTCTTCCACATGAACACCGGCAGCCGCCTTGGGGCAGACCCTAGCCTTGGGGCCTGGGCCACCTATGGCCTTGGATCAGAAAACCAAAACCTCCCCGGCTACGTCGTCATGACCGAAATGGCCTTGCCTCAAGGTGGTTCGAAAAACTGGTCCAATGGCTTCCTTCCGGCCCACTTCCAGGGAACAGCTCTCAGACCAAAGGGATCCCCTCTTCTTAATCTAGAATCACAGCCTTTCAAATCCCGCGCCCACCAACGCGCCGCTTTGGATCAACTTGCCTTTCTCAACGATCAACACGCCAAGCGACATCCTGAGCACGCCGATCTCACCGCACGTATGGAATCATATGAACTCGCCTATCGCATGCAGATGGAGGTTCCCGAAGTCGTCGACCTCGGAGATGAACCAGAATACATCCAGGAATTGTATGGCATGGACAACAAGGTCACCCATGACTTTGGCCGCCAATGCCTCATGGCCAGGCGGCTCGTCGAGAAAGGCACGCGCTTTGTGCAAATCTTTGCGGGAGGTTGGGACAGCCACGACTACCTTGAACGCGGTCATTCCTCGCGGATCGCTGCCGTCGACAAACCATGGGCCGCGCTCATTAAGGACCTAAAACAACGGGGCATGCTCGACGACACTCTCGTCATTTGGAATGGAGAATTCGGCCGCACGCCGGACAATAATATGCGGGGGGGGGTCTACTCCATTGGCCGCGGCCACAATGCCGACGCCATGACTATCATGATGGCTGGTGGCGGCATCAAAAAAGGAACGATGATCGGAGCAACCGATGACATCGGAGCCCAAGCCGTCGACCTTGCCCGCCCCATTCGGGACTTTCACGTCACCCTCCTTCACCTCCTTGGTCTAGACGACAACAAACTCACCTATTTCCACGCTGGCCGCTATAAACAACTCTCCCAATTCGGCGGAGCTGTGATCAAGGAATTGATTGGCTAGATCCCTCCAAAAGTATGGTATTCCGACCCATCCGGAAGCCATTGCCTAATCGGCAAAGTGTTAAAGCCACGGATTCGGGAAAATCCACTCGTTACCACTTGTCATTTCGCGGTTGAGCCATAGCCTACAACTAGCATCCACCGGGTGCCTAAGTGAACCATGAGTGCTCCTTCCTGCTCCCTGTGTGCCTTCGTAAAATCCTCTATCGGCCGCAAAATCATCGTGGCGGTAACCGGGCTTGCCCTCGTCTTATTTCTTGCCGGTCACCTCACCGGAAATCTGCTGATTTTTGCGGGGAGAGACGCCTTTAACGACTACGCCCAATTCCTTCACGAGGTTTTTCATGGCGCGGGGGTATGGATCGCACGAGTTGGGCTGCTGGCCTGCTTCACCGCTCACCTCTGGTTCACAATTCTCCTCACCAAGGAAAACAAATCTTCCCGTAAGAAGTATTCTCATCAGGCAACCGTCCAGGCTCCCAAATCATCCCTGATCATGATCTGGAGTGGCCTAACCATTCTCGCTTTCATTATTTTCCACCTCCTTCACTTCACCGTCAAAGCCGGCACGGACTACGCCTCATTCATGCAAGTTATGCCAGACGGATCCGAGCGCCACGACGCTTGGAAAATGGTCATCGTTGGCTTCAGCAATCCTCTCGTCGTGATCTTCTATGTGATTGCCATGACCTTGCTTTGCTCCCACCTCAGCCACGGGGTCGCCTCGATTTTTCAAACCCTCGGTCTGCGCACCAAGAAGACCGCGGGCCCAATCACTTTACTCTCCAAGGCTTACGCCGTCGTCATCTACCTTGGTTTTATCTCCATCCCTCTCGCCATCATTCTTTTCGGCTTCGGCTGTGAAGCTTGCAAATAACCACGACCGACTTTTTGACCCATGAGCTTAAATTCCAAAGTTCCCAAAGGCCCGCTTGCCGAAAAATGGAGTTCCCACAAAATGGACTCCAAGTTGATCAACCCCGCCAACAAGCGGAAGTTCAAAATTATCGTAGTTGGCTCGGGCCTCGCCGGCGGTTCCGCCGCAGCTACTCTTTCAGAACTCGGCTACAAAGTAGATTGTTTCTGCTACCAAGACAGTCCACGCCGCGCTCACTCCATTGCAGCCCAAGGTGGGATTAACGCAGCCAAAAACTACCAGAACGATGGTGACTCAGTTCATCGGCTCTTTTACGACACAATCAAAGGTGGTGACTTTCGCTCCCGTGAGGCAAACGTTCACCGGCTTGCTGAGGTTTCAACCGAGATCATCGACCAATGCGTTGCACAGGGCGTCCCCTTCGCCCGCGAATACGGTGGACTTCTTGACAATCGTTCGTTCGGTGGGGCTCAGGTGAAGCGGACTTTTTATGCCCGGGGCCAGACTGGCCAGCAACTCCTGATTGGTTGCTACCAAGCGCTCGAAAAGGAAATCAACAGCGGTGGCGTCACCATGCACCCTCGCACCGAGATGCTCGACCTCGTTGTCGTCGAAGGCCATGCTAAGGGGGTCGTTGTTCGTAATCTTTCCACCGGAGAAATCACCACTCACGCCGCAGACGCCGTTATTCTAGCAACTGGTGGCTACGGAAACGTTTTCTATCTCTCCACCAATGCCATGGGGTGTAATGTCATGGCCGCCTTCCAAGCCCACAAGCGCGGAGCCTTCATGGCAAACCCATGTTACACCCAGATCCATCCGACCTGCATTCCTGTCAGCGGCGACTACCAGTCAAAGCTCACCCTGATGTCCGAGTCACTCCGAAACGATGGCCGTATTTGGGTTCCTAAATCCGCGGAAGACGCTCAGGCCATCCGCGAAGGAAAAAAGACCGGCGCCGACATACCCGAGGATGGGCGAGACTACTATCTCGAGCGGAAATATCCATCCTTCGGAAACCTCTGCCCCCGCGACATTGCCTCCCGGGCTGCCAAGGAATGCTGCGACGAAGGGCGCGGTGTTGCTACCACTGGACTCGGAGTCTTCCTCGACTTCGAAGATGCTATCAAACGCGACGGTGAAGACGCCATCCGGGCTCGCTACGGAAACCTCTTCCAGATGTATGAGAAGATCTCCGGAGACGACCCTTATAAGCAACCGATGCAGATTTATCCTGCTGTCCACTACACGATGGGCGGCCTCTGGGTAGACTACAATCTCATGTCCAATCTCCCCGGCCTCCACGTCTTAGGCGAGGCTAACTTCTCCGATCATGGAGCAAACCGCCTAGGAGCTTCTGCTCTGATGCAAGGCCTCGCCGACGGTTACTTCGTCATTCCCTCGACCATCGCAGTCTACCTCGCTGAACAAAAACCGGGGACCGTTACCACTCATCATCCCGAGTTCAAAAAAGTTGAGAACGAAGTAAAAGATCGCCTGAAATCCCTCATGGATATCAAGGGAACAAAATCAGTCGATTCCTTTCACCGTGAACTTGGTCTGCTTGTGTGGGATAAGTGCGGTATGGCTCGCGATAAAGCCGGCCTCGAGGAGGCCCTCAAAAGGATCCCCGAGATTCGTAACGAATTTTGGACTAACGTTCGCATCCCTGGATCAGCCAATGGTCTCAACTCCGAGCTCGAAAAAGCCGGTCGCGTGGCCGACTTCATCGAGTTCGCCGAGGTCCTCTGCCACGATGCCCTTGCACGCGAAGAGTCCTGTGGAGGCCATTTCCGTACTGAGCACCAATTCACCGAAACTGATGCCGAAGTTCAGGACGGCACCACGCAGACAGGCGAGGCCAAGCGCCACGACGACCATTACCAATACGTTGCTGCTTGGGAGCATACCGAACCCGGAAAACCACCTCACCTTCATAAAGAAGAGCTCATCTTCGAAGAAGTCAAACCCTCCATCCGTTCTTACAAGTAAGTCATGTCACTTCTTAATCTCACTCTAAAAGTCTGGCGTCAGGAAAACGCCAAATCCGAAGGCCGAATTGAGACCTACGAAGCCAAGGAAATCCCCACCTCGGCTTCGTTTCTTGAGATGATCGACATTGTCAACGAACGGCTCATACAGGATGGAGAGGAACCCATCCACTTCGACCACGACTGCCGCGAAGGCATTTGTGGCATGTGCTCAATGACCATCAACGGAGTTCCCCATTCGAAGGAACGCGGCATCACTACCTGCCAGCTTCACATGCGGAAGTTTAAAGACGGCGAGACCATCTGCATCGAGCCCTTCCGCGCAAATGCCTTCCCTGTCGTAAAGGACCTTGTCACCAACCGTAGCGCTTTTGACCGTATCATTGCTTCTGGTGGTTACATCAGCGTTCGCACCGGTTCGGCACCAGATGCTCACGCTATTCAGATTCCCAAGGCTGATGCCGACGCCGCCTTTGACGCCGCCGCCTGCATCGGCTGCGGAGCCTGTGTCGCCGCTTGTAAAAACGCCTCGGCCATGCTCTTCGTTTCCGCCAAGGCCTCCCACCTCAACCACCTTCCGCAGGGCCAGTCCGAGAAAGACCAGCGTGTTCTTGGCATGGTTCGCCAAATGGACGAAGAGGGCTTTGGAAACTGTACCAATCAATTCGAGTGCGAAGCTGTTTGTCCAAAGGAAATCAGCGCTAGCCACATCGCGAAGCTGAACCGCGACTACCTAGCCGCCAGCGCCCGCGATTCAGTGTCATAGGAGGCTTGAGCATTTCCTCCTGATCTCTTCCGATATCTCCAACAAAACCCGGGCCTCTCCAAGCCCGGTTTTTCTGTGCCCAAAATCATCCCCTTGAAAAGTCTTTCACTCTTGGCTTTTTGAAAAAACGAAGCACGGTTTGTTCATGCTTCTAACGACATGGTCTGCTCCTTCATGGATCCTTTCTTTTGGACTCCGCATGAACGCCGCCTCACTTATTCTAACCACTCTGTTGGCAGGAGGGATATCGAATGGCATGGGCGAGATCCAACTCCAGTCCACCGCAACCATTACTCCTGATTCGAAGACGCTGGTCTTCGCCTGGGCCGGTGATATTTGGACCAGCTCCCTACAGGGAGGCGAGGCAAGCAGGCTCACCTACCACCCCGCACCCGACGATACGCCCAAGGTCTCAAGGGATGGTAAGTTTGTCTTTTTCAACTCCGCTAGAACCGGCTCGGAACAGGTCTTCCGGATTCCCATTCAAGGTGGCACCCCAGAGCAAATCACCTTCCACTCAGAAGGAAGCTCCCTTGAGGATCTCCACCCCACCAAACCAGCAATTCTTGTCCGCGGATACCGCGATCACGCCGGCCGGCGACCTTATCGTCTTATCGAAAAAAACCTCAATCGAAACAAAGACGAGGAGATCATCTTCGATGCCAATGCCCGATATGGCCGTTACTCACCCGACGGGAAAAAACTCCTCATCGTTCGCGATGGAGCACCCACTTACCGGAAGGGATATGAAGGAGCACAGGCTTCTCGAATTTGGCTTTACGATTTTGCCAAGAAAACCTTCACCGAATCCGTCAAAGACAAGACCGGCTGCCGCTACCCCATCTGGGCGCCGGACGGAAAATCCTTTTACTATGTCACCAGCCGCTCCGGTGCACATAATATCTGGCACCACCAGTTCGACGAAGAACCTGATCGTCAAATTACACAATATCCGGACGACAGCGTCTTCGCCCCCGCCATCTCAGCTAACGGAAAAACTATCATTTACCGCCACCTGTTCGACCTCCACCAGATTTCCACCCAAGGAAAAGCCAACCCAGAGAAAATCAATCTTTATCATCGAACAACTCTTGAACATCCCAAGAGCGAGGCCCTCACGTTCCGCTCCACTCGTGACGCCACGGTCACCCCGACCGGTCTCGAATGGGCCTTTGAAGCGGGTGGTGAAATTTGGGCCATGGACACCGTGCTCAAGGAACCAAATCAACTGACTCATTCTCCCGCTCTTGAATCTGATGTCTACTTCGCCAAAAACGGTAAATACATTTACTACAAGAAAGACAATGGAGTCATCGTCAACTACTGGCGCATGTCCAAAACCAATTCGAAGGAGTTTTGGTGGAATGCCGAATCCTTCAATAATGAACCCATTACCAAAGGGCCCAAGCAGAAATCTAACTTCTCACTAAGCCCCAACGAAGAACAGATCGCTTACGTTGAATATCCGGGGACTCTTTATCTTGCAAAACCCGATGGCTCGGAGGCCCGAAAGCTTATCGAGGGGTGGGACTCTCCTTCCTACGTTTGGTCACCCGATGGCAAACATATCGCATACGCTGTTGAGGATTATAACTACAACAGTGACATCTACATTATCGCGACCGATGGTAAGAGCGAGCCAGTCAACGTCTCAAGACACCCCGACAGTGACTACTCACCCGTCTGGTCTCCGGATGGCAAGATCCTCGCCTTCGCCGGCCGCCGTCATTCCACTCAGACCGATTTATTCTTCGTTCACCTGAGGCGCGAAACCCACTTCCGCAGCGATCGTGACGCCAAAATCGAATCGGCTCGTCGCGCCATGTCGAAAGATCCTCAATACAAAGAGGAAAAAAAGAATGACTCTAAAGAAACCGAAAAGAAAGAGGCCTCAAAGGAAGAGTCAAATAAGGAAGAGGAAGATCCCATCGATTTTGAAGATCTACACAAAAGAATCCAACGGATTCCCCTCAACGGAATGAGCCTCTCCCGGCTTCATTGGATGCCTGATTCCAAAAACCTGACTTTCCAAAGTGGCGGCAGCATTCACCGGGTTGAAGCAAAATCCGGCGCCAAGCCCGCTGCTATGGCAAAAGCAAGTGGCCCGATCATCCGCTACCACGACAACGACAAAATCTATCTGGTTGCCAATGGAGTCCCGGCCTTTTTCACCAAAGGAAGTCTTTCCAGCTACTCTTTCACCATCCCAATGGATCGGGACCGTGCGCAATACCAGCGGATGGGCTTCAAGTTAGCTTGGCGGGTTTTGCGGGATCGTTTCTATGATGAAAGCCTCAATAATCGAGACTGGAATAAGATCAGAACAAAATACGAACTCGCCGCTGCTAACGCACCAACTGCGAACGAATACGCTCGTGTCATGGCTCTTCTTTTAGGCGAACTCAACGCTTCCCACATGGGTTTCTACCCCAACGACTTCCCAAAACAATGGAAGTTCAACGAAGCATGGCGCAGCTACACCCCGCACCTTGGCGTTCGTCTCGACAAAAAAAATCAAGTGACCTTCGTACATCCCAACGGTCCTGCTGACCGGCCCGGCAGCCGGATTCACGTCGGCGACCGGATCCTAAAAGTTCACGACCAAGCAATCCGTTCTGATGTTTCGCTCACCCGGACTCTCAACGGGCCTCTTGACCGTGACATCCACCTGAGTGTTAAAGGAGAGAACGATGAAGCCCCACGCGAGGTGATCATCCGCCCGATTAGCTATTCACAAGCTCGGGCGCTGGCCCACTCGGCCCATCTCGACGAACGAAATGACCGCGTAAAAAATGCCTCTAAGGACAAGCTTGGCTACCTTCACGTTGCTCGCATGATGTGGGATGAATTCGAGAAGTTCGAACACCACATTTACGAAAGAGGGGCAGGGAAGAATGGTCTTATTATTGATGTTCGCGACAACGGAGGCGGCTTCACATGTGACCACCTCCTCACCGTATTGACCCAGCCACTGCACGCTTATACCGTGGGCCGTAATGGCGCGACTGGATACCCACAGGATCGCCACGTCTACGCGAGCTGGAACAAGCCTATCGTTGTCATTTGCAATCAGAATTCTTTTTCAAATGCCGAAATCTTTTCCCACGCCATCAAGACTGTCGACCGGGGGAAAATCGTCGGAATCCAGACCGCTGGAGGTGTCATCTCTACTGGCTCTGCGACCATTCTCGAACTCGGTCGTATGCGTCTACCAGGCCGTGGCTGGTTCCTCCCTCATAATGGCGAAGACATGGAGCTCTCCGGAGCAGTCCCCCATTTCATTGTCGACGTGACACCGGGAGACCTGAGCTCGGGCAGGGACCCTCAGTTAGACAAAGCCATTGAAGTTCTAAAAAAAGAAGTCAAAGAGCGCAGCCTAAAATTGGCTCCACCAATTTACCGGTCCAATCGCTAAGCACTATTGGGAAACGGGCCGAAGAAAATCCATTGCCGGGATATTTCTGAGAAGCGTGAATGCGATCAACGTCGCTAAAATCCACCAAACGAACCAAAGTCGGAATCGAAAAAATCGCAATGTTTTAACCTCTGGAAATTTTTCACTCATCGCTGACGCCACAACCCAGACTCCACTCAAAGCAAGACTACTTACAAAAAGGACATTATTTCTCATCGCTCCAAACCAATCTCCATTGCTGAGAGCGAGCGCCGACCTCGTCGCACCACAACCAGGGCAAAAGAGTCCGGTCTTTTCATGAAACAGGCAGCTGGGCATTCTTTCACTCAGCCAGGGAGCCATCGCCAAAAGCACGATTGAAAGTGGGATCAACAATACCAAGCACGACCACTTTCCTTTAACCTCTGGAGGACTCATCCAGCGCTAAATTTCCTGATAACTACTCTCACTGCCTCCCAGCATCATGATAATCAAAAGGGCGATGCCCAGGTAACCACAAATCAATCCGGCAATCGCCATCCCTCGACCTTGTTGTGAGTTCCCCGGAGCATTCAGCTGATTCAAGCTCAAGTGCCCACAAATCACGGCAGGAATCCCAAAAAAAAGCCCCCCGCAAAAACAAAAGAAGACTAAGGAAAGAATACCACAAATCATACTCGCAATAGCGAGACCGTTAGTGACTGGTAAAGAAGGTCCCGGGGTGTATGAGGCTCCCTCATCTCCCTCAACGGGGGGGAGATATGGCGACTGGGGAACTTCGTCTACTGAGGCATCGTCGAGCGCAGAGGCTTCAACCTCGACGGGGGGGGAATATGGTGACTGGGGAACTTCGTCTACTGAGGCATCGTCGAGCGCAGAGGCTTCAACCTCGACGGGGGGGGAATATGGTGACTGGGGAACTTCGTCTACTGAGGCATCG
>JAQWSX010000209.1 GCA_029242935.1 Akkermansiaceae bacterium
GCCAAACTTCACCAGCAAAACATCGGTTTCCGCATCTCAACCTCTACCTTTACCCCCAACGGAAAACGTCTCTATCTAGGCGGCGGGGCTAACCAAGGCCGCCCTAACGAAAAAAAGAAATGGGGCCGCATCGTGGTCTACGATGTCAACAGCTGACCCCCACAAACTTCAGCCATTCTCTGGCTTTATTAAGGTCATCCGCGGAATCCAAATCCGTCGCAGACCCTCCATAACCAAGCGCTCCAGCTCTTTCATTGCGCGTTGTAGATTTAGAAAAGGATGCTCTGCGAGCTATTGATATGATGCTGGAGACCCGCCTTGGTCATGCCGACCGCCTTGGAGATTTCTCCGATGCCGTGCCATGATCGGGTAGATGAATATTCACCTGGAATCTCGGGCCTAAATCAAATAATCGACAGATTCTGACGAGTCCGATATTATGAAATATCGATGCGTCGCTTTCTTCTCATACCCGTCTACTGCATCACGGCGAGCGCAACCTTCGCAGGTCCAAAGCCTGACTTCGAGAAGTTCCGCGACCGTTTGCTCTGGATCTGGCAATCGCCCCGGCAAAGCGAACCTCCCAAGGTAAAGGACTCGGCCTGGCCGACGGATGCGGTTGATCGCTTTGTGCTTCGGAAGCTGGAAGCTGAAAAGCTGAAACCAGCAGGGCCGGCTAATGACCGGGTTTGGATCCGGCGCGTATACTTCGCCATTACTGGTTTGCCGCCGAAGCCGGAGGATATCCAGACCTTCCTCGATGATACGTCTAGGAATCGTAAACGTGACCTTGTGCGCTCCCTACTAGATTCTCCCCACTACGGAGAGCGCTGGGCACGTCATTGGATGGACCTCGTGCGCTATGCGGAATCGCGCGGACATGAGGAAGATGCCATTTTGCCCAATGCCTACCGGTATAGAGACTACCTAATACGCGCGTTCAATGCGGATCTACCCTACGATACTCTGGTTGCCGAACATCTCGCAGGCGACTTGTTGGAAAACCCGCGGCTGCATCCTAAAACGGGAGCCAACGAATCCATCCTTGCCACCGGTTGGCCCTTCTTGGGAGAGCTGAATCACGCCCCGGTGAATCTCCGTCAGGACGAATGCGATCGCCTCGACAACAAGGTCGATGTGATGAGCAAGACCTTCCTTGGCTTGACCGTTGCGTGCGCCCGCTGCCACGACCACAAGTTCGACGCCATAAGCCAGCGCGACTACTATGCCATGGCAGGTTTCATCCTCAGTTCAAGTTACCGACAGGCTCGGTTTGAATCGATGGAACAGAACAAAGCGGTCGCGAAGAAGCTCGAAGGATTGCGCCGGGACCACTTGCCGAAAATCGCGAAAGCCTTTGCCGCAGCCGCGCGTCCCGTGGTCGATGCGCTGGACTACGATGTGCCCGTCGAGCCGATCTCTACACCATTGCCCCGTTGGACGAGACTGATCATGGCAGTCGACCCGGGTTCCCAAGGTGAAGCTTGGTCCAAGCTTTCCTTTGATCACACCAAGTGGAAAACCATGAAACTGCCCGGTCATTTTGAAAACGCCGGGTTGCCCGGCCACGACGGCGTGGTGTGGTTTCGAAAAACCATCGACTTATCTGACGATCAGGCCAAGTCCAAAGCAGTCCTGAACCTCGGTCAAATCGATGACATGGACGTCACCTGGGTCAATGGGTCGAGGGTAGGAGGCTACGAGAATCCCGGCCACCATTACACACTGCGAAAGTATCCCGTTCCCGCGGGTCTTTTGAAAGCCGGCAAGAACACAATTGCGGTCCGTGTCATGGACCATGGCTGGCCCGGAGGCATCGCCGGCAAGCCGGAGCAGCTCGTCCTGCAGTTGGGGGAGGAGACCATTTCCCTCGCTAATGCCTGGCATTTTTCCCAGGGCGCGAACTTGAAGGCACTCAATAATCAGGCCGCCCTTGTCAGGCCCGAGCTTGTGACGAGGCCCGTTTATACCGTGGAAGGGAAGCATCAAATGGTGGCCGACTATACTCAGGGACATACACCCTGGCTGGTGGACGGGCCAACCTTTGGGCGATCTCCGGTTCTTCCGGGCCGGTTGATGCTGATCACAGGCGATCAACCACTCGCACTGTCCCGTAACGGAGGCGCAATCCGTGATGCCTTCTGGAATGGGCTCAAAAACGTCGATAGTGAAAACGATCCCGGAGGTTTATTGAGTGGCTTATCGCGAGCGGGTAAGACCATTCGTACTCCGACCGTTACCCTGACTTCTGGCCAAGTTTACTACCTGATCAGGGGAAAGGCGACGGTTTATGCCGCCGTCAGTCAAAACCTTTTTGCCGGACCCCTGCACGGAAGTTTGTCCAAAACGGTAGAGGCAAAAGGCGACGCCCCGCAATGGATCGGGCACAATCTCAAGCGCTATGTGGGTCAGCGCATTCACTTCGAAATTTCTCCGGTCGGAGATGCGCCTTTCGAGCTCCTTAAAGTCATCGATGGGGGAACCCCGAAGCAGGAGCTGGGAGAGAAAAAGTTAGTGGATCGAAAGGAATTACACCGGGCGCTCGATGATCTGGATGACGGCAGACTGGAAGCGCGCCATGTAACCCATATAGCGTGGCTGCTCAAAGTTGGAAAAGTGAATCTCCCCGACAAATTATTAAAGTCTTGGCAATCAGCCCTCGATAACCTGGCTAACGAAGCGCGATGGGAATCACGGCTGGCGGTCAGCTGGTGGGGAGGCACCGGGGTCGATGAACACATCCTCGAGCGAGGTAGCCCCCAATCACCCGGGGAACGTGTTGGGCGAAACCTGCCTGAGCTTCTCGCCATGGCTCCATTGCAAAGCCGAAGCCCCGGACGTTTGGAGCTCGCCCGGCAGCTCACCACAAAGGGTCATCCGCTCACCTCCCGGGTCATGGTCAACCGAATCTGGCATCAGCTCTTCGGTCGCGGGATAGTCCCTACACCAGACAACTTTGGCTGGCTGGGTCAGCGACCAAGTCATCCGGAACTGCTCGATTACCTAGCCGTCGAGTTCGAAAAGAACCACTCGCACTCGATCAAGTCGTTGATCGAACGAATCGTGCTCACCAAAACCTTCGGGATGTCGAGCACCACGGCCGATCCGGCCTACGCGGAAAAGGATCCAGAGAATCGATGGCTGCACCGCATGCCGATGCGGCGGCTCGAGGCGGAAGCCATTCGCGACTCAGCGCTTGCCATTTCGGGCCAGCTGGACCGAGAGGTCGGAGGAAAGCCGGTCCTAGTTCACCTGACCGAATTTGTCGTCGGCCGCGGCGGCCCAAAAAAGAGCGGGCCCCTGGACGGCGCCGGTCGACGATCCATCTATACCGCACTGCGGCGCAACTTCATCCCGACCCTCATGCTAACCTTTGATTTCCCTGCGCCCTTCACCACCGTGGGCAAACGGGATGTCACCAACGTCGCCGGTCAGTCTCTGGCCTTGATGAATGACCGCTTTTTGTATGAGCAGAGCGGCATCTGGGCTAGGCGGATCATAAAGGAACAGACTTCTGCGCCCGAACGCATCCGGCGGATCTACGCCGAGGCCTTTGCCCGCCCGCCCAGCGAGGGCGAATTGGCGGCTTGCCTAAAGGCCCTCACTGCGTTTACCGGATTGTATGGGGGCGATCCCAATAGTCATGAGGCCTGGCGTGATCTCTGCCATTCTTTTTACACCATGACTGATTTCATCTACTTGAAATGAAGAATCCCTTCATCAGTCGCCGCGATTTTC
Organism: Akkermansiaceae bacterium; assembly: GCA_029242935.1. Taxonomy (GTDB): domain Bacteria; phylum Verrucomicrobiota; class Verrucomicrobiia; order Verrucomicrobiales; family Akkermansiaceae; genus SW10. The sequence goes on from JAQWSX010000209.1 coordinate 3,739, forward strand.
TGCAGAAGAGCTCGCTCGGCTTCGGAAACTTGGCCCTGTCCAGCTTGTATGGAGCACCAGTGATTCCCCATTACCGGCCGCGCGCAAAGAATGTGATCTTTCTGTTCATGGAAGGCGGAGTTTCGCAGGTCGACTCCTTCGACTACAAGCCAATGCTGGCCAAGCATCACGGGAAGGATCCGCGCAAGATCATCGGCAAGATTGAGGCCACCCAGTTCGGGAATATAGGAAAGGTGATGAAGTCCCCCTGGGCATTCAAGCAACGCGGACAATGCGGGGCCTGGATCAGTGAGCTGTTCCCACATGTGGCCGAACTGGCCGACGAACTGGCAATCATTCAATCGATGACGTCCAATTTCCCAGAGCACGCCACCGCCTGTTACTCCATGCACAGTGGATTAGGCCTGCAGGGCAGGCCAAGCATAGGCGCGTGGGCGACCTACGGGCTGGGCAGCGAAAACGAAAACCTCCCCGGCTACCTTGTGCTTAACGGCGGCCACATACCCGCTGGTGGCCTAGATAATTTTTCCAATAGCTTTCTGCCTGCGACCCACCGCGGTAATCTGTTGAACGTGAAAGGAACCCCGCTCGCCAATGTGAAGCCGAACGAGAAATCCGGGCGGGCTCAGGAAATTAAGCGGCGCCTGGCCCAGAAACTGAATCAGGGCACAGCCAAGGGTATCGATGCCCTCGAATCGGCGATTGCCAACCACGAACTAGCGGCCCGGATGCAACTGGCCATCCCTGAGGTCATGTCTCTGGATCGGGAAACCGAGGCCACCAAAAAGCTTTATGGCTTCGAGGCCAAAGACAAGCATACACAAACCTATGCGCGAGAATGCCTGGTCGCCCGGCGATTAATCGAACGGGGCGTTCGCTTCGTCGAGTTGACTATCCCGGTGGCGAGACCGGAGCGTTGGGATGCACACAGTGACCTGGTGACCAATCACAGCGCAAACGCACGCGCGGTGGACCAACCGATCGCCGGCCTAATCCGCGATTTGAAGTCACGCGGCTTGCTGGAGGAAACCCTAGTCGTCTGGTCCGGGGAATTCGGGCGCACCCCCTTCGCCCAGAAGGGAAAGGGGCGGGATCACAACGAATACGGATTCAGCCTCTGGATGGCAGGAGGCGGGATCAAACCCGGCATAACCTATGGCGCAACCGACGACTGGGGTTACAAGGCAGTAGATAAGCCCTTACAAATACACGACCTCCACGCCACCATCCTGCACCTGCTGGGACTAGACCACGAAAGATTGACCTACCGCTTCGGCGGCCGTGACTTCCGCTTGACCGATGTTCACGGGGAGGTTGTTCAAGGCATCCTAGCGTAGGTGAGGGAAGTATGGAGACTTTGTTGCTACCACTACTTACTTTGGATAGCTTCCGAGTCTCCTATCCAAAACGAAATTATGAGACGAATGACTACCTTGATCGCAAGTTTCTACGCCGGCGTCCTGCTTCTGGCTGCTTCCTATTCGGAGGCCGCGGAGCACGGGATGGATGAGAAATTACTATCTCAGATCCCCAAAAACCTTCAGGCTATCATCGACCGCGGGCAGAGTACCGGCATGGTCACTTTGGTGGCTCGCAATGGAGTGATCGCGTCCATCGATGCGGTGGGTTGGAGGATCAAGGACAAGGAACCGCTGGAGACTACGGACGTTTTTTGGGCCGCCTCGATCACCAAGTCGTTCGTCGCGGTCGCCATCATGATGATGGTCGATGAAGGGCATTTGCAGCTCGATGACTTGGTGGAGAAACACATTCCTGAATTCAAGGGGCAGAAAGTGAAGACCGGGAAGAAGAGTTCGGACACCGCCAAGCATCCATTGACCATTCGCAATTTGCTCAACCATCTGGACGGTCTCCCTAAAAATCCGACCCGAAGTCGTGCCACGAAATCTATCAAAGAGCGTGTGCTCAAAGCCGCAAAGGATACGCTAATGTGGGAGCCCGGAACGAAATGGAATTACGGGGGCGAGGGTCTTTACGTCGCGGCCTATCTCGTGGAAAAGTATTCCGACACGCCTTACGCCGAGTTTCTGAAGACCAGAATGCTCGATCCTCTCGGCATGAAAAACACCTACTTTACCATCAAGGACGTGCCCGAAAACCGGGGGGTCTGGAAACATAGCAAGCACAAGAAAGGCAAATGGGAAGCTGAGAAACTGCGCGACTTCAACTGGAGTACCGGCGGTAGCTATTTCGCGGTGGATGGCGGCTTCTTCTGCACCGCCGAGGACCTGTTCCCCTGGTGCCAGATGCTTCTAAACGGCGGCACTTACGGCGGTTTTCGCTACCTCTCGGAGAAATCCGTTGGTGAGCTGTCCCACAAACAAACCGGTGACGTGAATCCTGCCGGACACGGCGTTGGAAACTTCCATGCCCTTGCCTTTCAGGAAGCCGTTGAACCGCAGGGCCCTACTGCCGCCCTGACCAAGGGAAGCTTCGGGAAAGGGGGTTCCGGGGGATCGATGACCTGGGTCGATCCCCACACCAAGACCATTTATATCATGCTGCAGAACGCATGGGGTGGGGATCGGAATCTCACCCACTCCACCTTTCTTAATACGACCGCCAAGGCGATACCTCCGAAATAACATTTTTGCCTTTCTTTATCGCAAGATGAAGTAGTCAATATTCATGATGAGGAACAAAAAGAAGCGGAATAGGAGTTGCCTTCTTAAGCCTCTTTCTCCCCATTCCCTCTGGGCAAAACCGGCTTCCCTTTCGGCCAAAAGAGAATTCCTAGCAGTTGGGTCCCACTCGAATAAAAAATGCCACTAGCCCCGCCAGATTTCCGCCAGCGCACCCGCTTTGTGATTAAGCTGGGGCGAGCCCTGCATGATTGCGGCTCAACGAGCGAACGCATTGAAAGACACCTCACCAATGTCACCTCCATGCTCGGGCTGAAGGGAAGTTTCCTCGTTAGCCCGACCACTTTCACCTGCGCTTTTTGGGAAGACGACGAACTCGATCAATTCGTCCACATCGAACGCGTCGAGCCCGCCGATTACAATCTCGGCCGCCTGTGGGAGATCGACCATCTCGTCGAAAGCATGGAATTGGGCAAAACCAAATTCGCCGATGGCCTCGATGAATTGAAACGCCTCAGCGAGTCCCCTCCCTGCTACTCCCTCCCGGTCGATGCCTTTTCCTGGCTTCTCACCGGTGGCTGTTTCGCCACTCTTCTTTCCGCCAATCCGTTCAATGCCATCGTCTCAGCTCTGATCTCGGTCTTGATTTTTCTGGTCGTTCGCCAGACCTCACGGCACCCCAGCTGGAAACAGGTCGCTACCATCATCGGTGCCATGGCCGCAGGTCTCCTTGCGAGTGGAATTGCCGCCGCAGGTCTTCCTAGCAATCCACCCCTGGTGGTCCTCTCCTCCATCATTATTTTCATTCCCGGATTGGCGCTCACCGTATCCCTCACCGAAATCTCGGCCGGACACCTTATCTCTGGTTGCTCACGACTGGTTGATGCCGTCATGACCTTGCTCAAGCTCTTCTTTGGAGCCGTCAGTGGCATCGCACTCACCCGTTTGTACTTCGATGCCGTTCCCCAAATCTTCGGTTCAATGGGAAGCCTTTCCGAAATGCCTTCCTGGCGGGTTTGGCCCGCGTTGATTGGCTTGGCTCTCTCCCTTGGAGTCGGTCTCAATATCCCCCGTCGGCGAGTCAGCTGGGGAATCCTTGCGGTTTTCATTGCCTTCACCTCGGCAACTCTCGGCGAACGATGGTTTGGAATGTATGCAGGCGTGTTTCTCGGAGCCCTCGCAGTCGGGCTTTATTCCAACCTTTTCTCGCGACTCACCCGCGGACCCGGCTCCGTGCTCCTGATTTACGGAGTCATCGTCCTAGTGCCTGGCAGCAAGGTTTACTCCATCCTCAATCATTGGGTTTCGGGAGAAACAATCCTCCCCAGCCAAAGCGGCAGCACTGCTCTCATGGCCTTCGTCTCACTGACAGCGGGGCTACTTTTCTCAAATGCCTTCCTTCCAGCGAGGAAGAGCCTTTAGCAAACGTTTCTACTCATCCTTCCACTTCATAATCCCAGGATCACCAGTGCGTTTCTGTTCTACTTCAAGATGATCCTTATAATTTTAAAGCGGCGCTCATTCAAAATGCGGGCTTTCTATTCTGACATGAATTGCGACGATCTAAATTCTACTCTTTTTGGAATCAAACAATTGGCTATGAAGTCCGCTCCCTATCTCTTAATCTCTTTTCTCAAAACTCTAATCTTTTGTGTGAGTCTCATCAGCGTTTTACCTACGAGGGCTGTCGCAGATCTAAAAATCACCGAGTTTATGGCAGCCGCCGATTCGAACTTTCCCGATATCACAGGGGCTCCGTCCGATTGGATCGAGATCAGTAATACCGGTGCCGAAATAACTTCCTTGAAGGGTTACTTTTTGACCAACAACGCAACAGATTTAACAAGGTGGGCGTTTCCTGATGTGCAAATTGAGGCGGGCGGATCATTACTGGTTTTTGCATCGGGAAAAAACCCGGGGCTTCCTGCAACTCAAGAGCTTCACGCCAGCTTTACTTTGGACCGTGGAGGCGATTACCTAGCCCTAATCGATCCGGACGGTGTCACAGCAGCAAGTGAGTTCACACCCGTTTATCCGGAGCAATTTGCGGGCATCTCATATGGCTTCGGAAGCTCCGGGACCAGCACCCGGGAAATCTTGGTCGAGCGTAACAGCGAGGCAAAATATTTTATCGCGAGCGACGATTCCCTCGGCGACACGTGGAAACAGGCACCCTCC
>JAQWSX010000017.1 GCA_029242935.1 Akkermansiaceae bacterium
TGCCCCTGTAATATTGAAAGTCTGGGTTGCGGCATCAGCCACAAACGATCCGACCACCCAATCACCTCCGCTTCGCACCATGGCACCACTAGCGTTACCGTTACCGTCGTCCACAAATTGCTCACGACTTGCACAACAACCTCGGGTATCACCGACAGCAATAAACTGCGCATCGTATGAATTACCAACAGTAAGACCGGTGAGCGTGAACAGAGCACCTCCACGTAAGTAGGAGTGACTGTTCATGATTGTATTCAATTCAGCACTCCCTGTATCTCCACCACCGCCAGTATAATAGCCGCCATTACCTGTGTTGCTGGCTAAAGCTGTACCAGCCGCATTTTGAAGTGGCCCTGCCACAAAGACGTTGTCTCCGATGGTTGCCCCGGGTCCGGCTCCGGAATCCTGAGCAAGAAATGGACTGCCACCAGTAATCAGGTCTCCAGCTTGGATATTCGTCCCAACAGATCCCCAACTTACGACGGCAGCGTGGGACAGAGCCACCCCTCCAAAGAGCATTCCACCACCTACAATTCTTACTTTTCTCATAGTTTAAACAGAAACCTAACAGTTTCCGACTACCGATCAAGTAAAAACATCCTCAAAATCGAAAATCCCTAAATCGTTCTAATAGGGAAGCACCTTCACTTCTAGCTGCCCCCTCTCACAAAGGCTTTAATCCCGCAAATGCTCCCAGTCGTCATGCCGCAGCCATAATTTCACCTTAAGAGACTCAAAACTAGATTTTCTCAACCCTTACTCAAAAACTGCAGAAGTAGACGAACACCGAAAATGGCACCAAAAGAATTTGAGCAAACTACTCAAAATTCGCATGTTGGTGCTCTATTACCATGCCAAATGATCCCTTCCAAGAAGCACGTGAAAAAAAAGGCACCCTAAAGTGCCCGTTTCAAGGAGAAGAAATTCCCATGCTCCTTCGTCATGCCGATGTTCGGGCAGCCGCGAAGGACTGGCAGACATTCAGCTCCGATGCTCCATTCAGGGTCCCCATCCCATCGGAAGAAGAAATGCGCACCATGCGGCAACTTCCCATCGAGACAAACCCGCCCGAGCACACCGAATATCGTAAAATCGTCGAACCATTTTTTAAACGATCCAAAACTCCCGAGGTCGTTGCGAAAGTTCAGACCCTCATCAACGAGCTTTTGGAAAAGGCTCTGACGGGCAATGGCTCGCTTGAAATCGTTCACCAGTTCGCCTTACCCGTTCAGTCACGAGCCCTGACCTATCTTTTGAATGTGCCCGAGTCGGAAGCCGACACTTATATCAACTGGGGTATCCACGTTTTCCACGACGAAAACGGGAGTGGTTCAAAGCTTGAGGACCACCTCGCTTTGGCCCTCAAGCGTGCAGAAAACGATCCAGGTGAGGATCTTTTTAGCGCGCTCAATCAAGCAACTTTTCAAAACCGCGTCCTGACCCACGAAGAGAAAATGGGATTCGCAAATCTCACCTTCGCCGGAGGTCGCGACACCATCATTCATAGCATCTCCTCTATCATCGCCCACTTTGGCCAACACCCCGAAGATCTCGAATCACTCCGCGACAATCCCAAAGGCTTGGTGATTGCCGGAGAAGAGTTTTTCCGGGCTTTTATGCCTCTCACTCACATCGGAAGAGTCTGCCCGATTGAGGCGGAGGTCGGAGGAAAAAGAGTCCCACCTGGAGGTCGTGTTTCCTTGGGCTGGGCTGCTGCAAATTTTGATCCGGAGGTCTTTGACCAACCCGAAAACATCGACCTTACTCGTAGGCCAAACCCCCACGTCTCTTTCGGCTTTGGCACACACCTTTGCCTCGGAGCACCGCATGCCAGACTCATTGTCCGCTCGCTTCTCGAAGCCTTAGTCGAGAGAGTAGCCACAATCGAACTTTTGGAAGTGTCTTCCCATGTCGAAGAAAACTCGGCCTATTCCAGAGAGAACGGCTTCGACAAACTCAAAGTCCGACTTCTTGCCCGGTAAAACCCTTGTCTGAGAAACTACCTCCAATTGTTCCTTAAGAACAAAGCCCCGGCGAACAACCCGAGTCACCAGTAGCAATTTCAGAATCCCTTAGGCAAGAAAATCAACGGAACGGATGTCGGAACTTGGCCCTTCTACTATTATCTGATAAGGGCTGGACTGATGGGTCGCTCTAATCACACTGAAATTCATCGTAACCCTATGATAGTTCGGGGATTACGACTGAAAATTGAAGCGACGCCACCTTGGGTAATTCGACGCAAAGTTAAGAGTTTTACAAAAGTGGAGGGCTATCCGGTCACCATGCTCTTACATGACCGACAGATTGCTCCAGATCAGTCTACCCGTTACACCCGATATGTCCGACGGCTTGAAACACCACAAGCAGTTCAGGAAGCCGAACGCATTGAATTCGATTTCGATCCCGCAACACAAATTCTCCTAATTCATGGCATCTCGATTTTCCGGGATGGCGAACTCACAGATCACGCCAAGCTTGATGAGATCGAGGTGATCCGGAGAGCAGCAGATCCTGATCAGGAAATTTACTCTGGGAGTATCACTGCACTCGTTCGGCTCAACGAGCTTCGTCCTGGAGATATCGTTGATGTCGAAAGCTCAATCCTCGCGGACGATGATCTCTTTCCCCAGCACTGCTGGTTCTCGGAAAACCTTGAGCACTCCCTTCCTGTCGGACACCAATATTTTTCTTGGCTTTCGAAGAACCATGAACTCTTCAAAATCTCTGCCCCTGAAAATGAGACGCACGCCCAATACACCGAAGAGGAAACAGCATGGGGACTCCAAAAAACTTGGATGAGGGAAAGCTCTCCCGCCCTAGGCCTTCCCCCACTTCTTCCAGCTGGCTTCAACCCTTTCAAAAAAATTTCGATCACGTCTTTCCAATCATGGGGGGAAGTCGCCACTGAAATTGCCGAGCTGTGGGCCCAAACCGAAAAACCAGGAAACGATCTGCCGCAAGAACTCGCAAAAATTCAAAAAACCTATCCCCACTCCAAGGTCGAACTCATTGAAGCTCTGTGCCAATTTGTCAGAGACCGCATTCGATATCACCCCCTAGAAGTTGGCCGACTTGGTCTCATTCCCGAAGATCTGAACACAATTTGGGAAAGACGCTTCGGTGACTGCAAGGAAAAGACTAGCCTTCTGTGCTGGCTCTTACGGGAGAGTGGCTTCGATGCCCGCCCTGCGCTTGTCTCGCTGACTTTGCGCGGCAGGGTTTCCGAAAGACTTCCTGCCCCTATCTTCGAGCATGTCGTCGTTTATCTTCGGTATGATGAACGGGACTACTGGATCGATCCCACCCTGATTCACCGAAAAGGTTCACTCTCAAAGTGGAATAGCCTGCCTTTCCAAAAAGCTCTTCTCATCTCAAAAGAAACCGAGGGATTCACAGAAATAAAACAGGCTCCTCCAGAACAGGATTTCATCCGCGTTTCCGAGTCATACCGCTTCCACGGGAACGACGCCTTTATCACTGTTCGTCAAGAATTTCATGGCGCGGAGGCTGACGAAATCCGAGAGGGTCTCAATTCCAAGGGGAAACTCACCCTTCAAAAAATCTTTCGCAAGAAAGTAAAAAGCACCCGGACCGAGGCAGAACCGACCACCGACCTTGAGATTTCCGACGATTACCAAAAAAACATTATCGTTCTATGCGGAGAATTTTCAGCAGCAGATGCTCTCAGCCCGAACCCACAAACAGGGAGGATGATCTGCGAATTTACTCCTTATTCTGTATTTGAAAAGATTCACGGTATTGATGACTCTGACCGTAGCCTCCCCGTTGGGCTTTGTCATCCCACCGAAGTATTTCATACCATCGAACTGGACCACCCCGATGCCAAAGGAACCGTTATTCCAAAGACAATCATCAACAACGAGTTTCTTGCCTTCGAAGCGGGCACCAAAAACGAGGACACTCATCCTACCCTCTTCTACTATTACCGCTCAAAGGCCCCGGAGGTCCCGGCCAAAGATCTTCATCGATACCGTCTTAATCTCGATCAAATTGGCGCCGTCATCTCGCTCGTTTTCGAGACAAACCCGGGGCGCGATTCCAAATCAAAGCCCATGCGTCAGCGACTCAACTGGGACGAAGATGAATTGGAACAACACAACCATCCGCTAAATCCCCAGCCTTTAAAATCGGCAACTGGTGGATCTGCTCCTCCCCTCTGGCTTTTTCCTATCGGCGGAATTGTCATTATCACGGTCATCATCTTGATCCTCCGATATGCCGCATCGCTTTGATCTTTAATTGTCACCTGGCCTACGAGGAACCGTTAAGTCATGCCTTCGTTTCGGAAGGAAGAATGCCTTCCGCGCTTCGGTTGGTGGCACTCCCAGAGGAACCTCGGGAAAAATCTTCCCCTCCGGAATCTTCAGTAAGTTCTGGTCGGTAAAAGCAGCCATCAAGGCAACCAGATCATCAACCTCCTGATCGGTCAGACCAAGGTCGCCCATGTCCTCATGATTCACGGTCCCAGGATAATTTGTCACCCCCCAGCGCTCGGGTTCAAGATCGCGCTTGTTGTATAACTCTATCACCTCTTTCAAGGTCTTGATCGAGCCATTGTGCAAGTAGGGAGCCGTCAAAGCGACATTCCGGAGCGACGGCACTTTGAATTGCCCAAGTTCTCCGGCCTTCCCGGTGACAGCTCCGAGTCCCGGGTCGATCTTTCCAATCGCCGGTGCTCCCAGATTATCAAATCCCGAATCGGTCAATAGAGGCTTGGGCCAACTGGCAACGCCCGTCAAATGACAGGTAGAACATCCCCCCGAAGTTTGAAACACATCAAGCCCACGTCTCTCCGAAAGGCTGAGCGCTTCCTTGTCGCCCGCCCAATACTTATCAATGCGAGAATTGAAGGGACGAAACATCGGTTCACGCAGAAAGGCGACCAAAGCCTCAAACGTCTTCTCATTAGCCTCCTTGTCACTAAGACCTTCAAACTCTTTTCCGTAATCCCTCTTACGAAGCTTCCCCGCCAGCTCCTTGGAGCCGGAGATATTCATTTCATTCTTGTCAAAAAAAGGATGGCGAACTTGGTCCAGAAGATCGTGCGCCCGGCCATCTAGAAAAAGGCCTCCTTCCACGATATACTCTAACTCCCCATTGTCGTCATAAGTGTCTTCCAACCTCTGGGGCGGAATCAACGCGGCATACATCAATGAAGGAGCATTTCGTCGTCCCAATCGCCCCTTCGCCGCACCCAGAGAAACCCGGCGAGAGTCCGCAAAGGCATCCTTCGGACTGTGGCACGAAACACACCCCTGTCCGGGGGGATTAGAGAGTGAGGTATCAAGAAAGATCTTCTTACCTAGGACTGCAAGGGTGAGCTCGAATCCCGAAGAGGAAGCCACCAAAGCTAGACAGGTAAGAACGATAAGCTTCATTTTGTGACACCAAGTCCGATCGACTTGCAGTAGGCGATGCTTCGCTCAATCTCCCCTTTTTGATAATTCTGTTCTTCTTCTTTCGAAGAAGACTTATGGGGGTTCTTGGTTTTCCCTTGAGCAGCCCATTTCTCGAGGGCAACAAGGCTCTCGGGTTTCCCCAGCGGCCAGGTTTTCCAGAAGCCGGATTTTTGAAAAGCAAGCTCGCGATTGAAACCGGAAATTGTCTCAATCTGAACCGGTGAATTCGGGCAAAGCTCCGAGAAACGCTTGAAGTAAGCTCTCCAGTCCACCATCCCTTCGCCCATCGCCGTCCACTGCGCGGTCACCCCATTTTCACTCTTCCAAACCTGCGTATCCCGTAGGCTTGTGGTTAGGGTGTATTTACCCAGATTCTCCAGATTCTCCAGCGGAGTCTCGAGAGTCCAAACTGCGTTTCCGGCATCCAGATTGACACCCACAAAATCCGAACCCGCCGCTTCCACGAGCGACCTCAATTCCAACGAATGCATATCTCCAGCATGGTTTTCCATGGCAACCTTAACTCCAAGATCTTCGCACATTCCCTTGCAAGACTTGAGAACCTTAACAGTATCTTCAATCCGGGCTGCGATACCTCCCTTTGTCGCCCGATCTCTTCCATTTCCAAGCACTACCCGGATCACTGGTGATCCGAGAGCCTTCGCAGATCTCAAGCCAAGACGCAGATGTTCTTCGGCGGTTCCCCACTTATCCTTAAAACTCACTGAAGTCGGGCAAATGCTCCACGTTCCGAGGTAGACTTTGATCCCCTTGTCATCGGCATATTTTCGAATTCCGACGAGATGCTTTTCATCGAGAGACTTAAAGGCATCAAGATCAGTAATGAACACCGTATCAACCTTCAGTTTCACGGCATAGTCGATGAGTTCCTTCGCCTTCCAACCCATAGCCCGCACCGCGAAGTTATCGTAGCCCAACAAAAGTGATTTTGCCGATTCCTCTCCAAACACACTAGTAGCAGTCACCGCGAGAGAGCCGGAAAGAAAATGTCGTCGTTTCATTACTTGATCTTCCTACGTTCCAAGAACGAAACAAGTTTCGAATAGGAAGAGTGATCTTCCCGGCTCCTCGAAAATCCAAGCCTCTTCCAACCCGCTCGCTGAAGCTTCCATATTCCTTTAAGAATTCTAGATCTCCACGCCCCCGAAGAGTCATTGGGAAACAATCAACGATTTAAGCGTCACTTTTTCGATACAGGCAATGCCACCTGCTGGGGATGCATGAGATACGCGATAAGATCGCGAATTTGTTCAGCAGTGAGAGCTGACAACAGGCCCGGAGGCATCATGGAATCCTGCACTCGGATATTTTTAAAAATGCTCTTCTTCTCAATGGCAATTTCATCCGCAAGAGTTTTGAGAGTCACCATCCGCTCATCGGATGCCGTAATCAACCCACTCATGACCCGCCCATCTTTAAGCGTGATCAGAGACATTTGGTATTCCACCGGAACCACCGAATTCGGCGCGATAATATTTTCCAAAAGGTATCCCAAATCAGCGCGACCCGAGCCAGTGAGATCCGGCCCCAATTTGCCTCCTTTACCATAAAGTTGATGACAACTTGCACAGAGTGTCTGGAATAGCACACGTCCTTGCGCCTTATCTCCTCGTGCTCGGACGTCCGGAGTCAGAGCCTCCTCGAGAACAATGATCTTCTTTTTTAAATTCTCGTCTGACTCTCTCACTTTACCCCAAATCTCCTGCAGCATCTTCGACAGAGCATCATCCTTCATTGCTAGAATTTGCCGGGCATGGAATGGAGTCACTGATCGCCTTGGAATCTTTCCGGCCTTCAATTCCGCTAAAAGAAACCTCGCCCATTTTTGTCTCGTGACGAGGACATTAATCACCGCTGCTTTTTCTTCAGCGAGAAGAAGCTTGCTAAAACTCTTCACCAGATTTCTCCCGACTTCATCATTCTCAAATTGAGCCAGACCTTTCACCGCAGTTTCACAAAGTCCCTTCACCCAAAAAAGCTGCTCACACAAAGGCCGTAAATCTTTCACCTTGGCGTCAATCAAAGCTGCCAGAGCCCGCTTTCTCACCGCGATCGCCTTTTTTTCGTCCAAGGCAATAATTTTTAACGAATCCATGGCCCGTCCATCTCCGAAAAGAGCGCTCAACTCACGTGTCAATCTAGGGACGCGTTTCGCCAAGATTGGCGAGACCTCACCCCATCCCCGAGGTATCGGAGCTTTTTGTACCCCCTTGAAACCATCTACCAACCCCTGTAACAAGGCTTCAGTCATCGCCTCATTCGCTGCGGATATTGCCACCACCTTTTCCACCATCGCAGGTTCTCCGGAAGACGACCGAGCCAAGTATCGTAACAATTCACGCCACTTTGTTACTTTCGCAACCTCGAGCTTCTCTTCCCCCAAGTGCATCAGGCCGAACCAAACCAACTTTGGCAGATTATGATCTAGGGCATCCTCTACTCTTCCCGCCAAAGCTGACGCCAAAACGACCCGATCCTCCACTGCGATCCGTTGTAGGGTCGAAGCCAAAGCTAACCTTACTAATCCTGATTGGTCTTCCTTCGCCATCTTCACAAAGCGATCTCGTAATTCAGGATCCGAAGCCACCTTACGACTTTCCATTGGGCCATATACTGAATCAATAGCCCACTCATCTGTCAGCAAGCGAATCGCCCAAACGCGCAGGTGTTCATCTTCTTTTTCAAGAATATTCATCAAGACTTCTTTCTCAATTGGCCCCACCGAATGAGCCATCCAAAGCATCCGCAACTCGTTTAAAGGGTCCCCTCCATCACCAAAATCTATTGGGAATCTCCTCAAACGATTGCCCGGACCATCCAAAGAAAGAATCTTCCTTACTTGCCTCCGGCCCCAGGGACTCGCAATCCCATTGTAGTTAAATTTTTGATCCCTAAAGGAGCTCTCGATCGGCACCTCTTTTATCTCTCCATGTGAAAAGCGATAGATCCTCCCGCTTGTCCGATGCACTCCCGTATGATCATGACACTCCCCCGTATCACTCCAATCCAATCCATAAAGCGCCCCGTCCGGTCCCTCTCGAATATCGAGCCCGCGAAACCATTCATCTCCCGCCAAAAATTGATCCGGGTCATGGCGGGCAACATATCCACTTCCCTGCCTTTCTAACCTTTCTCGGTTCAATCGTCTTCCATGCTGGTTCCACGTCAGCAATTTTCCCCGCCATTCCTCAGGCAAATGATCTCCCTGATAAATACACATTCCAATATGAGCATGCCCGCCCCCAAATTCATTCGCCGCTCCATTTCTTGATTTGGTCCAACTCCCCGTTTTATCGAAATGCCAGTGATCGGCGTGCATTTGAATGGCTTCGTATACCAGCGGATTGACGAACCTCCCAAACGGTCGATCAAAGTGCCCACCGGGAATCATATGCCAAAGATGACCATTCACCGTGTTGATGAAAAATCCCTCGCCATGTTGGTCCCAATCGTGCCCCCAGGGATTTGTCGTACCATGCACAATAACCTCAAAAAACTTCCGCTTGGGATGATAGCGCCAAATCCCTCCTCGCAGAGGAATTCGCTTATCATCCAGCGTTCCCGGCACACCCACATTGCCCGGGCAAGACCCCCCACACCTCCCGTAAAGCCACCCGTCCGGCCCCCATCTTAAACCATTGGCAAAGTTATGATAATTACTCTTCGCCACCGTAAATCCATCAAGAATCACTTCCGGCTCACTGTCAGGAATATCATCGCCATCACGATCCGGAATAAAAAGAAGTTGCGGTGGACACATCGCCCAAACCCCACCCGGTTGCACTTCGATGCTGGTGAGCATCTGTAGTTTATCAGTAAAGATCTTTCGCTTCTCAGCTTTTCCATCGCGATCTTCATCCTCAAAAATCACGATCCGGTCACGGAGATTAAGATCAAACCGTTTTTCCTTTTCTGCGTATGTATAATTCTCGGCAACCCACATTCGCTTCTTTACATCCCAAGCCATTGCAATGGGATTCCGCAGCTCTGGTTCGGCGGCGAAAACCGTCACCTCGAACCCCTCAGGCACCTGAAACGACTTCGCGGCAGCTTCCGGTGAGATCGGCTCCCCTTTTTGGTTTCTCTCACTGTTGTAAACCTTTGGAAATTCGTCGGCACATAATGCCAACATCGTAAAAAAAAGAATGCCTAAGATCTTCATCAGTCGGTCCAAAAAAGCAGGAAAAACAACAACTGACACTCCAAAAAACAATCAAACCTCGCCCGCGATTCATCAATTCCGGGATTTACCCCAAGATTAAAATCGTTAAAACTCAAAGGTCCTTATGAAGTTAAACGCGAACACAGACTTTCTTTACCGTGCGTTGATCTACGTGGCGCTCCATCCGGAGCGTTGGGTCACCGCACGCGAGATTGCCGAAGCTTATAAGCTTTCGCACAATCACATTTCAAAGGTCTGCCAGGAATTGATCCGATGCGGCTTCTTCAACGCACAACGCGGTAGGGGAGGCGGAGTTCAACTGGCGCGCAAACCAGAAGACATCCGTCTTGGCGAACTGCTCTTTTTAGGTGAAACAAACCCAAAGATTATCGATTGCGAAACCGGCATTGGCGGAGCCTGCCGCATCGCACCTGCCTGTCGGCTCAAAGGAATCTTTGCGCAAGCCCAACGCGCGTTCCTTGATGTCATGAATTCCCACACTCTGGGCGAGATTATCTCTCAACCTAAGCTTGTTTCGCTCTTCGATCCACAGGCGTCAAAATGATCTCACTTTCTATCCTTTTTCAGGATGAGTGGCTTGTCGCAATTGACAAACCACCAGGCTTTCTTGTCCACCCGTCTGATCATCCAAAAGCTGACGATCTTGTTGCCATGAAAATTCTCCGCGATCAAATTGAAGAGAAAATTCGTGTTATTCATCGGCTCGATCAGCCAACCTCCGGCGTAGTCGTTTTTGCAACTAATCGTGGAGCAGCTCGAAAACTTCGAGAGGATTTTGAAAAGAGAAGGGTCAAAAAAAGATACCTAGCGATGGTTCATGGACATCCCTCTAAAGAAAAATGGACGTGCCATACCCCCCTAAAAAAGACTCCCGACGCCCCTGAAAAAACGGCGAGGACGTCCTTCCGAGTCCTTGAAAAAAAGACGCAACAACTTACACTCATTGAGGCCTTTCCTCACTCGGGGCGCTTTCACCAAATCCGGCGACATCTCGTTGGCTCTGGGCATCCGATTGTTGGCGATTTTCGCTATCGCGACCAAAATCTTTGTAAAGAATTCGGAGAAAAACTGGGAATCGGAACCCGGATGCTTTTACAAGCAAAGTCGCTAGAATTTTGCCACCCGATTACCAGAAACAGGCTAGTGATCGAAGCTCCCACCGACCCCTCTATTAAACACCTCACAAAAAGTTAGCCCGCCCCCTCAATCGAGGGAACGGGCCAATGCACTTTATGAACAAACAAAAAGTCTTACTTTGCAGCAGGAAGAATTACTGAATCGATGACGTGGATCACTCCGTTTGTTCCGACGATGTCTGTTTTCACGATGTTCGCCTTATCGATGGTGACCTTGCCACCTGCAATTGCGATAGTGGCCTTTGCACCATTCAGGGTCTTGACCTTCCCAGCTTTCACATCTGCTGCCATGACTTTACCGGAAACGACATGATACTTGAGGATTGAAGCGAGCTTCCCCTTATTTTCAGGCTTGAGGAGAGTCGCTACCGTCCCCTCAGGAAGCTTCGCAAACGCGGCGTTGGTGGGAGCGAAGATAGTGAATGGACCATCACCGGAAAGAGCTCCGGCAAGTCCTCCTGCTTTCACAGCAGCAACGAGCGTCGAGAAGTCTTCAGCGCCAGCAGCGATCTCGACGACTGTTTTGGTGGCCTTGGGCTCGGCCTGCACTGAGACAGGAAGGAGGAATGCAGCAGCGGCAAAGAGGGCGGTAGTAATTTTCATAGTTTTAATTGTTTAGTTTCAGTTGGGGTGCCGATTTCTTTCGACAGCACATGAAAACACCGCTTTTGAAAATTTCTTAAAAAAGATGCATTCTAACAACTTTAGGTTGCGGGATTGCAAATCTGTTATTTAGTCACCCCTTTTTTTAAGACCCCCTCACTCCCTAAACGGATAAATCATCCGTTAAACGACATGCAAATTCTATGATTCGCCTCGATGTCTCCTAGCAATTTCACGGTATTCAATACCGACAATCAAAATACCACCGGCAAATAATTGATGCTTAATAAATCTCAGGCGTCCCCTTAGACCTCCGGTCCTTTCTCTCAACGATTGCAGATTTACCTTCCAGCGCTTTCCAATTTGGGGTGTGCTGCATGCCTTATGATGAACGCTCTGAATTACCTTGTCCTCGCCGAGGCAAGCGCCGGAAGACTAATCGCCACCCTTGTCGCCGCCATCGTCCTTATTCTGGTCCTAATTCTTAAATTCAGGGTCCAGGCCTTCATCTCCCTCCTCCTTGCCAGCATCTTTGTAGGCTTGGCTTCCGGGACAATGTCCATGACCGATATCGGCGAAACTATAAAAAACAGCATGGGCTCCAGCCTCGGTTTCATCGCCACCATCATCGGAGTTGGCGCAATCTTTGGCGCAATGATCGAACACTGCGGCGGAGCTCAAAGCCTTGCCAACGGAATGCTCCGCATCACGGGCGAAAAACGGGCAACTTGGGCCATGCTCTTTTCCGGTTTTCTCATTTCCATCCCAGTCTTCCTTGATGTCGCCCTCGTTATTCTCGCTCCGATTATTTATGCGCTCGCCCGCCGGAGTGGAAAATCAGTCACTGTTTACGGAATGCCACTTCTTGCCGGGATGATGGTCACTCACTCCTTCGTCCCCCCTACTCCTGGACCAACTTGGGTCGCTTATACTTTTGGCATCCCGATTGGAACCGTCATTCTTTACAGCCTCCTCGTGGGGATTCCCACCGCAATCCTCTCCGGAATCTCCTTCGGAGGGCGCATAGCCGCCACCATTCACATCGATCCTCCTGAACTTGAAACCACCGAGGAAAAAAATCCTCCCTCGTTTGGCATGATCGCAACTATTTTGCTCCTCCCTATCGTTCTGATCGTCGCAGGCTCGATGGTGGAGCAATCCGTGGGCAGCAGCTTACCCGCAGGACTGGAAAAAAGTGACCGCTCTGTTGAGCTCAACGAACTCCTAAGATCAGCGCCTCTATGGCAACAAACAATTTCATTTCTTGGTCATCCCATCATCGCTCTCCTCCTCGTCACTTGCCTCAGTCTTTGGCTTCTTGGGACGAAACGCGGTGCCTCCCGCGATACCCTCATGGAGGTCTCCACGAGGGCCCTCGGCCCAGCTGGAGTCATCATTCTCATCACCGGTGCGGGTGGAGTTTTCAAAGGAATGCTTGGTGCCTCCGGAGTCGGAGATGCCCTCGCAAATGCCCTGGACGGCCTCGGCATCTCTACTCTTCTGCTGGCCTTCCTCTTTTCCTCAATCTCCCGGATTGCGCAAGGTTCAGCCACCGTCGCCATGGTTATGGCAGCCACCCTAATGTCGCCTATCCTTGACAAACTCGATCTGTCCGACGCCAAACTCTCATTGATCGTGGTTGCCATCGCCTGTGGTGCAGCCGGCTTTTCACATGTCAATGACAGTGGTTTCTGGATGGTAAGTCGATATCTCCGCATGACTGAAAAAGAAACTCTCAAAACCTGGAGCGTCGTTTCAACAGCAGTAGCGTTCATTGGAATTACTCTCGCCTCAATTGTCTGGTTCGTGGTTTCATGAAATCTCTTGTAATCATGGGAGTCAGCGGCTCAGGAAAGACAACCGTGGGAAAGCTTCTCGCTCAAAAGACTGGAGGAAGATTTCTAGATGGTGACGACTTTCATCCTCCCGAAAATGTCGCCAAAATGTCTTCAGGAATCCCCCTAACCGACGAGGATCGCCAGGGCTGGCTAGAGACTCTCGCCTCCATCATCCACGAAGCTGATGATCTTACCATCATCGCGTGCTCGGCTCTGAAAGCCAGCTATCGCGCAATTCTCAAAGAAGCCGTATTCATCTTTCTCCATGGTTCCCCCGAACTCCTAGCAGACCGAATCAATCAAAGGAGCGGACACTATATGCCACCCGGACTTCTGCAGTCGCAACTTGAAACTTTGGAGGTCCCTACAAATGTCCTCGCTCTCAATGTGGTCGAATCACCACAAACGCTTGTTGAGCAAATAATGGCTCGTCTTAATCTCTAATCCAGCGAGGGAGTATCGAGACCCTCTTCATCTTCTCATAGAAGCCACAGACGTATGATTTTCATGAGTCTCTGAAAAAACTTAGTAGTCTCGAGACAACTTATTGGCGGAGCGATATTGCGTTGGCGAAAGATGCATAATCTTTCGGAATTTTCGGCTAAGGTGGGCATGGTCATGAAAGCCGCACCCCAACGCAATCTCAGAAATTGTTTGAGACGAAGAAGCAAGACTATGAGCTGCCGCTTCGATACGGACGCGGAGATTTAAAGATCTCAGGAGAGGCTTCGATCCGATTGACCAAAGGCTTTCCAGTAGCCATCACCATTAGATCATCATCTCTATAAGCGTCGGCCCGAGGCTTGGAAAAGAAATCATGGTCAGTCTTACCAACCGCATCTGCCTCTGATTTCACTCCACAATGTTCGTGCTTATGTAGACTAAGCGTTTGAAAAAACTCTCTCCTCGAGACGCATAATGCTTTTTTTATACACAGAATTGCTCCCCTTTTTCAAGACAACGGACATCCAAGAATGTAATATTTCAAAGGGAAAACCAGAAGAACATGGCTATTTTGATTGCACTTCTGCAAACGGAAATAGTTTCGATTTATTTGAAGGCTTAGCAATTGCACTTTCTGATTACCCCGACATCCAACATGACCCTGCCGAATGAAATTTTTGATGATGAAAGTCAGTATCTTTTCGTATTACAAAGAAGCTCCTAAACATCTCCTAGCGCTCGATTACCATTGAAACCTTTTTCCCCAATATTTCTTTTATTAACCAACTTTCACTTGGCTGCTGAATCGACTGAGGGTGAGAGGCTCTTTGCTCTCAAAGTCAAACCTCTCTTTTCCTCACGCTGCATGGCTTGCCATGGTGAAGAAGGCAAGAAGATCAAAGGCGGCTTAGACATGCGAAATCGCGCAGCTCTCCTCAAGGGGGGAAATGAATTTGGAGCGAAAGTTCTCGTCCCCGGCGATTCCTCAAAAAGCCAACTTTATCTTGTCACTACCCGGACCGTGGAGGACTACGAAATGCCACCCAAGGAAGCCGACAAACTCTCCGAGGAGGACACTTGGATCATTCGTGATTGGATCAAAGCCGGAGCACCCTGGCCGAATGATAAACGCGTGTCCCAAATCCAAAAACAATTCGCGGAGGGTGAAAAAGTAACCACCTCCAAGGCCCTCAATGAAGATTGGCAAAACCGCCGATACGAATCGAAAAAACTCTGGTCTTATCGCCCTCTTAAAGAAATCACGATTCCAAAGAACAGGCATCCCAT
>JAQWSX010000027.1 GCA_029242935.1 Akkermansiaceae bacterium
TCTGACCAAGGAATTAAAAAAGCCAGAGTGGCATTTTCTTTTACAGGGGCCAGGTGCGGGAATCACGATGAAGGATGGGACCCTAGTGTTTGCTGCCCAGTTTCAGGCAGGCCCAAAAAGGACGCCGTATTCTTCGATTATGTTTAGTCAGGATCGGGGGAAGACTTGGCAAATGGGGACTGGAATTAAATCGAACACCACCGAGGCTCAAGTGGTGGAGCTCAAAGATGGATCTTTGATGCTTAATTGCCGTGACAATCGCGGAGGGGCTAGGACGGTGGGAGTGACGCGTAATTTGGGAAAGACCTGGGAGCTTCACCCGACTGATCGCACTGGGCTTCGTGAGCCGGTGTGCATGGCAAGTTTAATCCGAATTGAAGATCGGTTGTATTTTTCCAATCCGAACACAACGAGGGGACGATACAATACGACGATTAAGGTTTCGGAAGATGAGGGGATGACCTGGCCGGAGAAGTGGCACACGCTTTACGATGCTAGGCTTGGAAATGGTTATTCGAGCCTTGCTCCAGTGGGGGATGAGAAGATCGGAGTTCTTTATGAGGGGGTGACTGAGTTGTATTTCATCCGTTTCCCGCTAAATGAATTATCGAAGTGAGGCGGGTATCTGGCTGGTTTTTAGACCAGTCATCATTTTTTGTGATTCTTGAGAAGTCAGGCAGTTTCATTGTGATGATGAATCCAAGTCAACGTGGAGCATTTGCTCTCGCGTGCCTGTTTTTTGTTCATACTGTAAGTGGCGAGACTATTTTTGGCGGGCCGGCCACGTGGGATCTCTCAAATTAGAAGACGAGTTTAGTGGCGTTTGATGATGCAGTGCAGTCATGCCCCAATTTAGATTGGGAGGTGGATTCTATCCGCCTGAGCGACGCAGCAGTGGCTCCGTTAGGTGGAGAAGCCTTAAATGAGATTGCTGAATTAGTTTTGAGTGACTTGTAGTCTGAAAAACTGCGGAGAAACCTTTGTATTCGAGTTGGAGCGCCATATCGAGGTGATGGTACCATCGCCGTTTGGGCGTTCACTAATTAAGATTCGGTCGTTTTTTGAATTAGACCAGTTTTCAAGATCGATTGACCAGAAGGCATCGGGGGTAATATCATCCGCTCCGATAGGGTGGATTATTTTGAAAGTTGGGTAGGTTGTTCCATTGGGAAGAGTGAGGTAGCTGAGTTGGTAGTTGCCCTGCCCTTCGCTTGAGAGGGAGTCAGAAGTTCCGAGGAAATGCTCGAGAAGAGCGCTAAGTCCGTCGCCATCGTTATCGAGGTTAGCGATCCCAACAAACGCTGGGCGTCCGTCTTGAGTTCCAGGATTACCACCAGGTAGTGCGCTGCAGCGCCAATTACTAGCTTGGTCGTGATCCGGGCTGGTTCTCGGCTTTCTAAGGATAAGGCTATATCCCACGCCATCGGCACACACGGGCCATGGAAGGGAATCAAAGTATGAGAAATTTAGAAGTTCAAGATTGAGGAGGGTTTCTCGGATAATGATTTGATCACCAGAGTTTCCAAGTGAGCCCGAGAATTCTCCAGCAACCCGATGCCCTGTTCCGTAGCGAAAAGTGAAAGCATCAAGATTCGCGACCACAATGATGCGAGTGCCAGCCAGGAGAGAAATTCCAGGAAACTTGAAAGTGATTCCGCCATCAAGGGCGAGATTTGAAAGAGAGATTTCTGAACCTCCGGTATTCATGATCTCAAGGAATTCAAAATCTTTGGCTGCTTTAAATCCCAACGCAAGTTCGGCCGGGGAAGGGCCGAGGGGATGGTAGTGAATTTCACTGACTACGAGTTGGGGGAGATCGGCAGTGCGAAAGTAATTACGCTCGACTGGACCACTCCAGCGAGAACCATCTTTGGTGCGTGCAATAATGCGAGTACGAGAATTCAGAGTGATTGGCACTGAATAGGCCGAGGCAGTGGGCGAGATAGCTCCATTGTAGTCGCGTGGATCACTACCATCTGTGGTGAAATAAGTGGAACCGCCTTGAGTTGGCTCCATGTTGATTTGGATGGACTCAAGAAATTCTTCGCGACTGGGGGAGAGGTTGGGAAGTGGTTCGTAGCGGGCGTCTAAATAATTGGCTCGGGAGACGACCCAGTTACGGAGAGAGGAGATCCGGCTTTTCCAAGTGGAAAAGCCTAAGCCACTGGCCGAAACTTGTCTGGCGTTGGGGCCGGAGGCTGCATTATCGACGAGATTTTGCAGGGCGACATTGGTGATGGTTTTAAGCCGGGCCGTTTGCCAAAGGTCCTGATGGATTTGACGGAAGTCGGCATCGTCAAATAAGCCATCGTACCAGTCACGGTCAGCAGCCCAGAGCGGGGTGGACTGTGCAGATCCTTTCCAGGTGTAAGCCCGGTCGAAATCCCAGACTGGACCCATTTTGATAAGAGCTGTGGATTCTTCTTGATAGATGTATGTCGAAAGAACGTGGGCGTCTTGATTTTTGGCAAAATTATGAACAGTGAAAGTACGGGCCCAACTATCGGGGTCAAGATGAGCTCGGTATCCCACAACGGGATCTGAGAAATTTGGTGCCCAGACGGCCCTGTCCATAGCCCGGACCTTTGATTGGATGATACTCCGTTGATTTTGATCAATCGAGTAGCCGTCGGGACTGTGGAAGTTGAGATAGGAATGATAGTATTCCGAGATATCATCGACTGATTGTGAGCCCCTAGAGTTTTGTTCATCGTCGGGTATTTGGAGGATTCCGTTCGGTCCTGCAGCGTGGAAGTTCGGTTGGATGGTATTGGCTGACAGTCCTTCGGGAATAGCAGACATGCGGTCGATATTGAGCATCCACCCTCCATCGGTGGCAGAGTTATTTAGTTTTTTAAAGTCAGCTCCGGCACGGTTTCGTTCAATTTTCTCCGAAAAAATGTAAATCCCTTCAAGGTTAGATAGATTGACCTTACCCCCGTTGGTGTTTTGAAAAACCGCGATCACTTTGGATTCGGGGGCCAATGCTCCGATAAGTTTGGCGAAGCCAAAAGACACAGGGTTGTGAATGAGGGCTCGGTCGTAAGTTGGGTTGGGAGCATTCAGGATCCAGTCGGCTTCTTTCTCCATGCCAAATGGTGAAAGCTTGCGTTCCGAGTTATCGTGGTCCCAGAACTCGATCGACAGTGGTTTCCGTGGAAATTGACTAGAGCTTGAGCCTCGAACCCTACAGCCGCTGCGACTTTCTAAGGTAGCAGGTTGTGAAAAGGGTTGTCCGTTTGGAGCGGTTTCAAAGATGCTCATGACGTTCGCTTGTCGCGGGCGCTGTCGAATGTTCCGGCCATCGTTGGATCGTCCTTTGTTGGGGTAGGCTCCTGCTCCGAAATTATCCATGACAAGAACAGGGATATCGGAAAGATAGCTGCTAAGAGAGGAATCAAGAAAAGCATAATCTCCAGTAGCGATCGGGCCGGCGGAGCGATTAGCTTCGTAGGCTCGTGCTCGGAGAAGAGTTGGGTTAGAAAGTGTTAGTGGTGAAGAATAGAGCAGGCTGGAAGGGTTAGGTGTGCTACCGTCAAGCGTGTAGCGAATTTCGCTTGGATTTTTAGTGGAGAGAGTAACGGTCATCGCCGCTGTTTTTACTCCGGATGGTTCCGAGACGACCACTTCTCCCGATGGGGCTCCAATCGGCTCAGAGTCGTTACTCCCAGAATTGATGATTCCTGGAGAAGGTACGGAGAAGTAACCAATTGTTGATCTTATTGTATCGGTGACAGTGGCGGTTAATTGAGGTCGGATGAGCAGATCGTCACTATCGGAGAATTGATTTAGACCGTGAATGGCGAGGAGGTTATTATGGGGGGCGAGAAGGTCGAGGTGGGCGGTGAGATCGAAATCCTGAAATTGCAGTTCTTGGGAGTCTGGACGACTACTAGTGGAGTTAGAATTCCAATCGAGGATGTCTGGGGAATAGGCAGCGGCGACACGAGTTCCGTTGAGAAAGGCAACGAATCCGTCATCATATTTCACTCTGAGGGTGAGAGATTCGATGCCAGCGGTGTCAATTTCGCGAGCGAACGGAATGCGAAGGTAAAAGCTTGAGTTGATACCCCAAGCTTCTCCTTCGAGGTCGAGGTTGATTTCATCTTCGAATCCACTCCCTCTCTCAAAGCCCACACCAAGGTTGCCTTCGCGCCACGAGGAATCGTCGAAAGTTGGATTTCTCCAGACGGTCCCGTTATCTGAGGAATCGGGAACGAGAACGCGTGCTGGGGCAGAATCGGAGATCAGGGTGAGAGTGTTATTTGCGGGAGTGGCTCCGTAGGAAAAATCAGCGACTTGAGACGGGAATTCAAAAGAACTGGATGAAACTCCATCGGGAGAGACGAGTATTAATGATTCTCCCTCGGCTGAGAGTTTGAAATTGGTATGGAGCTCGGAGTCGGCGGCAGTTCGATTTTTTCCTGAGGCAAAGATTACGAGATAGGCGTCCGGCGGAACTGTGGTCGCTGGAAAAGTCCATTTAGAGAGTTCAGAACGATCGTCGGTTAGTTGCCATCCTTCGAGATTAAGCGTCGAAGAGGTTGGGTTGTGAAGCTCGATCCAGTCAGAGGTGTCTCCGTCTTCATCGGTGAGACCATTGATATTGCTGGCGAGAAATTCCGTGATTACCGGATTGGCAAGGACGGTAGGTAAGCCAAGAAGAGAAACGAGGATAAGTCGGGAGAGAAACACGCCGCAGATTAGGAGATTTCGCGGCAAGATCAAAAGGTGGAAGCTGGTTCGGTTAGGATACCAGTTTTCGGTTTGTTGATACTATTTCTTTGCTTGGTTAGCTAAGTCATCAAGGTCTTGAAGCTGAAATCGGCTTGAAAGAATGTAGGGAGACTGCCCTTTGATCCAGTGGCCATAGGTTGTGGTAATGAAGGTGCCATTCGGGAGAATTTCCACCCCGGGATATGAGGTGTCGTAGTTCTTGGTGTTATCTTTGAGTCGGAAAAAATATTGTCCGGAGTTTCCTTGAATCAGATCATCCCAAGTTCCGACCCAACCGACCCAGTCGCCTTCGAACGGGCGGTTTTGGGCTTTTGCTTTGGGGGAGATACAACGGTAGGACAGGAAGAGGCGACCATCTGGTCCATATTTTCCGGTGTGCCGGTCACCGGTGAGAGTGAGGGGGAGTTCGCGGGGAGTGCTCCAGGTTTTTCCTTCGTCTCTCGAAAAGATGATATGGGAGTTTTTGCGTCGCGCGTTCTCGCGAAGAAGAACAGCGAGAGTTTTTCCGTCGGGAGAGCGAATGCAACCGGGCTCGCAAAGATGGACGTCGGATGATTTGTAAACAGCTTCGGGCTGCGACCAAGTTAACCCGCCGTCGGTGGACTTTGTTTGATAAAGAGTGAAAGTTCGGAGTTTATTTTTGACCGGCTTCTTGTCGAAGAAGCGGCCGTCGTCGTGAAACATTGCGAGGTAGTGGCCGGCGCCTGTTTTAAGCGCTTCCACAAATCCCATAACCACGATCCCTCCCCACTCACCGGCGGGCTTAAGCTCACTCCAGCTGGCACCATCATCCTCGCTGACCGAGAGACGCGCGGGATAGAGACCAGACCAGACGATCAGGCGCTTTTTACCATTCGGACCAATTACTCGGTGGATGGTGGGAACTTCTCTAGAAGTGGACCAACTTTTCGGAGTTGGAAGGCGTTTGCTCCAGCTGAGGCCGCCGTCCGTGCTGCGTTTGTAAACGATTTGTCCTTTCCCGTGTCCCTTAGGGTAAACGCAAAGGATCGTTTTGCCGTCCTCAAGCAAGGTTGTAGTAGGGTGGCCCAAATATTGATTTTGTTCACGATCCACGATGACCTGGTGGGTCGTTCGGTCATTAAGATCGAGAGTCACGGGTTCGGTCGCGAGTATGAGTGAAGGGAAAAAGAGGGTTAGCCGAGTAAGGTTCATGAGCTAAGGAAACGAACGATCCTTTGGGAATGTTTCGCTTGTGGAAAAGTGAGAGACTGAATTAAGGGGCTACACTCACGACCTGAAGAGAAAGAAACCCTAACTGGTCTTGCAAAAAGACCTGTGCAAACCTCTTAATAATCGGTCAAGCGAGTGTAAAAGGGGGGTGGTTTCAGATCGCATTATTATGAAATTACGAAATTTTCTTCCTGTTTTCTTTGCCGGCTCTCTTGTTCAGGGTGCCGTTATACTTGACGTTCCTTCAAGCGGTGGAGGGGCTCAAGCCAATCTTACCATGACCCAGACCTTCACGACGGGAACGATTGGTGCTGAAAATCAGCTCTCTGAAATTGGCATCTTTGCAGCAAATGTCGTTAATGGAAACGAATCGCTCGGGCCTTTTACTATCGAACTTTGGACCGACGCAGATGGTGATGCGGGAACTCAAGGTCTTGGAACTTTGGTAGCCGCTTCTTCGAATCAGATCACCTTATCCACCGCTGGAGCCCAAGAGATTGGAACCTTCTCGGGGGGGCTTTTAGCAGATGATACGGTTTATGCCTTAATTGTAACCGACGGCACATCTGGGACTCCAGCTCTCGGGCGGTTTGGTTTGAATGGTGCGACTGCGGGAGGGATTTTGGGAAGCGATGGCAGTTTGTTTGAAGGAGCGAATCAACCTTTTGGTAACAATTACGAGCTGGCATTCAATGTCACCACGGTTGCTCCTGTTCCAGAGCCAACATCAGCTCTCTTGCTCGGTTTAGGTGGCTTGATGATTGGTATGCGCCGTCGTCGGTAATCTAGACGAACGTTTTTAAGGTTTCGCGCTTTCGATAGAAGGTGCGGAATTTTTTTGTCCACCCATTATGTTGTCTAGTTTATTGCGGGAGAAATTTTTGCGTTCGGGATTTGGCACGGGATGCGCTACGACGGTGGGTGTGGGTGATGAAACGATGAAGTTAATGGTGGTAAGCGACCTAGATGGGACGTTGTTGGACCATGATGATTATTCGTTTGACCTTGCTCGGCCAGTTTTAGACCGAATGAACGAAGCGGGGATTCCTCTCGTGGTCAATACCAGTAAAACAAGAGCGGAGTGGTTGTCGATACGGGGAGAATTGGGGAATTTCGATCCTTACATCGTTGAAAATGGCTCGGCCATTTATGATGGCGAAAAAGTCGAGACTTTCGGGGTTCCTCGTGCCGAGATTCTGGAGCTTCTTAAGTCGCTGCGGGTAAAGTTCAAGTTTAAGGGATATTCGGATCTTGGGGTGTCTGAAATTATGCAGTGGACGGGTCTGGGGCGGCAGTCTGCAGAACGGTCTGCAGACCGACATTTTAGTGAACCGTTAGTCTGGCAAGATTCGCCGGAGAAGGAGGATGAATTTTGCGAGTTGGTTAAGGAACGTGGCCTCAGGACTTTGCGCGGAGGGCGTTTTCTTCATGTTCTTGGCCAGACTGATAAAGGTAAGCCACTGGAGTATTTTCGGAAAGAGAAGGTCGCGATTATCGCGCTGGGAGATCGACCTAATGACCTAGCGATGTTGGAGACTGCGGATATCGGGGTCATTATCAAGGCGCCTGGCAATTACATCTTAGAAGCAGAGGACATGCTCCGCAGTAAAGAAACCGGACCGCGCGGTTGGGCTGAAATGATGACTCAAATTCTCGATCGACTTCAAATCCCACAATCAACGACAAACAATGGCTGATTTTCATCAAGGTGGCTCTGTCGCCACGCTTCACAACCTAACTAGGAGACCTCTTGAAGAACTGGAGGCCGAGCTTGTGGGATTTTCAAAAAAACGACCGATGGGGTTGTTGCTGCCCTCGCTCTTTTCCGAACTCGAAACCGAGGCGATGCCAAAGATTCTTGAGGAGGTGAAGAAGGTTCCATACTTAAGTCAAATCGTGATTGGTTTGGATCGGGCGAGTGAGACCCAGTATCGCGAGGCATTAGATTTCTTTGGAAAACTCCCGCAGCACCATCGCGTTCTTTGGAATGATGGACCTCGCCTGCGCGCCCTAGATGCTGAGCTCCAAGCACAAGGGCTTGCGCCGGAAGAAGAAGGAAAGGGAAGAAACGTCTGGTATTGCCTTGGGTATATGTTGGCGACCGATAAGGTGGAGGCGATCGCGCTGCATGATTGCGATATTGTGACGTATGACCGCTCGCTTCTGGCTCGTTTAATTTACCCGATGGCGAATCCACAATTCAGCTACCAATTCGCGAAGGGGTATTATCCGCGGATTGCCGAGGGGAGCCTCAATGGGCGCGTGACGAGGCTCTTAATCACACCGCTATTGCAGTCGCTCCAGCAGGTATGCGGGGACAGCGATTATTTAAGTTATTTGGATGGTTTCCGTTATCCTCTGGCGGGGGAGTTTTCATTCCGCAAGGGCGTGATTCCGGATATCCGAATGCCGAGCGATTGGGGGCTTGAGATGGGAACACTTTCAGAAATGTTCAGGAATTATTCCAACAACAAACTTTGCCAAGTCGATATTGCCGAGGTCTATGATCACAAGCATCAGGATATTTCAGTTGATGATCGAGCAAAAGGATTATCAAAGATGTCGATTGATATTTGTAAATTGGTTTACCGCAAGATGGCGGTGATGGGCACGGTTTTTAGTAAGGAAGTCTTCCGTACGCTTAAGGCGGCCTACTTTCGAAATGCTCTTGATTTTGTGGAACGCTACAAGAATGACGCGATCATAAATGGGTTGGATTTGGACGTTCATAAAGAGGAAGAGGCGGTTGAACTTTTCGCTGAAAACATCATCGCGGCCGGTAAGAAGTTTTTAAGTTCTCCACATGAGAAACCGTTTATACCAAGTTGGTCGCGGGTAAGAAGTGCGCTGCCTGACATCTACGAGCGCTTGATCGAAGCGGTGGAAGCAGACCAGAAGGAATTTACTCGAAAATGAGCCCGCTGGACCACCTTAACCTTCGCATCGAGACTCATCTTGCCTCGATATACGGGGAGGGGGATCATTCGGCTCTGGTGGGGCGTTTGATTGATGCGATGCGCTTACATGAGCACTTTTTCGAGCCGGTTCCTTTTGCCAATCACTGGTCTGAGAAGGACGTCGCGCTGATCACTTACGGGGATTCGATTGTGCCAACCGAAGGTGCACCACTGAAGGAGTTGGCTTCGTTTGTAAGAGAGAGATTGGGCGATTCGATTTCAATCGTTCACGTCTTGCCCTACTTTCCTTGGACTTCAGATGATGGATTTTCGATTTCTAACTACAATCAGGTCAATTCTGATTTAGGTGATTGGTCAGATCTCGAAAATCTCTCGCAAGATTATCGGATCATGTCCGACCTTGTCGCGAACCATTGTTCGACTTCGCACGAATGGTTTCAGCAATTCGAGAGGGATGAGGAACCGGGACGCCGTTTTTTTTTGGAAGTATCACCACTTGAAGATCTCTGCGAGGTGGTGCGGCCGCGCACAAGCCCTCTTTTGCGTCCCACTCCAACGCCATCGGGAATAAAACACGTGTGGTGCACTTTTGGGCATGATCAAGTTGATCTCAATTTCCGTGATCACGATTTCCTTGTCGAGTTGGTGAAAATTATCCGGAGTCATCTCGATCACGGGATCAGTGTCTTCCGCCTTGATGCTGTGGCCTTTGTTTGGAAGGAGCTTGGAACCAAGTGCATCAATCTTGCGCAGACCCACGAGTTGGTTCGTCTGTTCCGGACTTTGATAGAGCACGTCAAGCCTGATGCGGTAATTATCACCGAGACCAATATTCCGAATCAGGAGAATCTTTCGTATTTTGGAAATGGAAACGAGGCACATGGAATTTATAATTTTTCGCTTCCTCCGCTTCTTTTGTATTCCCTGACTTACGGAGATTGTCGCTGTTTGATTCAGTGGTTAATGAGGATGCCTCCGGCTCAGCCTGGGACGATGTATTTTAATTTTATCGCATCGCACGATGGGATCGGGCTCAGGCCGGCAGAGGGCTTATTGTCGCATGACGAGATTCAATCTATGGTGGGCAAAATGGTTGAATTTGGTGGGCTCGTCTCCGAGCGCGCTCTTTCCGATGGGAAAAAACGGCCATACGAGATTAACATCAGCCTCTTTGATGCGCTTCAAACCGAAGAGAAATTTCTATGCGCACACACCATCTTATTGGGCTTAGAAGGAGTGCCGGCTTTCTACATTCATAGCCTACTGGGAACTCGGAATGATCGAGATGGTGTGATCAATTCTGGGATGAATCGTCGGATTAATCGTCATCAATGGGATGCGGACGAGTTGAGGATCGAACTCGACAACGAAGAATCTCCTCATGCCAGTGTTTTGAAAAAGTTACTGAAACGAATTGATTTGCGAAGGGAGCAGGCTGCTTTTCATCCAAACGCAACTCAGTTTACTCTCCACATGGGAGATCAGGTCTTTTCTTTCTGGCGTCAATCGGTTGACCGACGAAGCAATATATTTTGTCTCAACAATGTTT
>JAQWSX010000059.1 GCA_029242935.1 Akkermansiaceae bacterium
CATCACGCCATCAGTGCCAATAGCAACCGGCAGCATACGTTTAATAATTGGTTGTCCGTCGATAGTTTGAATGACGTTATCAAGATATCCCGCGGTGATCTGATCGCCGAAGAAACATTCGATTTTTCCTTCGAAATTTCCGGGCTCCGGTTTGGGATTCGCCTGGAGGGGGAATGATCCACTGAATACACCGCTGTGTGTCAGAGTTTCCTCTAGTTCGACCGTTTCGTCCTCACCGCTTTCGGTTATAATTCGCACTATCGCCATATCTCGCTTTTTCGAAATATCGAGATCTGGATCGGAAAGGCGAAGGAAGAGTTTCTTGCCGACGTGTGCGATTTCGGCGGGTTCTAAATATTCTTTATTGGTGATTTCGAGGCTAGCAGCGGAGAAAAGTTTTGCGGCAGCGTTCAGAGCAATTTTGGAGTCATCGGGCCGTGAGTTGTCCTGGTAGATGGCGGTGAATT
Source organism: Akkermansiaceae bacterium (assembly GCA_029242935.1). Taxonomy (GTDB): domain Bacteria; phylum Verrucomicrobiota; class Verrucomicrobiia; order Verrucomicrobiales; family Akkermansiaceae; genus SW10. The sequence continues at coordinate 468 of JAQWSX010000059.1, forward strand.
GGTCCGTGCCAACAACGCTTAGGACAGCCAGTGCGGCTTTAGATTTAGTTGGTCCATTATCGAGTTCGGTTTCAGGGTCGGGCTCGGTCGGAATAATGATTTTCCCGAGTCCGCCTTTTGGCAAAGTGCCGTCTTCGGGAACCATCGTGATGCTTTGTGGCGATCCCAAGAGGAGTGGGATCTGTCCAACGAAACGGCCTTCTAAAAGAGCTGGGTTACGAGACTCGGAAAGGGCTTCGTTCGGAGTAGCGAAGGCGCGCGATAGGACACACTCGACTTGGGTCTTAGCCCCTTGGGTGGTCATAACGTCAACAAGCACTGTACTGCGGGAATCCTTGGCGCGGTCGGGATCAATGACTTCGATAGTAAGGGGGAGTCGATACTCCACTTTGCTGATATGGTCTTGTGGGCGAGGCTCTTCAACCGGGAGAAATCTCATGGCGCCCTCAACCGGGGTTTCACTATCGACAATTTGGATCCGGGCTTCGGTTGGCTCATTTAAGAGGACGGTTGTCTCACGATAAAAAGCATGGCCAGGGAAGATGTTCTGTCCGTCCTTGTAACGAAGGTAGACTTTGTCGCCTTGCTTGACGACGATCTTTCCTTCGCTGGCCTCAGCGGCTGTGTCGATTTCAGCGAGAAAGACCCCTGTCGAGGCACCAGTCTCGGTTGCCGTGAACTTGAAATGGGGGCCTGAATTAACTTGGATCTCCATCTCAATCTCATCTCGATCAAGGCCGACGTCCAAATCAAAGTCGACAATCTCAGCAACGATTCGCTCGCCGGGTTCGATACGGAGAAGTTCTTTGCGGGTCCCTTTTACAGAGCCATTGCCGCTACGATTGAAGTCATAACTAATCGGTGTGATTTGGCCGTTGTAGTAGGTTGCAGTGAGAGACTTTGTGAGGAGGCGGTTTCGTTGCTCAGCACCAGCAGTGAGCTCATCAAGATAAGAGACAGTGACAGTGTCCCCAGGTGCGAGTTCGAGGACATCATTACTTGCGAGTTCGAGGACGTCGGCTGCAGGTGGGATGTGTTTTAGATCACCGCCTGAGATTTCCACGTTGCTAATAGCGATCGCCTCACCGCGATACTCAAGGAATTCAAAGTCAATAAACCTTAGCTCGCGTGAAGGCATTGAGAGGCTCCAGCGATTTTCTTCCTGAGTGATTTTAGAAGGAGGAACCGGTTTGAAATCTGAAATGTCCGTTACAGAATCCGGATCGAAATCAGCGGCCATAAATGACCGCATTTTCACGACTGATGACTGGCGATTTTCACGAGCTATTTTCGCTTCGACTGAGTTCGCCTCCGGAGTCGCGATAGTAAGAATATTGAGATTGTGAATTCCCCGAGGAAGAAAGAGATCGATACTTTGAGCGCCTTCGCGAACCGGCATCTCCACCTGTCCATTAAGCATGACGGCGGTGTTTCGTCCAGTCACCTCGATACGTAGAGCTCCTTCGCGTTCCTGGACAAGTGGGCCAGACCAAAGGAGGAAGTAGGCGTCCGTGCTTTCCTCTGGGGCCTGCCAGGAGAGGGATTCTACTTTGGTGACCTCTGTTGGTTCTACTTTTTGAATGAGGTCAGAGATATTTGGCCATGAGTAATTTTCCTTCAGGCTTTTGGCTGAAGTTTTAAAGACCCGAAGGTGCATGCCAGCTTCCGGGAACTTTAGAGGTATGGCGGGTTTGGGTGGGGGGAATGAAGCAAGGTTGAACCAAAAACGTCCGTCGTGACTTCCTCGAATTTTCATCCGGACTGGGGCTTCTTCCTCGATTTGGGGAGAGGTGAGAGTGATCGAGTCAGTCTGGCGAAGTTCCTTCATATCGATCGAGAGGGATTTGGGTGCGGCTCCGTCGGGTTCGCTCCGCCAGGTGGTTTCGAGCGAATGATCGATGGCCTTGAGTGGGCTGTGATCTAGAGCAGAATCTGAGGCTTTAGCTCCTGCAGGGAGTTCTCCGGTGCGAGACATGCCAAGGAAGACTCCGCCGTGTTGGCTCTCTTCATCGATTGTGAGTTGAACTTCATCACCACTTGAGGTGGAGAGTTTTACGCTGACCTTATCTGGTGCGTCTGTAAGATCTCGGTCCCCATCCTTAACCTGAAGGTAGATTAGGTTGCCGGGTTTGACCTGATTTCTCGGGCGAGAAGCAGAGCGTGATTGTTCCTCTTTTTTTTCTGCGATTTCTTTTTTAAGGACGTCAGTGAAACTCGCGTCATCTTCATTAATGATCTCGCTGCTGGCGACTTCGAGTGATCCGTCGGAAGCGATGCGGAGACGCGTGTTGCTTAGGAATTCAAATTGGAACTGTTTTTTAAACTCCTCGGGATAATCGACTGAAATGATGTCCCCTCCGGTGACCTGAAGGATTCCATCTCCAATATTTGCCTCGCCAAGGGTAGTGGGGAATTCAGTGAGAAAGATTCCTTTACCGGCTCCTCCGCTTGTTAGGAAAGATTCCTCACGATCATTTCCAGGCTCAGTGCGGACGATGACGGGGATGCGTGTATCGCCGCGGCTGATTCCCAAATCCGGGTCCTGCACGACGACTGAAAGAGCCTTGCCTGGAGCATGCCAGAGTTTCGATTCCTGTCCGAGGCGTCCCACGGTGCGGAGCGTCTCTAGTTGGGTGAGAAACCGTTGTTCGATCCCGTAAACTTCGGCGAGGTTATAAAGTGTTTTGTTGGCGAGCTTGGTATCCGGAGCCTGCTCTAAGACCGAGAGGAAAATTCGACGTGCTTGTTCATTGTCCTCTTGTCGAATAGCGAGCACTCCTCGAAGAAAATTTGCTCGAATGGAAATGGAGGGATTGGGGTTTTCTGAAAGCGTTGTGAAGATCTCTGCCGCCTGATCGTAGACCCGTTGAGCCATGTAAGTCTCACCAATTCCGAATCGTGCTTCGATGGCTTCTGGCTGTTCTTTATAGAGATTTAGAGCGGTGGTAAACTCCGCACGGGCAATATCATATTGCCTAGCTCGCTGATAGTTACGTGCTAGAAGAAGCTGAATTTGGGACTTATCGCGAACATCCACTTTTTCAGATTCGCTGAACTTTAGCATCCACCCACGAAGGATGTCTTCCGCTCGATTATGGTCTACGGGAGTTCCTTGAGCGATGTGAATTTCTGCACCAAAGAGAAGAAGTTCCACCGGAACTTCATGGCGGTGCTTGTCAAAAAGCTCCCGATTTTGGTAATAGCTAGCCTCGGCTCGCTCGTTATCTCCGAGACGAAGGTGGAGGATGATTTGCAGGAGCGGAGCAATCGGGCTGTCTGCGGGAATATCGGCACTCAGGGTTCCCATTTCTCGATAAGCTTTGCCGAGGAGTTTTCGGGCATCCGTTATTTCGGAATTACCGACTGAACGGATGGTGTTCAGGAGCCCGTTCAGGATGGTGGTCCCAAGCGGGAAATCTTTGCGAGCAAGAGCCGCCTGAGCGTAGGGGTAGATTCGTCTCCATGATTCATAATGTTGGTCGGCAGTTGTGATGAGAGCTTGTGCGGTAAGAAGTCGATCGGTCGATTTGGCGGTGGTGCTGAGGAGATCCAGCCCGGCTTCAGCGCTCACCCTCCCGATCCGGAGATCCCGGATCATGCTATAAACACCCGTTTTTTTGGCATCAGGCCAATCTTTAGAGCTCTTGGCAGTCTCAAGCCAGGAGCGAGCAGGCCACTCACCCATACCCCAAGATCGGAAAGGTGTTCGATCTGCCCGATCACGGGCTTTTTTGAGAAGCGATTGCATTCCATCGAGATCGTCAGCCCGAAAGAGAAGGTTCGCGAGTTCAGCAGCGTAGGCTCCGTGGTAATCAGTGTCTGCTGCGGCACGAGTTTTGAGAAAGTTCTGCGCCGCGCCGGGTTTCATAGTCGATGCGACCCGCAGGGTGCAATCAACATATTCGCGATTACTTGGATCAAGATCCATGAAGGATCCCCACCATTGGATGGCTTCGGTTTCCATTCCAAGCTCATTCATGATATCGCCGATC
>JAQWSX010000081.1 GCA_029242935.1 Akkermansiaceae bacterium
ATCACGATCTATCTCGCTTTGGGTTCTATCATTCTCTTAGCAGGCCTAATTTGGCTTGTTTCAGCGAGTGGTTCAGACACCTGGCTTTTCGACGATCTTCTCGCCTCCTCAATCTCACCGGATGCCCAATCAGGAATCGCGGCCCTTCTAATCGTAGGCTTTGGAGTTCTGATCTCTCTCTTTCCCTTTCATTCTTGGGCAGCTCCCGCATATGCCTCAGCACCAGCTCCAGTTGCGATGCTCCACGCCGGCGTTCTTAAAAAATTCGGCCTCTATGGTTTAATCAGACTCTACCCGATAGTTTCGACTGGAATGCAAGATTGGCTCGTTTGTCTCATCGTTCTTCTTCTCTGTAATATTCTTTGGGTGGGATTCGTCACAATCAACCAAAAGCGTCTTGATATGATCCTTGGAAATTCCTCGGTGATGCACATGGGGTATATTTTCTTAGCTTTCGCGGCTTTGATTGAAGCCGGAAGCTTTGAAGCCAATCCGCTCGCCAAGCCTGCTGCAGTGGTTTTGATGTTCGCTCACGGGATCAGCATCGCACTCCTCTTCATGCTCACCGACACGATTCGCAGGAAGACTGGGACGGTTGAACTCGCTGAACTGGGAGGTCTCGCTAAAGCCGCACCACGCCTCGCTTTTCTTTTCGGTCTTGCCGGAATGGCATCAATTGGACTTCCAGGTTTGGCAAACTTTTCCGGCGAAGTCCTCGTGTTCCTTTCGGGATTCAACAACTACGATGGCGAGTGTCTCGGCTATGTCCAAACCGCAACTATTCTAGCTCTCTGGGGTGTTGTTATCAGTGCCGTTTACATGCTAAGAGCTTATCGCCAGACCTTCCAAGGACCACCGGTTAGCCACACCAGTTCTGAAAACGTTAAGGACTTTGGGCCCTTTTGCCAAATCCCGGCAGGGATCCTTGCTATCTCACTCCTTATCGTCGGACTTTACCCAAACTCACTTCTCCAGTTCCTCGATGAACCCGAAGCTGCCAGTTCAGAAACCGAACAAGCTTCCAAATAACTTTCCAAAGCCCGCCTCCAATGCCTTCCTACTTGCTAGAAATCATCGTCCTTGTCGGCGGATTGGTCCTGCTTCTGCTAGAAGCCTTCACTTCCCCGAAAAGAAAATCATCGATCGCGATCGGCGCGATCTCAATTCTCTGTTTTTCCTTAATCCTTCTGTTTTTCGCAGACAAGGGCTTTGGTGATGAAAATGTCGAGCTAACAAGATTTTACGCATTTGATCCATTAGCAAGGTTCTTCAAGCTCTTCACGATTATTGCGACGATTCTAGCCCTCCTCCTTGCACTTGATCACCGTAAAGTCCTTTCAAAGTTCACCGCTAACCCAGGTTCTGAAGACGGGACTGGTGAATACTATTGCCTCTTTCTTTTTGCCTGTGCCGGAATGATGTGGATGGCATCGGCAAAAGATCTTGTCTCACTTTTTGTCTCACTCGAACTGACGACAATTACATCGTATATCCTGGTCGGCTACATGAGACGAAACGTCGGCTCACTCGAAGCCGGTGTGAAATTCCTGATCCTTGGCGCTCTTTCAACAGGGTTTCTGGTTTATGGCATCGCATGGATTTATGGCGCGACGGGGACAACAGATCTCGCTTTGATTAGCGAGCGCATTACCGAGCAAAATTCCACCTACCTACTTTTCGGCCTCGCCCTTATTCTCATTTCCCTGGCATTTAAAGTTGGCGCGGTTCCGATGCATCTCTGGGTCCCCGACGTTTACCAAGGCGCTCCAACCCCAACCACCGCTTTCCTTTCTGTTGCCTCTAAGGCTTCAGGTTTTGCGATTGCTATTCGGGTTACCGAGCCCTTCCTGAACAGCGGGACTGATCTTGCAGGCAAGACGACTTTCATCTTAGTTATCCTTGCTGGAGCTACCATTCTCTTCGGTAACCTCGCAGCGATTCCACAGAAAAACTTCAAGCGCCTCCTCGCATATTCCTCAATCGCAAATGCAGGCTTTATCTTGCTTCCAATAGCAGCGTGGCAAACTGCCACTGATGAGCTCACATCAAAACAAGTCGTCGCTTTTTATCTCACGATATACCTCATCATGACTTTCGCAGCATTCTTCATCCTGGCCGTAATTCATCGAAATACCGGTTCGGATGAGATTTCGGCTTTTGAAGGTTTGGGCAAAAGGCACCCGCTTCTCGCGTTCATGACTGCGATAATCATCGGGGCCCTCGCCGGACTTCCTCTGACGGCAGGTTTCTGGGGCAAATTCCTCGCTTTTAAAACGGCAATTGATGCCGAACTTTGGTTTCCGGTCTCACTCGGATTTATTGGAGTAGCCGCAGGTTTCTACTACTATTTTCAAATCATTCGTGCGATGTACTGGCGGAGCTCGCTGGAATCCAACTCCATCGAAATTAGGCCAATCGCCTTCCGCTCAATTGCCGGACTGACTACTTTGGTTGTCGTTTTGGGATTTTGGCCCCAGCCGATCTACTGGCTCCTTCAAAATATCAGCTAAGACCTGTTCAGATCCCCCCAAATAAAAAGCCCCAACTGTGTTCAGTCGGGGCTTTTGTATCGAAATACAGTTCCACTCCGATTTAATCAGGCAATTCGGCAACGGGAAGGTTTGCCACTTCCTCACGATATGATTCGGCGAGAGGAGTGCTAAGATATCGTTCAGTCGATGAACACCCGATCGTTACAATACGCTTTCCTTTGAAACCGTCTCTGGCGGCTACTTTGAGTGCCGAGGCAACATTCGCTCCAGTAGAGATTCCCGCTGGTAGACCTTCAAGTTGAGCTAGCTTCTGGGCCATCTCAAAAGCCTCTTCATTGGTTACGGTGATCGATTCGTCTATGATCGCGGTATTCAAATTACCAGGAATGAACCCGGCTCCAATCCCCTGAATCTTGTGAGGACCGGGAGTCCCGCCACCAATCACCGGGCTATTCTCTGGTTCAACTGCAATAACCTTAAAATCAGGATTACGATCTTTAATCACTTCTCCAACCCCCGAGATGGTTCCCCCCGTGCCAACTCCGGCAACGATGGCATCAATATCGCCATTGGTGTCACGCCAAATTTCCTCGGCAGTTGTTTCTCTATGGATCTGAGGATTAGCGGGATTATCAAACTGACTGGGACCAAAGCTATTCTCGGTCTCAGCTAGAATCTGCTTGGCCTTAGCAATCGCCCCGCCCATCCCACGCGGCCCTGGAGTAAGAACGATTTTCGCTCCAAGGCTACGGAGAAGAATTCGGCGCTCGATCGACATCGTTTCCGGCATCGTCAAAATGCACTCATAACCTTTAGCACGGGCAACGAAAGCGAGGGCGATTCCGGTATTTCCAGAGGTCGCTTCAATAATTGTTCCGCCTGGTTTGAGAAGACCGTCTTTTTCGGCAGCCTCAATCATCGCTTTTCCAATACGATCTTTGACACTAAAAAGTGGGTTAAAAAACTCAGCCTTTACGAAGACTTCGCAATCAAGTCCTTCGGTGACAGAATTCAATTTAATCAGTGGGGTGTTGCCGACGGTATCGACAATGTTTGCAGCAATGCTCATTTTCTTTCTTGGTTAGATTTGATAATCAATTTGTCCGGAATCTTGGTGAAGTCCACATTCATATTTAGTCCCGCCAAAGCGGGTATCCTCAGCTGATTCCCCGATATTCGGTTTCCGGGTTGAATGCCAATCGCCCATCGTAAGGTATCCTTGCTTTTCAAGGGGGTGTCGAGGGAGTTCGTGTTCATGATAATACGCTTCCAACTGGGTATCTTCCCAATCTAGGATTGGGTAAACCTTCATCGTTGCCTTTTGCTTTTCGGCAAAAGCACGATCAACCCTTGTCAACGATTGGCTACGACGGAGACCGCTTACCCAAACATCACCGCCAACCTCAGAAAGCGCACGGTTCATAGGTTCAACCTTGTTTAACAAAGCATACTTTTTATTCCCCTCTTCACCCTGCTCCCAGAGCTTGCCAAAGAGAGCTTCTTGCCGAGCAGCTGAAATAGCTGGGTTAAAAACTCGAATATCTAATTCCCAGTCTTCGATAAATGATTGGGAAAACTGGTAGGTTTCAGGAAAACAATATCCGGTATCGACAAAGATAATCGGAACATCCGGTGCGTGCTTGCTAATCAAGTACAACATTGCTGAGGCCTGAAGTCCAAAACTGGAACTGGCGACCAAGCGTGACCCATAAATCTCTTTTAACTGGAGGATTCGTTCGTGCGCTTTCAGTGGTTCCAAAAGTGCCGACAATTCCTCAGGTGCAGGATCGGAATTTGAAGTTTTGCCTGCGGGTGAGTGAATAGTCTTCATACAACCTCATGCTCCCTGTGAACCTCACTCCCGTGAATAACCTCGTGGATAATTCCGACGCGAATAACAAAATCACCAAAGGACTCTCCAACTTCGCGCTCGGTAGAATAACGGCTCAGAACGGGACGTAACAACCCCGCGATCTCATCACCCTTCACACTCCGCTGCCAGATTCCACCGATACGATTTCCAGTGAAGCCCCCACCCAAATGAATATTATATTTCCCAGGGGCACGGCCAACAAAAGCGATCTCGGCAATGTAAGGGCGAGCGCAACCATTTGGACAACCCGTCATACGGATTGTGATGGCATCTTGAGCGAGACCTACTTCATCAAGGATTTCCTCAATTTCATCCATCAAGCTGGGCAGATAGCGCTCACTCTCTGCCAACGAAAGGCCGCAGGTCGGGAGAGCCACACAGGCCATCGAATTAAGACGGGCCGCAGAACGTTTTTGGTTGCCGGCAATTCCGTATTTCTCGATCAAATCATCGATCGTGGTCTTCTCTTCAGCACTAACTCCTGCGATGATGACATTCTGATTTGAACTGAGACGCATGTCTCCCTTGTGGACTTTGGCAATCTCACGAAGTCCGGTTCGAAGTAAATAGCCATCCTTGTCGAGCACCCGACCGTTTTCGATATAAATCGTTAATTGGCTCTTACCATCCTCAGTCTCCACCCAGCCGTAAATATCGCCATTTCTGTCGAATTCGAAGGGACGAGCTTTCTCAATTTTGTATCCGAGGCGTCCTTCGATCTCGGACTTGAACCACTCAATCCCCCGGTCATCAATGGTATATTTTAGACGGGCATGCTTCCGCTCGGTGCGATCTCCAAAGTCCCGTTGAATTTTCACGACCTCCTCGGAAACCTCAACGGCCTTATCAACCGGAATGAACCCCAGAAGATCAGCGATCCGTGGAAAGGTCTTCACCTGACCATGATGCATTCCCATCCCGCCGCCAACCGTGACGTTAAATCCAACTAATTTTTCATCTTCCTCGATTGCAATGAATCCAAGACACTGGGAGTAAATATCGACATCGTTACTTGGAGGAATCGCCATGCAAATTTTAAACTTTCGCGGCAGATAGGTTTTCCCGTAGATAGGCTCAATCTCTTTTTCCGAACTTTCAACCTTTTCACCGTCTAACCAGATCTCGTGGTAGGCACGAGTCGCTGGCGTCAGGTGATCGCTGATCGCCTGAGCAATCTTAAGCGTCTCTCCATGAATTGACGAAAGAGCTGGATTTGGATTGCACATCACGTTGCGATTCACGTCCCCGCAAGCCGCTATGGTGTCCATCGCAGTGTCATTAATCTCTTTGATCGTTTGCTTCAGATTTTTTTTGATTACTCCATGCAACTGGTAGGCCTGACGGGTCGTCAGTTTGAAGTTTTCGTTTCCATAGTCGCTCGCCATCCGGTCCATCTCAAGCCACTGGGCAGTCGTCGAAACCCCGCCCGGAACCCGCACGCGGATCATAAAGCTAAAGGCTTTCTCAAGACCGGCACGCTTGCGCTCGATACGAACATCACGGTCATCTTGCTGATAGGTTCCATGAAATTTGAGTAACTGCTCATCATCCTTAGAAACGAAATCGGTGGATTCGTCAGCTAACCCCTCGGCAATGGTTCCCCGAAGGTAGTTACTTACAGTTTTAATGGACTCGTTTTTCGAGAGCTTGACGTCAGACATTTGGATTTGCGGTTCGCTTCTTCAAGATGATTAACCTTATAAGCTTTATCAGGTTAAAGTCTAAATGGAAGTTCACCCGAATTGTCAAAAGATGCAATTAAAAAAGTCACATCCGATTGCTACGATTGACGAACCGACCTGACTTTCTTTTGATCACCCGCGTGTTTCCTAGGATATTGACCCTCCTCTTTTTCCTACCGTTCGTAGCCCTGACTTCATGCGTCGAAGGTGAAGAAGAGCTTTGGATCAACGATGATGCCTCGGGACATGTCGTCCTACACTACAAGATCCCCTCAATTGCACTGCGCCGACTCGGAGATCCAAACGATTTCATTAAAGCTCTAGAACTCATTGACGAAAAGGAAGAGATGATTGAGATCACAAAACTCTCATTCGAGGTAAAGTCTAGTCGGGCCATCTTTCACTTGGAGGCCAAATTTGATGATGCTCGTGAGCTCCTTTCAATCACAGAAAGGAACAAGCCGATTTTTGCCGAAGAAACCAGCACCGATCCTAAGGACCTGGACAGCATTCTGGGCGATATTGATTTTCGTATCGATGGGATCACGCCAGCCTTTGATCGTATCGTGAGACCAAGCAATATCTTTCCCCCGATGGTGAACAAGAGACCAAAGATGCTTGGATCGGCGACCTTCAAATACTGCATTCATCTGCCGACTAAGGTCAAAGAAACCAACGCCCACTCGATAAGTGACGACGGTAAGACAGTCAGCTGGATCTTCGAGCTCCGAAATCACTTCGAAGACCCAATCGATATGACCCTGAGAGCAGGGTTTCTATTCCCTTGGTGGACCTGCCTTCTTATTGTCACTTTGATCGTTATAATCTTGGGCTGGCTGATGTTCCAATTGAAGCGACGGAATAGGACCTAGATCCCGATCACTGCTGACCGACTCATCAAGTCAACCTCCTTGCATCGTCGATCACAGTATCGACCCAGTGTCTCCTCACAATCCTCACAAAGGAGGATCTGGGCGTTACAGGGCATCCAAGCGCAGTTGCGGTATCGAATATTTGGGATTCCGCAATTACAACATTTTGAGACAATCTTAGCTCCCTCGGTCTGATTCACAGGGACACTCAATCTCTCATCAAAAACATAGCACTCTCCTTCGTAACCCTCCCCCTGAACTTCTTCATCTTTTCCGTAGGTTACAATCCCCCCATTCAGCTGAAACACGTTATCGAATCCCTCATTCAAAAGAAATCCACTGAATTTCTCACAACGGATTCCACCTGTGCAGTAGGTTAGAATCTTTTTCCCCTCTAATTGAGACCGGTGAGTCCTAATCCACTCTGGAAGATCCTTAAAACTGGGCACATTGGGAAGAATAGCCCCTTCGAATCGCCCAATTTCCCACTCGTAATCATTTCGGGCGTCGAGCAAGACCACATGATCCTCTTTCATGGCCTCACGCCATTCTGATGGCTTAAGATGAGTTGCAGTCAGATCAACGGGATTAAAATCCTCTTCGCCCAACTCAAGAGTCACTACTTCATCGCGAACCTTTATAGAGAGTTTGGGAAAGACATGCCCGTTTTCTTCGTCAATTTTCCAAGCAATTCCAGCCATGATTGGGTCATTATCAAGAGCCTCGCGATATTTAGCGCAATTCCCCTTTGTTCCCGAAACAGTCCCGTTAAGGCCCTCGGCCGCGATTACAATCCGGCCACGAAGCCCTAATTCCTGACACAAAAGACGATGATTGGCCGCAAAAGCATCAGGATCATGCAAACGGGTATATTTATAATAGAGAAGAACTTCGTAGGGAGCGCTCATTAACGGAAGTAAGGTGCCAAAACTTAGCCTGAAAATCCAGCGAAGCCCGTCATCTTTTTCTGCAAAATAAAACTCACAAATTGAGCGAGTCCATACGCTTGCCAAAAGAGGTTAGAAATGTAGTGTTTTTAGGCACCCGAATGAGGGGGCTAAACTTCGGCTTGTCGAAGAAGAAATTACTTGTCTCACCTTTTATCCCAGAACTCTTCAATCTATCCTTTTTACCATTGCCGACCAAATGACGAACGACAAAAAACCACGGCGTTCAGCCAAAAAAAAGATCCTCAAAAAATCCGCGACAAAAAAAACGGCTGCGAAGAAAAAATCCGTTAAAAAAGCCGTTAAGAGAACAATCGCAAAAAAAGTCGCCACCAAGAAAGTGGCAAAAAAAGTTACTGCTAGGAAAGCGGCAAAAAAGAAAGTTGCTGCTAAAAAATCAGCACCAAAGAAAAAGACAGCCACGAAGGCAACGACTAAGAAAAAAGACACTTGGAAGCCTGCTCATAAAATTGCCCGCAGAAAGGTCACCCCACCAAACTCTTCTTCTAAAAAGCCGGCTCATAAGAAACCAGCGAAGAAAGTCTCGGCTAAAAAATCGATTGCTGGAAAAAGCGTGTCCAAAAAATACGTTCCGACTCTTCCGCCGACACAGCGCAAAATCAATCGAAAGTTGGTCCACTACATCGTTAATCTACCTCCGATTGTCCCTCCCGTCGAGATTGCCAGTAACGAGCCCATTGCTACGGCCATCGCTTCCCCATCTCCAACCACTGAGATGGCAACACCGACACCGGAAGTAGTGACACCGGCACCAGAATCCAAAGAAAAAGCAGCAACACGAACTCCTGTGAAAATCTCTGAAGATCTAGCCGCAGCCCAAAATCCATCCAACAGTTCGCTCACTTCGGACGATGTCGCAGCAGTTAACGAACTTGGGAGAAAGTATCAGGAACTGAAAACCGAGCTTGGAAAAGTCATAATCGGTCAAGAATCTGTTATCGAAGAGCTCGCAATTTGTCTCTTCGCCCGTGGCCACGGCCTCCTTATGGGGGTTCCTGGACTCGCCAAGACCTTGTTGGTTTCCTCGATTGCCGAAACCCTGCACCTTGGATTCAACCGGATTCAGTTTACTCCCGACCTCATGCCGGCCGATATTTCAGGGACAGATATTATTCAGGAACACGGTGAGACAGGAAAACGTGAGTTTGAATTTGTGAAAGGCCCCGTCTTTTCCAACATCGTCCTCGCTGACGAAATCAACCGAGCACCCGCCAAAACCCAGTCTGCCATGCTTGAAGCCATGCAGGAACGTCACGTGACCGTTCTTGGCAGAACTTATAAACTGGACGCTCCATTCTTTGTCCTTGCGACTCAGAACCCAGTGGAACAGGAAGGAACATATCCTCTTCCAGAGGCGCAGCTTGACCGCTTCATGTTTCTTATCAACGTGGAATATCCAAGCGCTCAAGAGGAAAAACGAATTGCCCGCGAAACGACCGGGGTTGATAAGGAACCTCTCAGTCCCTTGCTCACCGGGGAAGAAGTTTTAGAATTCCAGAGCCTAGTTCGCCGAGTTCCAGTTCCAGATCATATTTATGACTATGCAGTCGAGATCGTTCGTCGAACCCGCCCCGACGGTCCGGATGCTCCGGAATGGATTAAGGAATACGTCGGCTGGGGTGCCGGGCCTCGTGCCGTCCAGTATCTCATCCTCGGGTGTAAGGCTCGGGCTGCCCTCCGCGGGACCTATATGGCCTCTTTGGATGACATCGAAGCTGTCGCGAGCCCAGTGCTCAGCCACCGTGTCCTAACCAACTTCGCCGCTGAATCACAAGGCATGACCTCCAAGAAAATCGTCGCACGCCTTGTCGAGGAGATGCGCGATGATGCCTAGACTTACCTGTTTAATGTTTTCATTTTTGCGGTATTTCCGAAGTGGCAGACGCAAGCGAACTTCAGTGATACCGCAAGCTAGACGGCCAATTTCCAATCGAAATCTCTAACGTTTCAAAGCACTCTCAAAAATGAAATACGATTTTCTCGACACCGAAGTGCTTGCCCGTCTTGGCGCGATCCCTCTCGAGTCCCGCACACCCATGATCGGGAACGTCGCCGGACGGCACCGCTCGCCCCACCGAGGATCCTCAGTAGAATTTGCGGAATACCGCAAATACGTTCCCGGCGATGATACCCGCCGCCTAGACTGGAAGGCATACGCCCGTTCTGATCGCTTCTATATTAAGGAATTCGAAGCTGATACAAACCTGCGCGCCTATTTCGTAGTCGATTCATCAGGCTCAATGAATTTCTCATCCGGTGATCACCCCACCAAAATCGACTTCGCCCGAAAAATTGCAGCCACCCTTTCCTACCTCATCGTCAATCAAGGCGATTCGGCCGGATTGAGCTGCTGCAACGAAAAGATCCACCTCGAAATTCCACCCAGTCGGCGGGCTGCCCAGCTTCAGGCAATTTTCGATTCCCTCCAAAAACTCGAGCCCACCGGTGACACCGGTCTTGTCGACGCTCTCCATCAGATCGCGGAAAAAATACAGCAACGCGCACTCGTCATAATCCTCTCAGACCTTTTTGCCGATACCGAAGCACTTGGCGATGCCCTTCAGCACCTTCGATTCCGGAAACACGACATCGCCGTCTTTCATCTCCTCGACCCCCAGGAGGTCGAATTCCATTTTGAGCGTCCGCACCGCTTTGTTGACCTTGAGGACAGCACCACTGTCGTCGCAGAGCCCAATCTTATCGCTGACGAATACCACGCCGCCTTGAACGATTTTTTAAACAAGATCGAGGGTAAGTGCCACGACGTTCACGCCGATTATCACCTCTTTCAGACGAGTGCCAACTCTGAGGAAATTGTCTCCAACTTCATCACCACTCGTCTTCATTCCAAACGCTAGAATCAAGCCTTGAGCCTAAGCTTCCTCTCACAAACGATCCTTTGGGGGCTGTTCGCAGCCTCCATCCCGGTGATCATCCACCTGCTCAACCGGCGGCGCTTCCGGATCGTTGACTGGGCAGCCACAAGCTTCCTCCTTAAAGCTTCCCGTGAATCGCGTGGAAAAAAGAAGCTTAAGCACATCCTCATTCTTATTTGTCGAACCTTGGCAATTGCCGCACTTATTTTTGCAGTAGCCCGACCACTTCTGGGGGGATTTCTCGGATCAGGAAGTGGATCAGTAGGCACCGTGATTCTTGTCCTTGATCGCTCGGCGAGTATGGAAACTAAATCCGAAAGCGGGGCTCCATCCTACCGGCAGTCTGTCATCACGCGGGTTTCGGAAGCGGTCGAAAAAATGGGCTCTCCCCGTTTAGTTCTCATCGATAGTGCGAGTGGAGATATTCAAGAAGTCCCCTCACCCGATGCTCTACCAGAACTTTCGACCACTTTCGCTACCGATACTCAAGCTGACATCCCGACCTTGTTGACCAAGGCCATTGATTACATTGACGAAACCAATCCAGGCCAAACAGAGATCTGGCTTGCATCCGATATGCAGCGAGGGGACTGGCGACCCACTGATTCTAGGTGGAACGCCGTTCGTGCCGGACTCGAAAGCCTCCCCAGCGAAACAAAGCTTAGGATTCTTTCATCAGGCAGCGAACCTGTGGAAAACATAGCAATCGAGCTCGTCGCTTCCCGCCGTGTGGAAGACAACCTTTTCCTTGACCTCAAATTAACACGCAGCAAAGACGATGGCGCCTCCACCGTCCCAATCACTTATTCCCTGCAGGGAGCCCGCTCAGCCGAACGCGTTAAGATAAATGGCCAGGAGCTTCGTTTCCAAAAACGACTCCCGCTCAGCGCGGCCGATATCGAGGGCAGTGGGTGGGTCGGCATCCCCTCGGACAACAACCCTCGCGACAATAGTGTTTTCTTCGCATTCGGAGGTAAAGAACCCGTCAAATCGTGGATCGTTTCGGAGAAGCCTTCGAGCAACACCGCTAACTACCTCCGCAAAGCAGCTGCACCCGATGGTTTCGATCGTTACAGTTCTAAAATTATCGCTCCGACCCAGACGACTAAAATTGACTGGGCGACCGCCTCACTCATTGTCTGGCAAGCCCAAATTCCAAACGGCGCTGTTGCCGCCCAACTGCAGGAATTCACAACTTCTGGAGGCTCAGTCATCTTCTTCCCACCCGAAAAACCATCTGAAAATATTATTTTTGGGACAACCTGGGGGGTAATTGAAGATGCTCCAGCTGACGAGTATTTTATTAACGGATCATGGATCAAGGATGATGGCCCTTGGCGAAACAGCCTGAGCGATCAGAAAATGCCGATCGATCAAGTCCGCGGGGTCAAGCGCTGCAGCATTCAGGGTGATGGCTCATCACTTGCCGAATGGGATGACGGATCGCCTCTCCTTTACCGCCAACTAGAAGGTCTCGGAACCGCAATCTTCATCAATACTCTTCCCGATGATCGCTGGTCTAATCTAGAGTTTGTGGCTCTTCACCTCGTGGCCATTCAGCGTCTCCTTGAAAAAGGCACCGACCGACTTCACGCTGGTTATCGCGCCTTTGCTGGAAGTGAAAAAGCTAAGCTCCGTGGCGATGAAGTTCGCGATCGTCTTGATGCTTTCGAGGACTACGAACCTGCTCTTGGACCTTATCGTGCCGGAGTCTATCGCCTTGGCGAAAGGGTGATTGCAGTCAATCGGCCCGCTGCAGAAAACTCGCCTCTCCGCGTTAATGTTGACGCTCTCGACACCCTCCTTGAAGGAACTTCTTACTCACTCTTTGAAAGCAATAAGGATGACAATAATCTCGTCTCTCCGGTTTGGTGGGCTTTCCTCATCGCCGTTCTCTTCTTCCTGCTTGCCGAGGCAATTCTCTGTTTGCAGCCCAAATTAACCGGCCCGCCTGCTCTCAGCACCTCAAAAACGTCTCCTGCCTCGTGAATCATTTCAATCTCGGACCACTCCACTTTCAGGCACAAACCTGGTTGATCGTCTTGGTGGTGATTGTCCTTATTGCGACGATTACTCTGGGGGTGATAGCGACGCATCGCTCTACCCGACCCAATCGCACGGGCGCTCTTGAGGGCCTCCGACTTCTATGCGTGCTATTTGTTTGCACGATGTTGCTTGGACCCGAATGGCGCACGATACAGGAATCGGATCTCCAGCCCGAGATCGCTATCATCTGGGATGAATCGATCTCAATGGATACCGAAGACGCAAGACGGCCAGAGTCCATGGCAGGATCCGAAACAATTTTAACACGCCGCGAATTGGTCAAACGTTTGGTCGATTCCAAGTTTTGGGAGACCTTTGAAGCAGACGAAAAAAACCGAGTCACCACAGATTCCTTCGGCGCACCCTCACCTGATGCCGATGTGATCGAACTCGCAATGAGTGGCACTGACATCAACGAAGCTTTGGTGAATTCTTTGACCAATGGGCAGAATTTGAGAGCTGCTATTTTCTTGGGAGACGGCGATTGGAACCTTGGGACCTCGCCCGTCGGTGCTTCCCAACAATTCCGTCTCAAGGGCGTTCCCATCTACACCCTCGCCACGGGAAACAATAAGCGGGTCCCTGATTTAGAACTCACCTCGGTTAATGCCCCGACTTATGGTATCATTGGCGAGAATGCCCAAATCCCGTTTACGATTGAATCATCTCTTACTCGTGACGTTCGCACCCAAATTCGCATAAAAAGTGACACCGGAGCAGAACGCTACAAGGACATCACGATTCGTGCCAACAGCACCCATTACGATTCAATTCTATGGCGGATCGAAAAAGAGGGTGCTTCCACCCTTTCGATTTCTCTCCCAGTCGCTAACGGAGAACTCATCGAAAATAATAACTCGCGCGACTTTGTCGTCAGTGGCAAGCCTGAATCAATCCGAGTTCTAGTTATCGAAACCCTACCTCGTTGGGAGTATCGATTCATTAGAAATGCGCTTTCTCGAGATCCCGGAGTCACCGTGGATTGCCTCCTGCTCCATCCTGATCTAGGTCGGGGCGATGGCCCTGATTACATTCAAGAATTCCCAGAAAAGCTTGAAGATCTCCAAAAATATGACGTTGTCTTCATTGGCGATGTCGGTGTTGGAGAAGGTCAACTCACTGTAGAACAGGCCAACCTGATAGAAGGTCTCGTTAAGAGCCAGGCTAGCGGAGTCGTCTTCATCCCCGGCGCAAAAGGAAACCAGTTCACGCTCTCCGAATCAGATCTTGGTGATTTACTTCCAGTCATATTGGATAAGGATAAAAAAGAAGGGCTTTCGGAATCGATTGAAACAACGATGCGCCTAACTCCTGAAGGCGAAGAATCACTTCTAACCATGCTGGGAGACAGTGAGGCACAGAACGAAACAATTTGGCGAAATCTCCCTGGCTTCTACTGGCAGGCTCCGGTAGTTCGCGCAAAAGCGGGCTCCACGATTCTTGCCGAAAATGAGGCTCGCAGAAATGCCTATGGACGACTTCCAATCATCGTCACCTCGAGAGCGGGTTCTGGAAAGGTTCTCTACATGGCTATCGATTCCGCTTGGCGCTGGCGCCGCGGTGTTGAGGATCTCTACCATTATCGTTTCTGGGGACAGGTTGCGCGCTGGATGTCCTATCAACGTAATATGGCCGCGGGAGAGCGCATTCGACTTTTCTACACTCCCGAGCGCCCGAAACCTGGGGATTTTGTCTCTCTCTCTGCCAATGCCTTCGATGCCAATGGCGCACCACTCAATGATGGTGTCCTGCAAATTGACCTCACTGCGCCCAACGGTCAGATCAAACGAATCGAACTTGTGAAAGAAGAAGGGGCCTGGGGAAGCTTCTCTGGACGCTTTAAGATCTCCCAACCAGGTGAATGGAATCTCAACACCTTTATCCCCGAAGAACCAGCCGCCGCAATTGAAGCTAAAATCATTTCTCAAACCGACGCTATCGAGAAGACGGGACGACCGGCTCGCTTTGAGGTTCTCCAAGAAATGTCTAAGATCTCCAGGGGCCGCATGGTCACGCCGGAAAAAATCGATGAATTAGTAAAGGAAATCAACGCTCTCCCTGAGCCCCAGCCATTAGTCACTTCGATCAAGCTTTGGGCTCACTGGCTTTCGCCTTTAATCTTGACGATCCTACTCTCGCTATTCTGGATTGGCCGGAAACTAAACGGCACATTCTAAAGGGAGCGGAAGCTTCAGCGGATAGACTTTGTCGGCTGAATCATATTCGGAACCTCGAATCGACCCGACTACGCCCTCATAATCAAAGAAAAACTCAGGGAGATTCTTCCTAGTCAAACCAAACAAACCGTTGAGTTTAATTCAACATTAGTCCGTAAGGGATTGCTTTCTTTTTGAAAAGCGTGGGAACAATCACCTCCGTCGTGGGAATAATGATCCCCGACTTTGCATTAACTTAGCATTCTTCAATATTCCTAAGGAACTTTTCTCGCGCAGTAGGGTTTCATGAACTACTCTCCCTTACGATGCCAGCTCGTTTTCTCATCGCCACCCTTACTCTGGTTATCGGACTACTGGCTAGCTGGCTCCTGTTTCAGACACAGGAGCAGCTGGAGGATAACGAGGAACCTAAGAAGTTTGTTAAAAAGGTATTGGAATACGTTCCTTCAAATCCCATCAGTGATCGTAAAAAGAGCAGTGAGAATTCCGATCGAAATACCAGCTTCGATCCCAATGCAATTCCATACGAAAGAATCGTCGCCTTTTCGAGCGAGGAGGCCTACCGTAATTTCCTCAAAAAACTGGGAGCAAGCGGGGTTCGTAACAAGGGATCAATCGATTCCTTGCGCGCTGTTCGAATCGGCTTTGATTCCCTGACTGATTTTGATGCGCTGGAACTAAATCCCGAAGATGTAGAGTTTAACTATCCTGTTCTTATCCCTGAACTTCGCGAAGTGAAGCCCCAGCAAGGGGTCGTTGGATTCGGAAATGGTGCTTTGGATTACCTTGGTATTAACCGCGACAACTCAGGATGGGGCCAAGGTGTCAAAATCGCAGTCATCGATACCGGGATTGAGCCTCATCTCGCGCTGAACGATAATATTCAGCACATCAATCTTGTTGAATTAGATGAAGGAACAAGCCCAAACAGCCACGGAACGTCGGTCGCTTCCCTCATTGCAGGACAGCATCCCAATATGCTCGGAGTTGCGCCCCAAGCTGATCTCATTTCTGTTCGAGTCGCTGACGAAACTGGCGTTTCGAGCTCTTTCTTACTCGCACAGGGAATCACGGCAGCCGCAGATGCCGGAGCCCAGCTCATCAACATTTCAATGGGCTCCTCAAGCGATAGCACCCTAGTTCGTCAGGCCGTCGATTACGCCATTGAACAAGGCGCCGTCATTTTCGCCTCTTCCGGGAATGACGGGACGCAACAGGCATCTTACCCAGCCGCGGATCCCGATGTTTATTCCGTCGGAGCCATTGATGCCAACGGAACCCACCTAAACTTCTCAAACACCGATGACAACCTAGCCTTTACAGCTCCCGGACTTGAGGTTCAGGCCGCCTTTCCGGGAGACAATGTCACATCCTTCACCGGAACTTCTGGCGCAGTCGCATTCCCAGTTGGCGCTGTTGCCGCAATCATGTCCGAGAGCCAGCAATCGATCAGCCCACAACAAGCCGTCGTAATCCTCCAAGGCCATACCAACGAAGCTGGCCTGCCGGGTGCCGACAATCAATTTGGGATCGGAATCATTGACATAGGCCGCGCCATTGACCGGAATATTACTGGGATTGTGGATGTCGCAGTAGCGTCCCAAACCTATCTCCTTCCAACCGCTGATAGCTCGGCCTCCGGACTTCAGGTCAGTGTAGAAAATCGCGGCACCGAACCCGTCTTTCAGTCGACCGTAGATATTCAAATTGGAAATGACTACTTCCCATATACAATTCAAAAACTAAGCCCGAACGAGCGGACCGTAGTCACCATTCCATCGGGCCTTGGGCAACTTCGGGCTGATGCGCAACTTGAGGTTTCGGCACAGGTCAATCTGCAGAATGGACAAAGCGATATGAAATCTGCAAATGACCAGAGAAAGGAGATCGTCACGATTCCCAACGATGATCGCTAAATATCTAATATTTTTCATTTCATCCCTCGGAGCCGTCGCCACTCCGGAATGGCTCTTTGCTCCAGCTGTCGATGCTCCGCCGGCCAACCAACTCCTCGTCGATGGAAATGCTTGCGGCCCTGCCTGTCTCTTGGACGCTTTCCGTGCCGGCAGTGAAAAATGGCGCGCTTCAATCTCCAAAATCGAGGGCAATTCAGATTCGGAAAAAATTCGGACAATTATCTCAGACTACGCGCGGCGCCCTTCCTCCCTCGATCCAAAAAAAGCAAGGTGGAATGGACACTACGGGATCGCAAGTCCGGATCTCGTAGCAATGGCCAACGAGCTCCGTAGTGAGCAGTGGATGGGGGCCGTAAAGCAGGAAATCTTTTTCAAGAATTCACGGGAAAAAGAAACCGCGCTTCTAGCAAGAGTCCATGACAAGCTTTCAAGATCCCTTAAAAAGGGACTTCCTCCTATTCTTCGAATACGACGAGTAGCGTGGCGCGCTCCAAAAGGATCAACCACCAAAAACTGGCTGACGGTCAAAGCCCACTTCGTCGTCCTCACCGGACTTCCGACAAAAAACCCCAAAGAATCGACGTCTTTCAAGGTCACCTATCATGAACCCTGGGGTGGCAAAAATCTCTCGGGAACGATTCATGTTCCGGATGCAAAGTCAGCTGGAATAACCACCTTGATTGCAAGCTTCCCTGGATCGGATATAGGAAAGAAACTCGTTCGTCATAGTGAACCCACCTGTCTCTCTCTCTCATCAGCAATCGGGCTCTTTTGATAGGTTGAATTGAATGATCTTCCGCGCTTATTTCCTCACGAAAGAATAATTGCCCTCCTGATCATTGGCGCCCACATCACACATCAGATCCGTAAACCTCCTGAATATTTTTAACTTCATCTTGAAGTGATGAAATCCAAGGCGAGAAGCCTTATGATCAACCCCGAAGAATCCACCGTCCTTTCACCTCACCCAAATGAAAGCTGCCATCACCAAAGACGAGCTCTCTCGCCGTCAATTTCTCTTCATTCACATCGACCGCCCATGGTTTACTCCCTTGCATAAACGCTCCCGTATTAATCATGACTTTTCCTTCCTTTTCCCAAATTCCCGATTGATGAAAATGACCACAAATTAAAACACAGGCACCCTTGCCTGAGTGATTTAAAAAGCGCAAACCTTGGCTCCCCATCCCCCGCCATACGCGCAGCATTTCAAATGAGCGACTCAGGGGCCAGAGAGCAGTCACCAAAAAATCAAACGGGGAAGGAAGATTGGGCAAAGAGATCGCTTTCAAGGTCAGAGCAATCTCCCGGGCCCGCTCGGCACAAGCCTCGGCACAGTGGCTTTGCGGCGCATACTTTTGAATGATCAGATTTATCTCCTCACGATATTTCCCTATCTCACGCGACCAAGGGGTTGCGTCGTCATATATCGCATCTCCATGAGTCACCAAAACAGCTCGATCCGCCAACCAAACAACCCCTTTTCCACTGTCAGGATCGTGATTCCCCCGAAGGATTTCCACCAAAATTCCACGCTTCTTCGCCACCGAGAGTAACTCTTCAAACAAGGATTCGGCATTCGCAAAACCAACTCCGACTTTTTGCTGCTGCCAGACATCTCCGGCAAGAATGAGATGATCAACCCCATCTAAAACAGGATCCAACATTGCTACACTTTTCAGGCGGGAAGCGGTGTGCCCCAGATGAAGATCGGAGATGATTCGCGTTCTCACTCTCCCCGTTGTCTCACAGCTTCATATAAACAAACACCTGCTGAAACACTAACGTTCAGACAGTCCACCGTTCCTTTCATAGGGAAATTTACCAAAAAATCACACTCCTTCTCAGTGAGTTGCCGCATCCCTTCTCCCTCACGCCCCATCACAATTGCGACTGCCCCCTTTAAATCCGTCTCATAAAGGGATTGCGTTGCTTGGTCTGACGTTCCAACAAGCCATACTCCTCGTTCTTTCAACTCTCTCATTGTTCGAGCCAAATTCGTAACCTTCACGAAGGGCACGCTCTCGGCAGCCCCTACTGCGACACGTCTTACAGTATCGGTCAAACCAACCGCTTTATCTTTTGGGGCTATGACAGCATCTACGCCAGCGCCATCGGCGGTTCGCAAAATAGCGCCCAAATTATTGGGGTCCTGAACACAATCAAGTATCAGTAAAAGAGGTTGCTCTTTATTATCGAGAATCTCGAAAAGGTCACCTTCTCCCCTCGGTCTCGCTTCCCTTTCGCCGCGCGGACGGGCATGCCGATTATCTCGCGCTTCCCCTGCTCGTTTTCTCATGTCGATGTCTTATGTCCGGCATCTTAAAATTCAAAGTTCAATTCCCACTCAGATCTGCTTAGATTGGATCCTATGAAGTTAATTTCATCATTCCTTACAGCGGCAATCTTGGTCGCTCAAGCTGATCGAAAGCCAAATATCGTTTTCATACTCGCAGATGATCTCGGCTACGGCGAACTGGGTTGCTACGGTCAGAAGAAGATTAGAACCCCTAATATCGACCGACTGGCAAGCGAAGGGATAAAATTCACCCACCACTACACCGGAGCACCCGTGTGCGCACCCGCCCGGTGCGTTCTTCTCACAGGACGCCATCTGGGGCATGCTGAAATCCGTAGCAATGGTGATTCGAAAAACGGTCGGAAATTTCCGGGGCAGTGGCCAATTACCGGCGGGGCAATCACGATCGCTGAAGCCCTAAAGGAAGGTGGATACATCAGCGGAGGTTTTGGAAAGTGGGGATTAGGCCCAACGGACACCTCTGGCTCCCCAATCAAGCAAGGATTCGACCGTTTTTACGGATACAACTGTCAGAGAAATGCACACTCATTTTTCCCTCCATTTCTCGATGACGACGAAGGAAAGGAAACCATCAACAAAAACCCCATTCCCGGACACCTCCGAAGGCCAAAGGAAGAAATCAAGGCGGACGACTACCGGGACGAGATCTATGCGCCCGACCGAATTCTAGAAGAAGCTCTAGAATTCCTAGATAAAAATAAGGACACGCCCTTCTTTCTCTACCTTCCTTTCGTAGAACCCCACGTCGCGATGCACCCGCCCCAAGAGTGGATTGATCGCTACCCAAAAGAGTGGGACGAAAAGAACGGTCCTTATCGCGGACAGAATGGCTATCTCCCCCACCCACGCCCCCGGGCCGGATATGCCGCTATGATTTCGGATCTCGACGAACACGTCGGCACAATACTTCAACGCCTCAAAAAGCATGGTCTCGATGATAACACGATAGTTGTATTCACTTCTGACAACGGAACCACTCACCCTTCCCGCGATCCTAAGTTTCATGTGGGTGGGGTCGACGCCCCTTTCTTCAATTCTACCGCTGGGCTTCGAGGATGGAAAGGTTCTGTCAATGAGGGTGGTATCCGGGTCCCAGCCATCGTTCGTTGGCCAGGAAAAATCGAAGCCGGCTCAACAACCTCTGCTCCATCCTACTTCCCAGACTGGTTCCCAACTCTATGCAAGGCTGCCGGAGTCAAGATTCCCAAAAAACTGGATGGATCTGATCTCACGCCCGCTTTGACCAAAAAATCCTTTGAACGAACCAAACCAATGATTTGGGAATTTCATGGTTACGGCGGACAACTCGCCGTCATCGACTTTCCTTGGAAAGCAGTTCGCCAAAAGGCAAAAAGTAAGAATCCCGGAAAATGGCAACTTTACGACATCCGGAAAGATCCGGCTGAAGGCAACGACCTTGCCGAAAAACACCCTAAAATTGTGGATCGTCTCGAAAGCTCCTTCAAAAAGGACCGCAGTCCGAACGCACGCGCAAAATTGCCACTTTACGATTAGAAAAGGTCTGGGGCTCTAACCCTACGAAGAAACTTCGAGTTTCGCTGAGAAGTGGCGCTACTGAAAGTAGGTGAAATAATGACCCTCCCGCAACTATCATGCTCCATCAGCACCACCCAAATAAGCAAGAATGTTGACTCGACCAACAAAGTGTCAACTTAGTGGACCTTAAATCCATCATCATTTGGGCAGACATTATTAATCTACGCTGATAATTCCTTGACTGCCTCGCTTCAAATCCCTATTCCCCGCGCTCCCGAGAACTCTTTCCCTTTAAACCCATGGCCCAGACTGAAGTAATCCTCCGCGAAAAAATCGACAACCTTGGCGCTGAAGCTGACGTCGTCAAAGTGAAAGCTGGCTTCGCCCGCAATTTCCTCATCCCTACTGGCAAGGCCTATGAGGCAAGCCAGGGCAATTTGCGCCAGATCGAGAACCTTCAGGCTGCTCGCGCCAAGCGCGAGACCGAGGAGCTTAATGAGGCCCAAGAGCTTTCTAGCAAGATTTCCCGCATCAAAGCTAAGTTCACTCTCGATGTGGGCAAGAACGGCAAGGCTTTCGGCTCAGTTACGTCCATCGACATCCACAAAGCACTTGAGGACAAGGGCATTTCCATCGATCGAACCTCAATTCAGCTCAACAAGCCGATCAAATCAACAGGAAATAGCGATGTTGAGATCAAGCTTCATGCCGACGTGACTACCTCCCTCACCGTTAGCGTTGAAGCAACTGAAGCGCCTGCGACCTAGAGGTAAATCATCGCTCTTGTTTTATCAGAAGCCCGGTCATGACAACCGGGCTTTTTTGTCGTTTTCACTCAGAGATTTCAGCGGCAGACTACACCGAGTGATTGGTATCCTTGATTCCGGCGTTGGCGGCTTATCCGTCATGCGGGAAATTCACGCACAGCTTCCAAACCAATCACTGACTTACATCGGCGACACCGCCTGGTGTCCCTACGGAAATAAGAATTTTTCTGACATTCGGGATCGAACTTTTGCTCTGAGCGATTTCCTTATCAATCAGGGGGCAGAGGTCATAGTGATCGCCTGCAATTCAGCAACTATCGTAGCAATCGAAGAACTTCGGTCTAGACACTGTATTCCTTTTGTTGGAATGGAGCCGGGTGTCAAACCAGCTTCCGACCTAACCCAGACAGGCACCATTGGCGTCCTCGCTACCGAAGCATCTCTCGCCGGTGAAAAATTCCATAGCCTCGTCGCAGCACACGCTCAAGACCTCCGAGTAATCACACAGCCCTGCCCCAAGTTCGTGGAACTCGTGGAACGAGGGATTCTAGAAGGAGCCGAAGTTGATCAAGCGATTGATGAATACACATCTGAAATTTTGGCAGCGAATGCTGATGTCTTCATTCTTGGTTGTAGTCACTACCCATTTTTACGACCCGCCCTTGAAGCTCGTCTCCCAGATCATATCCAGTTTATTGATACAGGAAACGCCATTGCGCGAAGAGTTAGCCAACAATCCTTGACTAGTCCCAACCAAAACGAGGTTAATGTAATGACGACGGGGGACCCAAAAGAATTCTCAAGACTGTGTGAAATCCTGATTCCAGAACTCTCTTCCTCCTGCCAACATTTCCTCGCGCCATGAAAAAAATCCCTCTTATTGCAATTCTACTCATCACCTTCGGCTTCACCTATTGGGCCTTTACAAAGAAAGACTCGCCTCCGGGAGATGATCGAGAGACCGAAATTAAAAATGACACCGAGGATAATTCGGAATATTGGGAGTCTGTCACCACCGCTGACCAGACTCCTGACTACCAGCCACCTCATCCTGAACACGATTTTTATTCTGACGGACCTAAAACTCGTGATGGCATTGGCAAGTATTATCAGGGTCGTGAGATCGCCCACGTAATGGGCCATCCTGCTATCAACTGGCTAGAGAGGCGGGAGCGGGAACAGGAAGAAGCACCGAAAAAGGCTCTCGATTTAATCAAGCTAGCTCCGGGCGAAGTTCTAGCTGATATCGGAGCTGGCTCCGGATACTATAGCCTTCGGATCGCCATGAATCACCTTAATGCAAGAGTGGTTTCGGTCGACATTCAACCAGAGATGATTGATTTCCTAAAGGAACGAGCTGAGCAGTTGGAAATCAACAATGTCTCCCCTCACCTTGGTAAAATCGATGATATCGGCCTTCCCGATCAATCCATCAATGCCGCTTTAATGGTCGATGCCTATCATGAATTTTCTCACCCTTATGAAATGATGACATCCATCGCCTCCGCTCTAAAGTCAGGTGGGCGTGTTTACCTTCTGGAATACCGCGAGGAAGACCCCGATGTCCCCATCAAGCCACTTCACAAAATGAGCCAGGAGCAAGCCAAGAAAGAGATGGCCCTCGCTGGCCTTGTTTGGGACAAGACCATCGATGATTTGCCATGGCAGCACTTCATGGTATTTCGAAAGCCATGATCCCGCCCCCCAAATGGCTGGACCCGGAAGAGCGCTACCTCGTCGGTATTTCCGGTGGTAGAGATTCTATCGCATTACATCACTGGCTCGTCGAAAATGGTTTTCACAAAATCATTTACTGCCATTTGAATCACGAACTTCGCGAAAATGAGTCCGACGATGACGAGAAATTTCTTCGCAACCTTTTGGGCAAAGATCTCATTGTAGGCCGAGTCAATGTTGCTAAAATGGCTAGGAGGGAAAATCTCTCTCTCGAAACTGCAGCTCGAGAAGCGCGGCATCGTTTTTTCCAGAAATGTGCCACCCAAACGGAAATCAATCATATCCTCCTTGCGCATCACGCCGACGATCAAGCTGAAACTGTCCTTTTCAATCTCCTCCGGGGTGCTGCAGGTCTCAAGGGAATGAAGACTCGGCAAGAGCTTGGACCTTTAACATTTCTTAGACCTTTTTTGGAAGTTCGTAGGAAAACCATTAATCAATACCTCTCAAACCTCAACCATTCCTTCCGTGATGATTCCTCAAATCTCGAGCCTTTTGCGACTCGTAACCGACTCAGAAACGAAGTGATTCCCCTACTTTCTGACATTATGAAGCGGGATATCACCACGAATATCTTACGTGCGTCCGATCATCACCGGGAGCTTGAAAATGCTGCTGACATCTATCTATCCGGAGTCGAAATTCTCGATCCTCAGGGGCGAATCCACCTTCCAACTCTCCGGAGTCTTCCGCAAGCCCTTCAAAAGCGATCAATTCACCAATTTCTCTCATCCCACCAAATTCCTAATCTCACCTCGGCACACATCGATCAAGCCCTGACAATAACAAATCCAGATGCCTCTCCGTCCATGAACCTGCCCGGGGGGCAGCGTTTGCGCCGGAAGGAGGCACGTCTTTTTATTAGCTCATGAAAACTCTCCTTCTTATTTCGTTTTTACTCGTATCCTGCGGTAGCAAGACCGCATCAGACGAACTTAAGGAACTCAAGAATATCGAAGGTCCAGATCAGATGATTGTTGGCCGTATCGCCTCGGTCTCCAAGCGCGGGAAGTTCGTCCTCATTCAAAAATTAGGAACAGGAACCCTGCCCAAAGGAGTGATCTACCAGTCAAGAGGTCCCGATGGCCGCACAGCATCCCTTCGTCCCTCTGGCGAACGAGTCCGAGACTTCTTCGCTGCCGATCTGTTAAGTGGAGAAACAGAGAAAGGCAATGCGGTCATAGCATATCAAAACCGGGACAGAAAGCAGACTACCGAGGAGGATAAGATCGACCCCGAGGACGAAATCGAGGATGAAACGAAAGAAAATTTGGATGAGGATGGATTGCCTGAAAACGATCAAGCCGCCCAAACTATCAGGGATTAAGGCTAGTTACCCTCTCTTTATTGTGAGCGAAACCCACTTTATTTAAAAAAATTTATCTTTATCGCTTGAATGCACTCTGTTTTTCTTGGTAATATCCTTTTCGAAGCTACTAGGGCATCCTAAATATCTAAATAATTCAAAAAAGCCGATACACCATGAAAGCAAGCACTCTCAACACCTCGAGCCCACGCAAAGTGGATCCAAACCGATTGGCTGACTTTGTGATGATGACCCAGCGGTCATGCATCCTGAATCTTTCAAGCGAACTGAATCGTGGAAACATTTCTTTCCCTCAGTTTTTCCTCCTCACCTACCTTTCCAGCGAGGACTACCTCACGATGTCGGCCATCGCCAAAAAGATGGGACACTCTACCGCAGCCGCTACCGGCCTTGTTGATCGCCTCGAGAAGCTTGGTTTCGTCGAGCGCGTTCACGCTGCCGAAGATCGCCGTAAGATTATGGTCCGCATAACGAGTAGCGGATCTGAAATCGTTTCAACCATGCGCCAACACATCGCTTCCGAATTAGCTGACATTATGGAAGACCTCGATGAGGTCGACGCATCTTCAGTCGCTGCGGCCAACCAAGCGATCGAAGGAAAGAATCTGGAATCATAGCAACTTCCAAACCAAATGTTCGTGAAGGAAACTTTGCGAATCTGAAACGCTTCCTCTACGCTCTCGGGTGTGCAGGAAGCGTCTTTCTTTTTGTCTCCGATTTTGCAATCGAGGAACCATTGTGCCGCTTTTGTAGAGCGTATTCCTGGAGTCCGAACCTCTACTGACAAGAAAGAAACATTGGCTCGCCTTTCTCTCCATCACAACGCAGCTGCTCAGTCGCTAGGATTTAGCAAAACCTTCCATGCTGAACAGATCCACGGAGACAAAATTACCGTAATCACCAAAGAATCCCCCCTCATATCTCCGGGAGCCGATGGCCTAATAACATCGGAAAATACCCTTCTTGGAATCCATGTCGCCGATTGTGGCGCGCTTTACCTCCTCGATCGCGAAACTGGAGCAATCGGACTCCTTCATTCTGGGAAAAAAGGAACCGAACTCAACATCACCAGAAATGCGATTCAATCGATGAATCTAAATTTTCAAACCAACCCCAAAAATCTTGTGGCGGTTCTGGCACCCTGTAT
Organism: Akkermansiaceae bacterium; assembly: GCA_029242935.1. GTDB lineage: Bacteria > Verrucomicrobiota > Verrucomicrobiia > Verrucomicrobiales > Akkermansiaceae > SW10. The sequence goes on from JAQWSX010000081.1 coordinate 25,698, forward strand.
CCGGCCTCCACACTATGAAATTGATTTCGCCAAAATAATCCAAGATCAGGCGGTGACATCGGGTGTTTTACCTGAAAACTTCCACGACTGTGGCCTTTGCACCGGTTCCGACCTCAATCGTTTCTATTCTTATCGTCGTGAGGAAGGAAACACTGGACGACACCTCGCCCTGCTTGGCCATCATTCTTCATGAGCACACTCACAGTCCAGCCCCCCGCCAAAATCAACCTCTCGTTGAAGATCACTGGCAAGCGTGAAGATGGTTTCCACGAACTGGAAACTCTTGTCCTACCCTTACCCGGACTGACCGATGAACTTCACTTTGAGGCAGCATCAAAGTTCACCTTGCATTGCGACACTCCGGGCGTCCCAACCGATCAATCCAACTTGGTGTCTCGCGCCCTTCGTCTCTTTGAAAAAAACACCGGAAAAGAAGCTCGCTATCGGATAACCCTTAATAAAAGGATTCCACATAGCGCCGGACTCGGCGGTGGGAGCTCAGATGCCGCATCCACTTTTCTGGCGCTCAATCAACTCACGGGAACTTCTGTTCCGCTTTCAAAGCTTGCAGAATGGGCTGGAGAGCTTGGCTCCGACATCCCTCTTTTCATTTATGAATCGGCCAGCTGGTGCCGAGGAAAAGGAGAGATCGTAGAACCTCTTGATCTACCATGGAGCGATCCCATCCTCCTCTTTAAACCAAGTTTCTCGATCCCAACTCCTTGGGCCTATTCCCGCTGGAGTAACTCCCAAGAAATCCCCGGTATTTCCTATGCTCCAAGTAAGGTGAGCGGAATCGATCTCCATAATGATCTGGAACGCCCAGTTTTCGAAAAGCATCGTTTCCTTGCCGAGCTTAAGCAATTTCTTCTCGAGCAGCCAGAAACTCAAACTTCCATGATGTCAGGTTCAGGCTCTACTATTTTTGCCGTTCTGCGCGATCAGAAGGACGCGGCACCACTCATAGAACGAACGCTCAAAGAATTGGATCCAACTCTCTGGACCCACCTTTCGATCTTTTAATAAATCACGCGACACCACTCACTCAAAGTGCTAAACTCCCAACAGGAAAAACTGCTAACTCCTTTTATTCATGGCCCGCGCAAACAACCTCACCATGTGCTCCTTCTGTGGCAAAAGTCACTCGGAAGTCAAGAAGCTCATCGCTGGACCTGGCGTCTACATTTGCAACGAGTGTATTGACGTCTGCTCCACTATTCTCCGCAAAGAACTTGCCGGCCAATCAGAACCCTCAAAAGAGGTGTCGACGCTTCTTGAAGACGGAGTCCCCACCCCCTCGGAGCTTTTGCAACACCTCAATGAATTCGTGATTGGGCAAGAGGATGCAAAAAAAGTCCTTTCGGTTGCCGTTTACAATCACTACCAGCGACTTCGACAACATGAGCATGCCGATGAAAAGTATGCCGACGTCGAAATCGAGAAATCAAACATCCTTCTCCTCGGACCTACCGGATCAGGTAAAACTTTGCTCGCCAAGACTCTTGCTCGCCTCCTAGACGTCCCGTTTTGCATCGTTGATGCCACAACGCTAACTGAAGCCGGTTACGTCGGTGAAGACGTTGAAAACATCATCCTGCGACTCCTGCAATCAGCTGACTTCGATGTCGAACGCGCGGAGCGCGGCATCATATATGTCGATGAAATCGATAAGATTGGACGAAAAACTGAAAACGTCTCCATCACTCGTGATGTCTCCGGCGAAGGAGTTCAGCAAGCACTCTTGAAGATTCTCGAAGGATCCGTCTGCAACGTTCCGCCTCAAGGAGGACGCAAGCATCCGCAGCAGGAATACATCCAACTCAATACTGAAAAAATTCTCTTTATCTGTGGTGGTGCCTTCGTAGGGATGGAAGACATAGTCCGCCGCCGACTTGGAAAACGGGTGCTTGGATTCAATTCAATTGAAACCGAAGAGACTGAAGAGGCAGAGGAGATTGCTCTCCTCAAACAAGTCCGCCCCGAGGATCTGCTTCACTTTGGTCTGATCCCGGAATTCATCGGGCGCCTGCCCGTCCTAACCTCCCTTCGCAAGCTGACCGAAAAGGAATTGATCCAGATCGTCACCGAACCCAAAAACGCTCTTGTGAAGCAATATCAGAAGCAGCTTTCCATGAACAACGTTCAGCTGAAAGTAACCAAAGACGGGCTTGCTGAAATGGCGAAGCAAGCCATTAAACGAGGAACCGGAGCACGAGCCCTGCGCTCAATTTTCGAGAGTCTCATGCTGGATGTTATGTTTGAGGTGCCATCGCGCGAAGACATTGAAGCTGTGACAGTTAATGCCGCAGTTGTGAAAGGTGACAAATCACCAACAATGAAAAAGCGGCGTTCGAATGCAGCCTAAACAACTTTGTTTCTTAGTCTGAAGTTCTAATGATAATTATGAACTTCAACCTGAAATCAAAGCACGCTCTCTGCTAGTGGATGGGTGAGGTTTTGAGATCCAGCATGGTAGCTTAAGGATTACTTCAAGAGTAATCATGGGAAAGTTCCCCTTTCACCCACTCATTTCGATATTTTATCGATCTAAGAATGGGGCCTTACTCGTTCTTTTCTTGAGGCACGTTATTTCTCAACTGGGCCAACCTCGCATAAAGAAAAAAAGTCGCTCCGGTTTCCCGAAGCGACTTTGAATTCTTTCTGTCCGGTTAGTTTTAGTCCTCTTCAGACGGGCTCCACTCCTCGGACTCGTCATTGGTAGTCGCAAGGTTGAACGCTTGCTCCAGACCAACGAGGTCACTGGAAGGACGGAGGGTTTCGAAGGACTGGCTTTCTTTCTGAAGCTGATCCTCAGAGTAAGAAACCGCCTTGATGGAGAGACCGATACGACGCTCAATCTTGTCGACCTTGATAACACGGGCTTCTACGTCGTCGGTCACTTTCAGCACGTCTTTGACACGCTCCACGTGCTCTTCGCTAAGCTGTGAGATGTGGATCAGACCATCGATATCTCCATCGAGACTAACAAAGGCTCCAAAGGACGCGATTTTGGCAACCGTTCCAGAGACCTTGTCGCCCACCTTGAATTTGCTGTCGATGTCAGACCAAGGGTCATTATCAAGCTGCTTAATTCCGAGGGAAACCCTCTGATTTTCCTTATCGATGCTGAGAACAACGGCTTCGACCTCGTCATTCTTCTTAAGCATTTCGGAAGGATGGTTGATCTTACGAGTCCAAGAGAGGTCGGAGACGTGGATCATGCCATCAATACCCTCTTCGAGGCCAACGAATGCACCATAAGCGGTGAGGTTGCGCACCTCACCCTTGATTTCCTTGCCGATTGGATAACGGGCCTCGATTTCGGACCATGGATTCTCTTCAAGCTGACGGACACCAAGAGAGATCTTCTGCTCTTCGGTGGAAATTCCAAGCACCACAGCTTTGATCTCCTGATCAAGTTCAAGCACATCGCTCGGGCGCGTGATTCGCTTGACCCAGGAAAGCTCGGAAACGTGAACAAGCCCTTCAACTCCTTTCTCAATTTCGATGAAGGCACCGTAAGGAAGAAGTTTGGTGATCTTCCCGGAAACTTCAGCTCCGATTGGGAAGCGGGCCTCAATGTCAGCCCATGGGTTGGCTGTCATCTGCTTGAGACCGAGTGAAACTCTCTCCTTATCACGATCAACGTCGAGGATCTGAACCTCGATTTCCTGACTGATACGAAGCATCTCCGATGGGTGAGCAATGCGACCCCAACTCATATCGGTAATGTGGAGAAGTCCATCCATACCCTGAAGGTCGACGAAAGCACCAAAATCAGTGATATTTTTGACCTGACCAATGACCTTATCACCAACGATAACGGTTTGAAGGAACTTCTGACGAAGCTCAGCGCGCTCGGCCTCGATGACCTCACGACGGCTCAACACCAAATTCTTGCGATCATCGTTGACCTTTACGATTTTGAATTCGTAAACGTTTCCAACGTATTCCTGCAGGTCGCGAGGAGGAATAATATCCACTTGCGAGCCAGGAAGGAAAGCTTCCACGCCAACGTTCACAATCAGACCACCTTTGACAGCTCCCTTCACTTTTCCTTTCACGAGGCCACCCTCCTCGTAAACTTTCATGATCTTTTCCCAGTTCTGCTTATGGGCGGCCTTCTCTTTGGAGAGGACAATCAGTCCTTCATCATCTTCGAGACGCTCAAGAAGAACTTCAACTTCGTCACCGACTTCGATATCTTCATCTTCGAACTCGGAAACTGGAATAGCTCCCTCTGATTTGTATCCAATGTCGACAACAACGACTTGGGGACGGATGTCAAGAATCGTGCCATTGACAATCGATCCTTCTTTAAATTCGCGGAAATGCTCGTCAATGAGAGCCAAAAGCTCTGCATTCTCGGGCTCCGCCACTGCGGTTTCACTCATAACTGTAGGTTAGGATTTGGGTTAGTTTGGTTAATCGTCCAGACGACAGGTACCCCACTGGAGAAAACGAACATTACGGGGTGCCAACTTATTCGTTTCCAACGAACGACTGTTCTTTATTAAGAACAAGCCATTCGCGTCTCTTACTAACCGTTTCAGTGGCGAATAAAAGAGGCAAATGGCACGCTCGTAGGGAGTCGAACCCCAAACCTCCTGATCCGTAGTCAGGCGCTCTATCCAATTGAGCTACGAGCGCTAATTCGCGTGGCGGGACTCTAGGAAGAAAAGAGGATGCGTCAATACTTTAAGAAGAGAAATTCGTGATTTATTTCACGAAACCAAACTACCTTTTTGGGCCATGCGGAAACCGAAGATAAGGCAGAACAAAATTAAGATGTAAGTCAAAACCCGACCTCCCAGCGACACCCCAGATTGTTCAGTCTTCAACTCCAAATCTAGTTCAAGAGCGTCCTCGCCATCCACCTGAATCATACGGGTAAAGAGAAGTGACTCCCCGTGGGTCGGAATCACAGGATCGATCACTTGAGCGATCGGCTCCGCTATCCTTTGATTACGAACCCATTTACTAGCAATCGTCTTATGAACCCGATTCACCTCGGCGTTATTGCCCCGGATAATATTCTGAAAGTCTTCTTGCCCAATATTTAAACTCCCGTTGGTAAAGACCGGGTTGGCGCGCGTCGCAGCTTCGATCTGATCATTTTGGCCCTGAGGAATTACAATTTCCGCGCCTTCATTATCGACATACAGTCGTTGGAGGCGGGTATTCAATCCAATAATTGCGTTTTGCTCCGCCACATTTTCCATCTTCACAAGAACGTCTTCGTTGCTTGAAGCGTCCAGATTCCCCTGATTGTAGGCCTGTTCCAAAGCGATATTACCATTGATTTGATCTCCCGCTTTGAAGAATTCGGATGCTCTATTGATTCGGAAAACTGCAATTTGTTCTTTCTCACGATAACGACTATTCACCATGGACCGGTATTGCTCCCGGGACAACTTGCCAAGCTTGCTGGTCTTTTTGTGATCAAGATCTCCAGCCGAGTCAGCCATGACATAACCTTCCGGCAACGAAATCCTCCACGAGACATCCTCCAGTGGCTCACCGATTTTAAAGGCCTGCAGCTTCAGATTCTTCATATTCAGACCATCAAGTGAGGTTGCATACGTAAAGCGAACCATCGCTAGATCCTTATTAACTCCAGCGGCATCACCAGTGACTTGGAAGCGATAGGAATCGCCATCCTGAACCACGAGGGCACTTTCCTCATTCACGAGTACTCCAAAGAGACGGCTCTTCTCAGGCAGCGTCAACGTCACCGACCCCCGTTGTAGGGTCTCAATTCCAAGCTCAGCCTGATTCATCAACTCACCTTCTGGTGACAAAACCGTGAGAAGTGAGCCATTCAAGACACGCATTTTAGATCCCGCAACCACCGAGTGGCGACTCAACGAGACGGGAACACCCCCACTTTTCTGGGTGCTGCGGAGGAAGGCTGCGGGCGCACCGCCACGGTCCAGTTGAAAAAGAGTTTTTGGCAGAACCGCCCAATCAATGACATCCCAATCCGATGCCTCCACGGATTCAAGTCGCAATCGGGCTCCCGGACGGAGCGCGAGGTAGCTTTCCTGCTGGCGTGCCAAAACGACACGAATAGGATTGACCATCGAAGTAGGTTCGGTTTGTTCAAACTCAATTCTCAAAGGCACACTACCAATCACCCGGCGTTTGAAGCGGATCTGCCAATGATTCTCCTCAATATTTACAATGTCTCGCACTTCGCTTCCCGAAACCCGAACCGTCCGGGCATCGATTTCCGAGAGAGCTGGAAGCATCACCTCAAGTTCCTTGATGGAAGCATGATCAACCTGCAATAAAAGACCCACGCGAGTTCTGGACCGGCCCTCACGAAGCTCCACATCGTTGAGAACCTGCGCAGCCAATGAAGGCTCAAGTTGATCCACTGCCAGTGAAAGGTCCCAAGACTTTTGCAAAAGCCGGAAAGCCAACGAACCCGGTTGGGAACCTCCCACCGAACGAGGATCAAGAGCCGACAAATCCTTTCGTTCCGCCACACTCAATTGAATCCCACGCCCCGGAACAATTACCAGTTGGCCCCACTGGCGATTAGCTTCGCGCAAGATTATTTTGGGAACAGACCATTTCTCGGCCGGAAGTGTTGGAGTGGCTGCGGTCAGCACGAGGGAAAATTTCTGCTCTCCAATCGTCTTGCCACTAAGGTTCATCACCACGAAACGATCCCCCTTCTCCTCAATCTCCACCCAGTGATTCAAAGCAGCGCCCGTGAGTGATTCCACCTCGAAACCCTTGGGGAGAGGGAAACTTAGTCGAAAGACTCCGGCACGCGTGATCGCAGTTGTGAGTTCAACTGCTAAAACCGTCCGTTCTTCACCGAAGGAAAGACGTTGTTTTGAATCTGACCGCACCTCAGGTGAAACCGGAGCTACCTTGATCTTGAGCGAAGCTGCTTCCTTCGAATATCGGTAAACCTTCTGGAGTGAAGCGATAGGCTTACCCGCACGATCACGTGGAATTAGGCTGCTACTAAAGTCCGCCAGGTTAACCGGTGATAAACCCTTCACTTCGTCACGATCTAGCTGTGCCTCTTTCCCAAATGCCAGCGCAATCATTCCAACTTCCCCAGCCGCCCCTTGCACCCTCATCGGCGAGACCGGAACCTCAACCGGCAACTCGGCCAATGCCCGCTGGGTCTCGACATCGATATAGAATGGACGAGATTGAAACGGGGTCAATTCCACGGTGAGCAATCGTTTCGAAGGGTCGAAGCGCCATGGGCCGATCAATTTGCTCCGGACATCGCTGACCGTGAACCCTTCCGGCACAGTCAAAACAAGTTTCTTAACCTGACCCTGGGCCGGACGAATTCTGACGCGATGACGACCGTCTACCACTCCAGGTCCCGGGAGAAAAAGGTCATCTACTTCCGCAAAAAATCGAGAAACTTCCGCCGCGACATCTCGCACCTTCGGACTCAGGACCACTCGGGCATTCTTTTCTGGAGCCAGCCACAAGAGAGCGGAGGTTCCCTTTCCTTCGATAGGTTTCATCCGAACTGCCGAAATACTCTCAATAGACCACCCGACAGCATCATAGGAAACCGAGAGCTTCCGGACCGCTGCCAGCCCGGTCAGCACCGGAACCCCTTTCGTGACTGGACCGGCCGGTGCTTGATAAGAGAAGGTCGCTTTAAAACTGCCGTCTACAGTTGGGATCACCAAATAGTTGCCGTCCTCATTAACAACGCGGAGGCTCTCGCCCTCGAAGTTGGTCAAAGTCGCAGGAGCCTGAACGAGAAGGAATTTCTCACCCGCTTTTCCAGTGATCTGAATCCTAGCGTCAGAGGATAAACGACGACCTTTAATCTCCCAAGCTTCCTCGATTGAGTCCGCAGCTTTGATCTCACCACCTGCTGGATCTTTTCCCTCAGCTGACATCGAACCGAACACGATAAAGAACCCAAGTAAGATAAGCGCGGTTGCAGACCCTTTTGAAACGGGAGACGGATCGGGGCCCTCGGATTCTTTAGGAGCCTCCTCATCAACATCAGAACCACCTTCCTTTCGAGCAAACAACTCTTTCCAAAGATCGAGACAACGGCTGACAGCCAGCCACCAAAGGATCAAAATTACAATTCCAAGACCTGCAAAAAACCACCCTGCACCACCAACTTGCGAAAGAGCTCCATAGGAAAACCCAAAAGTCGAAATTACCAGTAGAAGACCACGCTTGATTCTCCAATTAAAGGCGAGAACGACTAAGCAAAAAGCAAGGACCATAACAAAAATTCCCGGATAATAGACATTCATAGATCCAATTTCCACATGGGATACAGTGATCTCCAGAAGGGTATCGGGAGCCTTCACCGGAGCGTTGTATTCCAGAACATCGGGCAACTCGACATGCTGTCGTGAACCTTGATTTGCGAGGTAAAACGCACCAGCAGCTGCAAACAAAACGAAAGCGGCACCGATCATCGAAACTCCCGCCTTGAAACGCATAAGCAAGCCACCAAAAATCCAAGCGACAACCAGAATCCCAAAGCTCAGAAGAGCCTCATTTTCAATCCAGTTAAATCCATCTTCCAAGCTAAATACCGTTGAGAGATTTAATCCCATGGCGACCTCGGGCTTTAATTGATAACCGGTATCTGGGGTCACTTCCCAGCGTGTCATCAACTGGGTCGTATCATGAAGCATCGGAACCAGAAGGCGCACCCGCTCGGCACCTGCAATCCCATCTTTACTTGAGTGAACAGTGACCTTTACCGGGAGGTTTGGCGTGACCGATTCGGGGAGTGGAACCAGGAAAAGATCGCCAGCAGCGCGCAAGGTAACCTGCTTACCATTAACGGTAACGTCCCGGATTTTCAGCCCCTCGGGAACTACGAGCTTAAGCTCCTGCCCGTTGCGAGTTCGCACGTCGAAGCTAGAGACTGTGAGCACGCCCCCGTCGCGGGCAATACGACTTTCGATTTCGGCATACTCGACAACTTGGCGGGCGGTTTCGCCCCGGCGGAACCAAGACACTTTCGCCTCCAACTCAAAGGGACGAAGTTGGTATTGCCAGGCCTTCAAAGTTGGAGCGTTCGACATAAGCTGATACTCGGCCGGTAGCTCCAGCGGATCGAGTTGTTGCAGTTCCTTGCCTCCTTTTGTTTGCGTCAGCTCAACCTGCCCCGGGCTTACCACTTGAATAAACCCCCGTTCAGCTTGAACCTCTGCCGCAGTAACGCCGCCAAGAACAAGAACATCTTCGGCGTTCTGTTCATAAGTCACCAACAATTGATACGCCCCCATAACTGGACGATGAAGAGGCACAATCAGCACCCCCTCCGTGTTTCGATAGTCGCGAATATCCTGACCATCGACACCAAGGTTTTCGATCCCCGCCGGCACGGTCAATTTCCACTCGCTCACCGGTGCTCCAGTGACGAAATAGTTGAGCAAAACCGAAACATAAGCCGTCCCCTCTTGGAGTGAATAAAAGTGATAGCAGTCCGCCTGCACGTTTTGATTGAGTGCTACAACTTTCATCTGAGCACTCCATTTATCGGAGCGAATTCGGAAAGCTTGTTGCAAATTTGGCCCGCGCTTTAGCAGTCGGGCCAAAGGCATCTCTGCAAGGTCTTCGACATTCTCCGGAATTACCCGGAAGCCAGGATTAGCGCTCACCCCGAGCTCACCGCCCACCACCTTGCTACCCGGGTATGCAAAGGAAGGAAGAGCCCACACTCCAGCCTTGGAGGGTTCATTCTTTTCCAAGTGAACCTTCACCAATCGTCGCCCGGAAACCTCTTTGCCAAAGATGACTTTAAGCCGACGCAGCCCATTTTCTGGTTCGCTCACGACATAATCGGAAACATCCGCCCCCGTCAGAGAGACCACCGAGTAATCAGAGGGACCAAAGAATTCCCACTCGCGAATGCTAGCTTCTCGAATTTCTAATTCAAGATCGGCACGCAAAACGCGATCGGTCTCAGTGAGCTCGTAGGCAAGATTCTGCGAAACATTGATCTCAGGCTCCACTCGTTCGGCCGACACCGAAAACGAGCGATTAGCGGCAGGATAGCGATAGTAAAGAACCTGCCGAATGGACTCAGGGAGTTTCGTGACCTCAGGATATTGACTAGGTGATAGCTGGGTCAGGCCGGCCGAATTCATTACCTCGATCCGCACCGCACCACGGTTGTAAACCCGGAAGTATCCGGAATGGCGGACCGCGCCGACAGGGGTGAGGCGAAGCGGCTCGGTTTTCACCGGGAGAGCATCGACTGCCGATTGCGAGCGAACCACAAAAGATGCTTCCTTGGAAACCGGACCACTCAGAATAATCTCAAGAACTCGCTTTTCCGTGACCTGCCAGCTGAGAACATTGTCACCTTCAACCGCAAGCACTTCGCCGGCTCCGGAAAGCTGCATGTTTAAGGCTGGAAGCGCTCCTTGTAGAGTCTTGACCGTGATCGAAGTCATCTGGCGAAGCAAACCAGCTCCAATCGAAATTTCACCCATAGCTTCACTGGTGAAGAATAACTTTCCGTCGCTTGTCTTGCGCTCCGGTTGCCAAGCAAACAAGCACTTTCCAGTTGCGGGAAGAAAAGCAGCATGCCCGACCTTATTTGCAATCGGGCTCACTGGCAAAGCAGCATCAAAAACGGCAGTTGGGGTGATTCCCTTGAGGGTTATTGGAACCACCGTGCCACTTGGCCCAAAAAAATCGACTCTCTTCCGGTCACCGATAGTTTGCACGGGAGTCACGAAGGTCAGGTCAATCGGATAAACCCCGGGACTCTGAAACTCGATTTGATACCCATCGGCAGCAAGTTTGAGACGATAGCCAGCGCTCACAGGAGATTCAACGGGAGCAGCCCGCCCACTGAGAATCCGGAGTGCAATAGGGTTCTTGCTAGTAACGTATGCCGTTCCGCTCAGGTGAAAAGAAGCAGAATTTTCTGAAGAAATCACATCTCCAATAAGCTGAATGTTACGAAATTCAACCGGAGCAGGCTGAGCTGCTGAGAGAGAAATATCAGCAGAGATAACAGCCCGACCTACAGCTGAAAGTTTATCGATGCCAGCAGCACTCTTGAGTTTCACCAAGCCTTCCGCGGTCACAAGTTGATGCCGCAGGCCCTGTTCCGAGGAAAGCGAATAGGTCGCCGAAAATCCACTCGCGCCTTCCGGACCAAAACTCGAGATTTGATGGGTAGCGGGCACCTTAATAGCTCCACGCTTAATCTGCACCACGAAGCTATATTGCCTCGTCTTGGGATCATGCGGGATAAAGTCGAGAAAGCGAAGCTTCCCTTCCTGTCGCAGGGCCCAACTTTTTAAATGTTCACCGCTTACCGAGGTGATTGGTGCATCCCCAAGGATCTCAACAGACAAGCGATCAGCCCCCCCCTGCATCACTTCAAATTTGAGTTCAGCGGTTTCACTCAATTCCTTCATTGTGAACCTTGCCGACAAATTTACCTTAGTCACATAAAACAGCTTCGGCGTGGGTATGGGAGCCGGAGCTTCGATCACGATCCGGTGATCCACCTTTTTCGACTTCACCTCAACCTTCGGAGAAACTTCTTCGGGTGCGGCAGGCGTTTCCACTTCCTGCGCCGTGAGCCAGGAACTGAGAATGAGAGTGAGAGCGTAATGGATTTTCATGAGGAGATTAAAAAGAAAGTAACGCTCCCTAGAGCGTGAAAATTTGTGATGAGAAGTTTCGAAAAGTATCCTTCCGCGCATTAATCACCAGCTTGCTGGAGCATGGTTTGGAATTCGATGAAACGGACCTGGGCGCCAAACCTTGATCTCAGAAGTTGCGCCTCCTGACGAAGTCGTTTGAGCTCAACACGATCGCCGACCGGGCTACCCTTGAGTTTTTCGGCGAAAAGCGCAGTAACACCGGCGAGTCGTAACTTGGGGTCTGCTTTGGAAAAGAATTCGGTCTCTTCCTGGTAAGGAATAGACCAGGTCCGCTCGATCATTCGGTCGCTTGTGGGATCGAGAAAACGAACAGAAACCGTCCCGACATCTCCTCGACCTTCCGGCATCGGCTCGAAGTGATAAAGCGCGACCCCGCTTTCTTCGGCAGCCATCTCGGCGGCATCGACAGCATCGTTTCGAAAGTCCTCCTTCTTTAGTTTATGCTTTTCAAAACCATAGAGTTTAAAAGTCGAAACCCGCTCAGGATTGAATAAGACCTGCACTTTTACATTCTTCGCCGCAGGCCGAAGAGCCCCGGCAATTTGTTGGGCAAAACCATCATCAGCATCATCGGGATCGTCCAAGAAGTAATATCGCCCGTCCCCTTGTTTGGTGAGAGAACTCAGAATTTCATCGTTAAGACCATCCGCACCAACCCCACAGGCATCAAAGGAAATATTAGCGCGGCGCATGGACTCAACTTGTCCGGCAAGATACTTAGGCTTCGCATCGCCCAGGTTGGCTGCGCCATCCGTTATCAAAATAATACGATTTTGAGCACCTTTTAGGAATTGTTGTTTTGCCAACTGTAGACCACTTGAAAGCGCCTCCTCAAGATTGGTGCCCCCTTCAGATAAGGGATTGGCAACGAATCCAGCAAGCTTTGCAACTTCGTTCCCTTTCACTCGCTCGGCCAAAAGCCGCGGTGTCCGGGCAAAGCCCACGAGGGTAAGCTCGTCGTTGGAATTTAATTGTCCTGCGAGCAAGGCGAAAGCTTTTTGCACACTCTCGGCCCGGTCGGCCCGTTCCATTGACCCGCTTTGATCTAGCAGAATAGTGAGCCGAAGTGGTGTCGCCGCATTACGTCCCAAAGAAGCCGTAGTCATGGAAACTCGCATGAGGTTTCGCTGCTGCATGAAAGGATGGGAGCCTTGTTCAATCTCAAAAGAAATCTTCTCGGCCTGAGTCGGTCTGATGTCATCATAGCTCAGCGCATTAACAAACTCCTCGGGGCGAACTTTTGAAGCATCCGGCCATCTCCCTTGACTCAAGGCTGCCTTCGCCAACTTGAACGAAACGTCACTGACATTTAGAGAAAAAGTGGAGTCTGCTTTCTTTGCAGTTGAAGTTTCAAAAGGTGTAGCGGTTGGCGCCTTCTTTTGGGTGGCCGGTTTGCTCTTGGCAAAAATAGCTTCAGACTTTTCAGCTCCCGCTACCTTATCTTTTTCCACGCCCATGAACAACTCTGACTCCTTAATTCTTTCCTTTTCCTTCGCAGACGCCTCGGCGACTGCTACGGAAACGTCTTCCAAGCTCTCCAGAGGAATATCGCGTTCAACACTAGTCGCTGCGCTATCTCGAAAGTTCTTTAATGCTTCGTTGGATCTCTGAACTGCAGATTCCTCTTCGTCGTTTGAATCGTCGACCCTTTCGTTTTTTGCATCAAATGCCGACGGCGTTGCAGGAGTTAAAGGGAAGCCAAAATCTCCTTCTCCTCGGCCAACACCGTTTGGTTGGCCACCAAAACCACCGCTAACCTGAAAAGGAAGCTCGGGGGGCATGAAGAGATCATCCGAACTTGCCTCACCATCCCCCCTCTCTATCATTTCCCGGCTGCGAAGATCGCCTGTAGCACCCCCCTTATCCCCGTTTTCCTCACGAAGGCCTTCCGGCCGGACAATCCCCTCACCTGCAATTTCTATCGAATCCACCTTGCCTCTTGCCAAGCCACTCTCCTTCTCCAACTTCGCTACGGAAGCCGCCGGCCTTGTTATAGCGAGCGCCTTTTTGCGCGAGACAACACTTTGCGAGGCCGCACTTTGATTGAGAGTCTGCCGACCGAGATCCTCTTTTCCCGACCGTCTAACTCCGTCCTTTGCCTCGCCCCTACCCTCGTTTTCCGAGCTAAAGTATTCCTGAACTTCAGCTCGCGACTCACGAGTCCGCTCTTCACTTTCTTCGTCAAACCCAAAAGGATCGATCTCAATCGAGGGATTTCTATTTTCGGCGTCAGTCAATTCTAAGCCAAACTGAGCCTCCTCATATTCAAAAGATAAGTTATCTTTGACTTCACCTGAATCATCGGGATCAGGACGATCGGCAGACATTGGCATTCCTGCAATTCCACTCACAAACACGCCACCGTCACTTACACCTTTACCACCGCCGGCTCCAAAATCATCGCCATCACCAAAATCCGTAAGCGGATCTAAAACCTCAATTTCAGGAACCGGAATCTGAGCTGGCAATCTGCTCCAAGCCGCAATTGCCTTCCCCTTCGTAAGTGAGCCAGCGGAGGGTTTCTTGGCAACTGCCATCGTTGAAGTCTTGCGATTCTTGACAGTCCCAGATCGTTCATCCAGCACGCCTAACGAATTCCCAAGAACCGCTGATTGAGTAGGAGCGAACCCCCGCTCCAAAGAATTCGGAGCAAGTGCGCCGTCCAAAACAGCCATCGCTGCTAACACATCTTGCTTCTTTCCGCTATCCTCGGAGTCCAATAACACCCTCTGTTTATTAATCCCCTTCAAAGCCCCTTCTTCAGACAGTCGCGAAGAGAGGGATAAATCTCCTGAGTCTTGAAGACTTGCAATTGAATCGCTCTTCTCTTGAGCTACTGAATCATCCGTCATCAAGGAACGCTCCTTCTCCGATCCAAGCGGTTGACTCAACACAAAGATCATCAAGGTTAGAAATACACAGGCCGCACAGGCATAAATCAAACGTCGTTGGGCGATCAAAGAAATCTGTTTCCGCCTTGCCTCAACCATTTCATTACGCTTCTTCTCATCAATCTTCGCTAGGATCTTTCCACGTCTATCTTCCGATAGCTTCCATTTTGGATCCTCCTTTGACTCCTGCGCTTCCGCCAAAACACCGTGAACTTTTTCGAGACCTATCCGATAACTTTCAAGTTCAGGTTTTTTCGACATCAATCGCTCCAGGTCTTCCGCCTCAAAAGCTGAGGCTTCCCCGAGAACCAAAGCCACAATGCGAGCTTCCAGCTCGGGCTCAATGTAAGTTTGAAGATCGTCGTTCATATGGATATGGATGTGAAATTAAAAGTGGCTAATTCCGGACTTACGAAGTCGCTCCCCGAGATCTTTGAGTAAGTGGTGGAGCCGGTAACCGACGTTGCCGACACTCATTTCGAGTTTGTCGGCAATTTCCTGATACTTGAGGCCCTGAAAATATTTCATCCGAACCATAGACTGATCCCGATCTTCCATTTCGGAAACGAGCATTTGGATCATCCCGACTGCTTCGAGCCTCCCCAGTTCGTCATCCGGGCGTTCGAGAGCTGATTCGCGATCCTCTGGTTTTTCGTCGAGCGTCTCGCGCTTACTTTTCCGAAGAATGTTAAACGAAAAATTCCGGACACAGCGGAAAAGCCATGCGCGGGGTATTTCGACTTCATCCCAGTGTTCGTGGAGCTTCAGGAAGGCATCTTGCACCACCTCTTCGGCAAGTTCTCGTCGCCCCAACAAACCAAAGGCATAACGGAGGAGCGGGCCCTCCTCAGCGAAAAAGACCTCCTCGAGTGATTGCTGAACCACCGGCAAGATTCTTTTACCGGGTAGGCGCATGATCGACGGCCGCGAGACCTGCTGTGAACTTCCTTGGGACACGGATAAACATTCTTTTCAACAAGAATGACATCTCAAGAGATGAATCCTTGGAAAAAAATGAGTTTTTTTCATAAAACTCAAGTAAGGCCCATGGTCTCGCCAATCGACAATTCCCATCCGATCGCTACCCAGCCTCAATTTGTCGTGTGATTTCGAGGGCTATAGCAAGGGCATCAGCACCTTGCTTTCCTGTAACTGCAGGCGTTTTACCCTCTTGGACACTTTCGACAAAGGCCGCGAGCTCAAGCTTTAAAGGCTCGTCCTTTTCAACTTCAACAGTGGCCTTCTGAATTGCGCCTCCCTCTTTCCAGAACATTTCCCCCGATTGCTCTTGGTAATCGAGCGAAAGATAGCCGTCATCTTGAAAGACCCGGATCTTCCGGAGCCTTTCGGGACTAATTCGGCTCGCAGTGACATTAGCAACACAACCATTTTCGAAGCGAAGCCTTGCATTCGCAATATCCTCGCTCTTCATCAAGACTGGAAC
>JAQWSX010000100.1 GCA_029242935.1 Akkermansiaceae bacterium
TCGTCCAGAACCAGGTCTAGTGGCTCTGTTTGCTGCTGATTTTGATTCATGTCGGATTGATTGAGGGCTTTGTGATTCGAGATTCCGGAGAGCTTTTTTCATTTTCTCCCGAGCACGCATCGCAGTAACTTTAATTTTAGAGTGGCTCCATCCTGTTTCGGAGGCAATTTCCGCGACTGATTTCTCCTCAAGATGGAGAAGCCGGATGACCATTTGATCGCGAGGCTTGAGAGTCGCAAGCAATTTTTGCAGAAGTTCAAGAGAAGACTGGGCAGGCTGGACGTCGACCGCATTGGGATCAAAGGACTCTGAAGCATCTTGGGAATGGTCCATGTCCAATTCAGAAAACTCAAGTATCGGTCGAGACTTTTGGCGGCGGAGTGACTCGTAACAAGTGAGAGTCGCAATACGACTAACCCAGTGTTCAAACGGACTCTCCCCGCGAAACTTTTCAAGACTCGTGAATAGCTTAACAAAGATTTCCTGAGTGAGGTCCTCAGCCGCCTGATGGCGCGGAAGATTCCTCCGCACGATTCCAATAACCAAGGGGTAAAGGGTTTCCACCATTTGTGAGCAGGCCCTCTCATCCCGGTCGACCGCCCGAGCGATAAGCTCTGGATTGACTGGCTGAGGTGAACTGTCATGACTCATTATTAAGGTAGCGGGTAAATTAAGCCCTTATACAGGTAAGACGCCGATCGGGCGCTTTCGTTACATTTTCCTGCTCAGAAGGATTTCTCGAACAATGGAGGAGGAAACATGAATGCAACATGAAATTTCGAAGCATATGCCATGATTAAACTGTTAGATTGGCAACCCTAACCGCACCTCCAGCCTAGAGCTGTAAAGAAGCAGGTCAAGCAAGCCGCCTTATCCGATTTTCCTCAAATTGCTTCAGCTTGCCGAAGGCCACCCTAGGCGTTTAGTGTCAGACCATCACCTTCATTCGGCCCTTTTACTTTCTTACCCACCTCCTTTCTCTTGGGCTTGCAGGTTCTTCCTCGCTGTTTGCCCAAGAGTTTGCCCTGCCTGCAAACCCCCAGCAATTCTTGGACAATCATTGTGTCGGCTGTCACGGGCCCAAGAAGGCAAAGGGGAGCATTCGACTCGACCACCTCGATAGCCGAATTTCCCAAGGGCTAGACTTTGAAACTTGGAACGAAATCTATGACCAGCTTGCACAACGCGAAATGCCGCCAGAGGACGCCAAGCACCAGCCCGATGAGGCACAGCGTGCATCGATAATCTCTTGGCTTGGCAAAGAGTTAGAAAAGGCACGATCCTCACCACGTGGGCGGCACCTCTTAGGTCAGTTTTCCTTCGGAAATCAAGTTGACCATGACGCTCTTTTTTCCGGAGAAATCAAAGAACTCCCTTTTTCGCCACCCCGCTTGTGGCGGATGAATCCCAACATTTACGATCGAACCAAGAAAAGAATCTTTAAAGATCACTGGATGGAATTGCGGAAAGCTCGTCAGCCTTTTTCTTTAGAACAACGACCCGGAATTAATGATTATTCGGAGGGCCTTTTTGCCGACTCAGCAACGCTCGAAACGCTCTTGCTGAATGCCCGCGGCATTGTCGAACACCAGCTAAACCGCGATATCCCCTTAATTTTTCGGACAATTCTCGAATCCGACGGACCTCCCACCCCGGAGCAAGCTGAAGCCGCGGTGCGATTTCAGTTTAAAACACTAGTTCTCCGCCCTCCCAGCGCGAAGGAATTAGCCCGCTACCGGGACTACTTTTTACGATCGATTAAAGAATCCGGCGGCGACGTTCGGGCAGGCCTTGAAGTTTGTCTTAAGGCCATCGCCCTGAACCCGGAAGCAGTTTATCGCATGGAGCTCGGTCTCGGGTCGAAGGATGATCATGGCAGGACGATCTTATCGGACAATGAACTGGCGTTCGCGATTGCCTTCTCGCTTACCGATGATCCACCAGACCAAACCCTTTGGTCGGCTGCCCAAAGCGGAAATTTGGAGTCACGGGAAGAGGTTCACTTTCAGTTAGAGCGCATCCTAGAAGACCCTGCAATTCCCAAACCCAAAATCCTCCGCTTTTTCCGAGAATTTTTCGGATACCACCGGGCTCCGCAGGTCTTCAAAGATGCCGAACGTTTCAAGAACTACGACTGGGGTATTGTCGCGAACCAGTTGGTGCACGAGGCCGATCTCCTAGTCTTGCACACCCTGAAACAGGACCGGGATGTTCTGCGGCAGTTACTCACTACCGAAAAATATTTCGTTGGTCATATCGGGCTCGAGGCAGATCCGAAAGATCTCGAGCAGCGTCTGATTGCCCTAAGGCAACTCTACGATTATTGGAAAGAAAAACCGTGGAAGAAGCTAGAATACGAGTTCAAGGCCGGAATCCGCACCGAAATTGAAAATCTTCATCCCTTCTTTCAGGCCCAACCCATGAAGCATCGGATGAGCGGTGGGCTCGTCAAAGATTACATGCCCTATCTCACCATTTGCTATGAAAACGGACTCCGCCCCATGCTCGCTCAATTCATCCTCATGGAAGGCGAGCGTGAGCGCAATCTCACCTCCGCACACGATCAACGGTTCTTTCTGAGCGCCTACAATCTTTCCGCCGATCAATTCGATTGCCCGATCGAACAGCCTTTCGAATTGAACAAAGAGCAACGGGTCGGACTTCTGACCCACCCTTCTTGGCTAATTGCCCACTCCAAGAACACCGATACCAACCCAATCACACGAGGCAAGTGGATCCGTGAACGCCTTCTTGCAGATCAAGTCCCGGATGTCCCCATCACAGTGGATGCAGTCGTTCCAGAGAATCCACACAAGACCTTACGAGAACGCTTTCAAGCAACCCGTCAACAGGAATGCTGGCGCTGCCACAAAAAGATGAACCCACTTGGAATGACCTTTGAATCCTATGATGATTTTGGCCGATTCCGGACCCTTGATAAGGCAAGCGGAAAACCAATTGATTCCAGCGGCCTACTTGACTCAACCGGTGACGCATCGCTTGACGGCAAGGTTGAAAACGCCGTTGAACTGATGAAACGACTCGGGCAGTCCGATCGCGTCAGACAATCCTTCATCCGCCATGCTTTCAGGTATTGGATGGGGAGAAATGAAATGTTAAGTGATTCCGCATCCTTGATCGCGGCCGATGAAGCCTATGTGAAAAGTGGAGGTAGTTTCCAGGCCATGCTCGTATCTCTTCTCTCATCCGATTCATTTATTTTTCGAAAAGGAAGAGCAACAAAATGAACTCTCAATCCACCTCGAGACGCGCCTTCCTAAAACAGTTTTCTTTCGGAAGCGGAGGAGCCCTCTTGTCACCATTGCTCGGACAGCTCGCATCCGCTGCCGACGGAACAGTCGGCTCCTTCCCTCAACGCTTTGTCTTCTTGGTGAAATCCAGCGGCCTCACTCCAAAGGCAATCACACCAGAGTCACTACGTGGCCAAAAAGCCACCGGAAGCACCCCCCTCCGAGTTCCCTTAAAAGGAATCCCTCTTCCCGATTCCCTGCGCGCCTTAGAACCATTCAAAGAACAACTCGCTATTGTTCAAGGTTTCTCAGGCAAGATGTGCCTAGCCGGGCACACTTCCTACTTTGGAGCGATGGGCGTCCACGCTTCTCCAAGTGAAACCTCCAGCGGCCGTCCGCTCCGCGCCACTATCGACACCCGGCTCTCTTCACAGCAATCAAGCCCCTTCGGACATGTCGGACTTGCCTTGCGAGGCCGGGCAGTTGGCGGAGCCGGAGATCCCATCCCACAAGGCACCCTTTACCCCGGTCTCTCGGCTCTAGCTCCAGGACGTGAACTTCCCTATCAGGCAAGTCCTGATCAAGCATTTGACCAACTCTTCGGTTCGGCAGTCGGCTCAAAAAAAGGGCGTAAGCGCTACAACCTTGAAACAGGAATGCTCGACTTTCTTGCAGAAGATATCGAACAACTTCGGAAGAAGGTCCCAACAGCCGAACAAGATAAACTCAGCCACTACCTCCTCGCCTTCGAAGATCTTCAGAAGCGGCGCACGAAACTACTTACCATGAGCGAGGCCATCCGTAACGGCGCTCCAAAATTGACCGATAAGTTTTCCTCCCAACTCGGGATTGACCGTTTGGCCTCCCACTTTGAACTCGCCGCATCCTGCCTCATCACCGGCCTAAGTAACGGCATCACAATCCGCATGGATAATCTCGAGCACGTATACACCGGACTTGGATTGACGGACCAGAACGTCCACGCAATTGGCCACGGCACCGGCTCAAATGGTAAATCTGCGGAAGAATGCCGCGATGTCATACGAACCTATCACATCAGCCTCATGGCCGGGCTCGCGGGGAAACTGCGCGCCACCCCAGAGGGAGATGGCACGATGCTCGACAACACCATGATCGTCTACTTGAGCGATGCCGGCGAGGCCCATCATGGAGCTTTACATGAGTGGCCTTTCCTCATCGTAGGTGGATGCGGTGGACGCTTGACTCTTCCTGGTAACTACCTGCGAATGCCCGACTATGGGCAACCCGGTCACGGCACCATTGGAAACCTCTACACCTCCATCCTCAATGCCTACGGAGACCCTATCAACCATTTCGGCGATCCCGATTTCTCTCTTGAACGCGAGGGACTTCCCCAACGCGGGCCCATTTCGTCGTTGATTACCTGATTCGGTTAGACAATCCAAATCGCATTGCAATCGATGCCATCGCAAGAGAACCGCATATACGCGAATTAATTTTTAAATCGACGAGACTGTTCTCTCGACGCATGGGGTCAAATTAGGAATTCTAATGACTGAAATATGAGAGCTTTGCCTTTACGACTTATTGATCGTTCGATTTTTTTCGCCTTTGCTTTTGGGTGCCTAGTCGCACCTACTGTCGCTCAGAGTTTCTACAAGAATCCCAACGGCCTTTTTTCGACCCGACCAAGCGAGACGAAATCGTTACAAACGATCGATCGCTTTGGGCCCATTGGAATTGGAATCGAGCTGATCCAACCCGCCTTCACGATGCGTATTAAAAATATCGAGGAAGGTTCGCCTGCTGCTGAGACAGGCCGCTTAAAAAAGGGACAGATCATCGAGTCCATTAACGGGCAGAAGCTCGCCGACATTGATCCGCGCATTCAACTCGGCAACATCCTCGCAGGTGCGGAAGCCTCCGATGGATCTGTAAAATTTGCCATCAAAGGAGAAGGTGAACCGGTCACTGTCAGCATTCCCGTCCTCGGAGCTTACAGCAACACCTGGCCCCTCAATTGTCCAAAGTCCGACAAGATTGTCCGTCAGGTCGCCAACTACCTCTCACAGGAAAAAACCACCAATGGCCTCGGCGACATCGGTATGCTATTTCTCCTTTCCACCGGCGAAAATAAGGACCTCGAAATCGTTCGTAACTGGGCCCGCAAGGCCAAGGCCCACTCCTATCCGTGGTATCTCGGCTACGGTGGCATTCCCCTCACCGAATGTTACCTTCGCACCGGCGATCCTGAAATCCTCAAAAATATTCAGGCTTGGGTCGATAGCGCCGCCAAAGCACAACACAATGACGCATGGGCTGGTCGCGGGTCCGCTCTCACCAGCTACGGACAAGGTCACCTCAATGCCTCCGGCACTTGCGTGGTAACCTTCCTTCTCCTCGCTAAAGAGTGCGGAGCCAAAGTTCCCGATCACACCTTGAAGGGAGCCTTTCGACATTTCTACCGCTACGTCGGTCGCGGCAATAATCCCTACGGTGACGACCGACCCGAAGTCGGCTTTGTCGACAATGGTAAGAACGCCAAGCTCGCCTTCGCGATGGCTGCGGCCGCTGCCATGGCCGGTGAAGATTCACTTTACGCCAAAGGCCGCGACCTCTGCGCCATGCAAAGTTTTTACACCACCACCTTCATGCTCCACGGCCACACCGGAGGAGGTATTGGTGAGATTTGGCGCAGCGCTGCGATGGGCCTACTTTACGACAAAAAGTCCATGCAATACCGCGACTTCATGGACAACCGAAAGTGGCACTATGATCTCTCGCGCCGCTACGATGGTTCTTTTGGCATCATCGGCGGAGGTGGATACGACAAGGAAATCTGGGGTATCGCTTACCCCCTGACCTACACTATGCCCCGCAAAACTCTTCGCATCACTGGAGCCCCTCCCACCAAATATTCAAAGCGCTATGAACTCCCGAAACAACCGTGGGGAACAGAAGCAGACAATGCCTTCGTATCGCTCGAAGCCGTGCCCGACAAGAACGGTAAAAAACAGGATCTCACCGGCCAAACTTTGGCCCGTGATTCAAGCCTGCACTTCCTCCGCCGCTTTCATGGCGAAGAGCAACCGAGCGACGATGAGATCCGCCGCTACATCCATCATTCCGACTATTGTATTCGCTTCGTAGCTGCCATGAAAACCGTCGGCGTAAACAGCGGCTACATCGGCTGGCGTAAACCCGGCGGCAAGGTGCGTTCGGAGCTCGTCATGGAATTTCTGCATCACGAAGATCCACGGGTCCGGCAAATTATCTTCAAAGCCATCGCCCAAACCGGAGGAGTCACTGATGAAATCTACGAGCTCGCTGTCAAAGCAGTAAAGGATCCCAACGAGTCTTGGTCGATCAAAGATGTCGCCTTGCAAATCATCGGCAAAGGAACTCCTAGCCAAATCCTCCCTCTCGTCGACGTCCTCCTCCCCTACCTCAAACATGAGGAAGCGTGGCTTCGCAATTCTGCTCTCACCGCACTTGCTCCCGTCGCCGGGCATGAAGAGTGTTTCGAAAAACTCCTCCCCGCCATCGGCGAACTCGTTCGCACCAACCAACGAGTCTCGGTGACTCGTGGATTTGCTCCTGCAATCCGCGCCCAAATTAAAAACGCCGATCCCGAAGTGCAGGCTCTCGCCACCAAGACTCTGCGCGAAACCTACACTGGATACGCCGGAAAAATGATCTCGGTCAGTGGACAAAACCTCAAGCCTACCTACGAATTCCACCTCGAAGCTATCGCCGAATCGCTCGCTGATGTTCCCGGCGGGCTCGATGCCCTTTACGAAATCGCGAAGCAGCGCAAACCTAATGAAATTCTTCCCTACAAGGAATTCTTTCTCGCTGCCGATTCCAGCACATTCGGCCCGAAACTCAAGGCAGCCATCAAACCTATCATTATGGACGAATTGGTCCCTGAGTTTGTCGGAAAAAACCGTGTCAAACTTCGACAACTCGCTGCCGCTGAAACCCAATCGCCCCGCCCCGGTGGAAAAGGCGACGTGATCGATGGCCTCGCTGCTCTTTATGACCGGGCTGGATTCAACGAATTCGACTGGACGATGTTCTCCGACCTTCGCAATGCTGAATGGTCCTATCATTCCTTCGATCCTATCCCCGCCGAGCAAATCCCATTTGATCAACTCGTGACTCGCTACCGCGAAGTGACACCACCTAAAGGAATGCACAATTGGTTCGCTTCCGATTTCGATCCCGCGAAATCCGGTTGGAGAAAGGCGAAAAGCCCCTTCGGAAACTACGATGGGAAAATCCCTTCCCGCCCTATCACCAAATGCTCGGATGGCTGTATCGGCCCAAGTTGCTTTGGCACCACCCCTATCAACACCCTCTGGGAAAAAGAAGTGCTTCTTATGCGTGGTGTTTTCAAAATCCCCTCTCTCAAAGATGGGTATCGTTATCGACTCATGGTCAACGATGGCAACCACGTCGGAGCAGGCGGAGGACACATCATTTACATCAATGGAAAAACCCTCATCGAAGCCAAGCAAGGCAACGGACGGGGATCCGGCGGGGAACCAAAAGGTGCTTTCATCACTAAAGAATTCCTCGACGACTTTAAAGGCAACGAGGTCACCATCGCCCTCAAAACCTTCATTCGCTACAACGCAAAGTATAGCACCAAACCGTCTAGCAAAACGCCACAGGGAAAAATCAGCCTTCACCTAGAAGAGCAAAAAAAACCACCAATGGGTGATGAACTCGTCATCAAATCAGCCAGAGTCATCCCCATGCTCTCATCCGAGTGGCAGGCCAACCTCAACCCCGAGGACGCCTCTCAAAAGCCAGATCAATTCCTCTTCCGCTGGAATGGAAAATTTATCACCAATCCAAAGATCAAGGGCACTTGGAAGATCATCGCCGAAGTCGGACAGATCTCCGAATTTAACCTCGAAGCTCAAAATCAAAAGGCTCGTCGCCCCGCCTTCACGACCATCACCTTCAAAGACGATGGGAAAACTGACAGCCCTACCCACGTCTGGTCTGGCGACACCTTGATGGACATCGACAAATACCAAGCCCTCAAATTGAAAAATCAATCGATCGACGGAACCGAATATCTCTTCCTTGAAGCCGGAGAATTCAGCAACCGCCATAAAACGGACTGGAAAACCAAGTGGTATGTCCTTTCGCAGTAACGCCCCCTCTTTTCAGCAGGCGATGGCACGAAAATAGAGCAACCCCATCGTTGCCTTTACTGGAATTCAAGCGGCCTCTTCTGCTTTGACATCGGCCGTCAATCTGCAACCGTTTCAGCAATGAAAAACGGTCTTTTCACGGCTCTTGCCCTTCTCGCCCTCCCTTCGCTCACCGCACAGGTTGCCTCTCCCACTTCTGTGCCGGTCAACAAGACCAAAACATCCCTCCTTTCGAAACAGGCCGATCAACTGGCCCAACACGATTCCCAGGCCAATTTTCGCCTCTTTCTGAATTATTCCGCAAAGTCCGACTTCATCGTCAAATTTGGCGCCCACCCTGTCGAAGTGCCGGCAGGCGAAAAAGTCACCGCCGACTTCACTTTTGAGCACCTGGCTAATTCATCTGCCCTCATCCACTTGTCCACTTCCGGTGATCCAACCACCAAACGCATCGAAGTTCCCGGATCGCTGGCAAGCGATGGCAACATCGCCTTCAAACCACTCCCCGGAAAAGACTTCCCGATGGACAACGCCTTCACCTTGATGGCTCGTTTCAGCACAACCACCAACAAAGGAACTCTCGTAGCCCTTGCTCCCGCCAACGGAAAGTGGGAACGCGGTGGAAAAACTCTCTTCATTCAGGATGGCCGGTTGAGCTACGATGTCGGCTGGGAGGGCATGCTACAGGGAAAAAGCCGCGTCAATGATGGTAAAGAACACCTCGCCGCCCTCGTCGGCGATAATGATGGCAATGTCACCCTCTACCTCGATGGTAAAAAAGTGGCCAACGCTGATGGTCTCACCTCCAAAGATAAGGAGGAACACACATTCAAAGTCGGATCGACAACCGAAGACTTTGGAGGGGACTTTAAGGACGGCTCTATCGAACAAGTTCTTTTCTGGAAGCGCTCACTCTCTGAGAAAGAAATCAGCACTGCCGCCAAAAAGAAAATCGATGAACTCAACACTCCCGACTTCCATTGGAAAAAACCCGGAAAACAACTCAACCTTGTCAAGACTGGCACCCATCCTGGCTATGGCACCATCGTCTCACTCGAGAAAAACAAAGGCATCACAATCCACGATGCTTGGATGCAGCCTCTCGAAACCTCCGACCATCGCGAAATCGTCAGAGCCTGGGACAAGAACTCCCTCAAACGCGGCCAAGAAATCTACAATCAACTCTGTATCACCTGTCACGGATCCGACCAAAAGGAAGGATCCATTCCTATCGCCCTAAAATTCCACGAAGGAAAATTCAAGAACGGATACGATCCCTTCCGCATGTATCAAACCCTCACCAAGGGCTACGGTATGATGATGCCTATGCCGCAGTTCTCGACCCGCCAGAAATACGACGTCATTCACTACATCCGCGAAGAATATCTCAAAAAACATAACCCCACTGAGCTCAGCAAGATTGATAACAGCTACCTCGCGAATCTTCCGCGTGGAATGTCGCAGCTTGAAGAAAAGGAATCCAAGAAAACTCCCCCGCCCTACAAGATGATGGATTTCGGCAACCATCTTTTCTGGACCTACCAAATCGAACCCGGACCGCTCGATACAAAGGTCAACATCGCCCAAAAAGGACTCGCCATTCGCCTCGACTCTGGACTCGGCGGCATTTCGAAAGGAAACTCGTGGGCAGTTTACGATCACGATACGATGCGCCTTGCCGCCATCTATACGGGAGACCAATTTGTCGACTGGAGAGGCATCGCTTTTGACGGCTCCCACGGCACCCACACTTCCATCGTCGGTAACCGTATCCTCACCAACCCCGACCGCCCCGGCTGGGCCCATCCCGAAACCGGTTCATGGGAACCCATTCGCACCAAAGGGAAAGATGGTCGATTATTCGGCCCGCTACCGAAGGACTGGGTGAAATTTAAGGGGATCTTTCTTGGGAAAAGTGGAACGACCATCCAATACCAAGTGGGAGAAATAGCGGTCACCGAAACTTTTCTCAGCACCGCAGACAAAGGAGCTTTTTACCGCTTAATCCAAGTTGGCGCGGGAAAATCGAAACTCAAAATGAGAGTCGGAAAAGCCACTGAAAAACTTCCCCATAAGAACTACATCATTGAAGACGGGTCACTCTGCCGAATTTTCGAACCCTCATCTCAAGCTCTCCTCCTTCACACAATTGATGGGAGAGTCATCGAAGAAAACTCAACCTCGGCACACCTACACAGGGAACCTCGACTCCTTGCCCCGACCACCGTCACTACCCAAATCCAACGCGGCGACGAGTCCGGCCCCTTCGCGGTCGACACTCTCACCGTCCCTGTCGCCAATCTAAATCCACACCAATCGTGGATGCGCACCAGCGGCTTCGACTTCTACCCCGATGGCAAACGCGCTGCCGTCTGCACCTGGATGGGCGACGTCTGGATTGTCGAAGGCCTCGATCAACTCGAAGGCAAACTCACCTGGAAACGCATCTGCTCCGGCCTCTTCCAACCGCTTGGCCTTAAGATCGTCAACGATAAGATCCATGTCACCTGCCGTGATCAACTCGCCAAACTTCACGACACCAATGGAGACGAAACTATCGACTACATCGAGTGCCTCAACAATGACCATCAGGTCACCGAGCACTTCCACGAATTTGCGATGGGCCTCCAAACCGATGACAAGGGCAATTTCTACTACGCCAAGTCAGCGCGCCATGCCAAAGACTCACTTGTCCCCCATCACGGCACCCTCCTCCGGATCTCGCCCGATGGCTCCAAGACTGACATTCTTGCCACCGGCTTCCGTGCCGCCAATGGCGTCTGCCTCAACCCCGACGGCACCTTCATTGTTACCGATCAGGAAGGTCACTGGAATCCCAAGAATCGCATCAACTGGGTCAACGGCGACGGTCCGAACGAATTTTTCGGCAACATTTATGGATACTCCCCTATCACCGACACCGCTGATTCCGCGATGAAAAACCCCCTCTGCTGGATCACTAACGCCTTTGACCGCTCCCCTTCCGAACTCCTCTGGGTTCCAAAGAATGCCAAGTGGGGAGCGCTCAACGGACAACTCCTCAACCTGAGCTACGGCTACGGAAAAATCTATGTCGTCCCGCACGAGAAAATCGGCGAGCAACGTCAGGGCGGACTCTGCGAACTTCCGCTGAATCAATTCCCCACCGGAATCATGCGAGGCCGCTTCCACCCCGGCGACGGCCAACTTTATGGCTGCGGAATGTTCGCCTGGGCTGGCAGCCAGCGCAAAGCAGGTGGCTTCTATCGCATCCGAAAAACCGAAAAACCGGCTCATCTCCCGACCAAGATTGAAGCCACCAAGGCCAGTGTCACTCTGACTCTCTCCGACTCCGTTGATGCCTCATCGATCAAACCGGAAAGCTTCCGCATCAAAGCATGGGATCTCAAACGCACCAGAAATTACGGATCAAAACACTACAACGAGCGCGAGTGGAAAGTCACCAAGTCCTCTCACAACGGGAGCAAGGTTACTCTAACGATTCCCGAACTCAAACCCACCTGGGGTATGTCCATCGAGATGAACCTCACCGGCCGAGATGGCAAAAAGTTCAAGCGTATCATCCACAACTCGGTCTTCGAAATCCCCGAGTAACCGCGCGGGAAAAAAATCGCGGGAGCTCCGATCCCTTGAGCTTTGGTAACTTGAAAAAGCAACCAGCTTATCTAGCTAAAAAGATTGAATCCTCCCAAATGCCCATGATGCCCATTGGAACCATCAACGCGATGAACAAAGAGGAGCTCACAGACCTCGCCGCGTATCTCAGTTCCAGCGGAAACAAAAAGCACGAAGCTTTCCAAAAGAGGTGAAATCGACCATTCTTTCCTTTCCATGAAAACACTGGCCATCTTCCTCTCTATCATTATCACCCTCACTGCTGATGAGCGACCGCTTCCCAAGGTGAAGCACATGATCGACACTCACATTCACCTTTACGACCCCACCCGAGAGCAAGGAATTCCGTGGCCGCCGAAAGGCGATAAGGTTCTCTACAAACCACATCTTCCAGACGAATTTCACAAAGTAGCAGAGCCTGCTGGCACCACCGGAGTGATCGTGGTCGAAGCCAGTGACCGCATTGAAGACAATCGCTGGGTTCTCGATCTTGTAAAGAATGACGATTACTTCGTGGGGCTTGTTGGAAATGTTGACCCCTATTCAGACGACTTCAAATTTGCGATTCAGAAGTTCAAGAAGGATAAGCGTTTCGTCGGGATCCGCCTGCGGAACGGCAAGAGTAAAAAAACTATCGACTACGCCGACCCACAGCTCATCAGCAATTTGCGCGGACTGGCCAAACACAAGCTCACTGTCGACATCCTCGTCAATGGAGGCGGAATAGAAGCCGTCAAACAAGTAGACCAACTTGCCCGCGCCGTCCCAAATCTCAACCTCGTAGTCGACCACGTCCTCGGTTATGACTTTGATGGTAAGGCCGCGCCGCAGGAATGGATCACTGCCGTCGAAAGACTAGCCGAGAATAAAAATGTGTGGTGCAAAATTTCGGGCCTCTATCAGCGAAGCATCCCCCAACCTGCTCCCCACAAAATCAATCACTACCGGAGCGTGCTTGATGTCCTCTGGAAAAATCTTGGCTCCAAGCGGCTTATTTTCGGCAGCAACTGGCCGTGCACTAAAAACAGTGGCGACTATACGAGCTTTGTAAAACTCGTGAACGAATACTTTTCGGCCAAGGGGCAGGAAGCGTGCGAGCGCTACTTCTGGAAAAACGCCGCTGAAGCATACCGACTTCCTTTAAAGTAATTACAAATTCAAAGGCTAAGCGATAATCTCGGCAATTGGGTCAGCTCCTTCAACTCCTACCAACTTTTCGTTCAAGCCAGCGTGGTGGAAGTGAAGCCCGTTGGGATCAAACCCGAGTTGACGCAGAACAGTGGCGTGAAGGTGCTTCACTTCGAGAGGTTTCTCCACCGCAGCCGATCCAAGTTCATCAGTCTGTCCCACACTTACACCGCCTTTGATTCCGCCGCCAGCCATCCACATTGTAAAGCCGGCCGAGTTATGGTCACGGCCCGTGCCTTTGGCATACTCAGCAGTGGGCTGACGGCCAAACTCCCCACCCCAAACGACAAGAGTCTCATCAAGAAGACCTCGCTGTTTAAGGTCCTTGAGAAGTCCCGCAATGGGCTTGTCGGTATTCCCAGCATGCTTGTTGTGATTGTTCTCCAAGTCGCCGTGCGCATCCCAGTTGTCATCATTATGAGCACCACCTGAGTAGATTTGAATGAAGGGTGTGCCTCGCTCGACTAATCGGCGTGCCAAAAGGCACTTCTTACCAAAGTCCTCCGTGCGACCTTCATCGATGCCGTAAAGTTTTTTGGTCGCTTCGCTTTCTTGATCGAAATCGATCGCTTCCGGCGCAGTCGACTGCATTTTGAAAGCCAACTCGTAGCTATCGATTCGTGCCTGCAAATTCGTGTTTCCATGGCGTTGCGAAAGGTGCCCAGCATTGAGCTGATTGAGCGATTCGATGATACGATATTGCTCGTCACGTCCCATGCCACGAGAATTTTTGAGATCCAGAATGGGGTCCCCTTTCGAACGGAGCACCGTGCCTTGGTAGTTCGCAGGCATAAACCCGGACGACCAATTCTTGGCCCCAGAAATAGGACCACCAGTTTTATCGAGCATCACGACATAGCCCGGAAGATTCTCATTAATATTACCCAAGCCATAGTTCACCCAACTTCCAAGGGAAGGCTTTCCGCTGATGAGCGATCCAGAATTCATTTTCAACATCGCCGAGCCGTGGATGGGCGATTCAGCGGTGAGCGAATGAAGGAAGGCGATGTCATCGACGCAGGTTGCGAGATGTGGGAAGAGATCAGAAACCCATTTGCCACATTGGCCATACTGCTTGAAATTCCACTTTGGTTCCACAATACGGCCACCGTTCTTTTTCCCACCACGCCCAAAGGTTTTTACCTTCACCGTCTTTCCATCCATCCCCTTCATTCCAGGTTTGTAGTCGAAGGTATCG
>JAQWSX010000113.1 GCA_029242935.1 Akkermansiaceae bacterium
CATCGAAGCTCTTAGGACAAGTGGTTTGGTAGCACTTCATTTCCAGAAAACCAACTCGTATCATCTGATGAAAGCTCCCGATGATTTTATCGCTAGTTTAACCCACTACAAAAACCTATTTCAGGTTTCGATTATTGTAAGGTCACCCAAACGGTAACAGCCAATCTCAAAGAAATCAAAAAGCGGTATTGAAGAAATGCAATATCCCCCCGTATTAAAGAGCCACAAATCATGCTCTTGAACCGATGGTAAGCCAGCTCCCTTTCTTTAACAAAAGCCTAGTCACTAATCTCGTCGCCATCCTCTTCGCGGTCACAGGCTACTTTCTTCCCGCTCCTTTTAGCGATCCATTTCTTAATATCGGATTATTTGCCTTCTCAGGAGCCCTCACAAACTGGCTAGCCATTCACATGCTATTTGAAAAGGTTCCCGGCTTTTACGGGTCAGGTGTTATCCCCGCCCGCTTTGAAGATTTTAAAGAAGGTATACACCGCCTCATCATGAAGCAGTTTTTCACAGCAGAGAACGTGGCCCGCTTCTTCAAAGGGAATCACACCAGCGGCAAAGCCGGAGTGGACCTCTCAACCTTGATAGATTCGGTTGATCTAGACCCAACTTTTGAAGCTCTGAAAAAGGCCGTGATGGATTCTAAATTCGGAGGTGCACTCGCCATGTTTGGCGGGGCCGCTGCCCTCGATCCCATCAAGCCGGACTTTGTCGAGAAAATGAGGACCTCAGTAAAAGAGATCGTTTCATCCAATGACTTCCAGGAGAAACTTCAGGCCCTTGCAACCGGGGGAGAGAACGATCATTCCGAGCTCCTCGACCGCGTCAGCACTATCGTCGAAAAACGTCTTGAAGAACTCACGCCAACCATGGTCAAAGAAATCATCCAACAAATGATCCGCACTCACTTGGGTTGGCTCGTCGTCTGGGGTGGGGTCTGCGGAGGCCTCATCGGCCTCATTGCAAGCGTCTTTCGCCAAGCCTGGTAGCCTCCGCCCAAAACCCGGAATCTCCAGCCGATGGCCCAACACTCATTTTAAAATTCTCTGCTACAACTGTGCTAAAACCTCTATCTCCTCGGCGAAATTAGCCCGCGCTTTCAAGAGATACCCGTGGTATTATTTCCCAGTCAGCAGGATCGTAAATCATACTATGCAGTCAATATTTCGAATCCTCCTACCCTCGATTTTCTTTGCGGGTTCAGGAACTGCTCAGAAAATCAGCTTTAATCGCGATGTCCTGCCCATTCTCTCAGATGCTTGCTTCACTTGCCATGGACCCGACTCTGAAACCCGCGAAGCCGACCTAAGGTTAGACCTTGAGAGGGAAGCCAAAGCTAATCGTGATGGCTTTCCTGCCATTGCTTCAGGCAATCCCGATGAAAGCGAGTTGGTCTTCCGCATTCTAAACGAGGATCCGGACGAGATTATGCCTCCCCCTGATGCACATCGTCAACTTACTGACAGGGAAAGACAAACTCTCCAAAAGTGGATCAAGGAGGGAGCCCGATGGGAAAAGCACTGGGCCTTTGTAAAGCCAACTTCACCTCCGCTTCCAAAGCTCTCCAACTCAAAGTGGCCGAGGAATCCCATCGATCACTTCATCCTGCACACTCTCGATCAAAAAGACCTTTCACCATCCCCCGAAGCCTCTCGCGAAAAGATTCTCCGCCGCGTCACCCTTGATCTCACTGGTCTCCCTCCCACTCTTGAAGAGCTTCAATCTTTTCTCTCCGATAAAGAAAACGGCGCTTACGAACGCGCCGTTGATCGACTCCTAACCTCCCTCCGCTATGGAGAAACAATGGCTCTTCCTTGGCTCGAAGCTGCCCGATTTTCTGACACCGATGGATACCAATTCGACGGCCCACGCTTCATGTGGCGTTGGCGCGACTGGGTGATCGAAGCTTACAACAAGAACAAACCATTCGACGAATTTGCCATCGAACAACTCGCAGGCGATCTCCTTCCTAGCGCCACCCTCGATCAAAAAATTGCAACCGGCTTCAACCGTAACCATCGCTACAATTCAGAAGCCGGCCTCGTTCCCGAGGAATTCCTGCTCGAAAACGCGGTCGACCGAGTCGATACCACAAGCACCGTCTTCCTTGGACTTACGATGGGCTGCGCCCGCTGCCACGATCACAAATACGATCCAATCTCGCAGAAAAACTATTACGAGATGCTCGCCTTCTTTAACAACATCCCTGAATTCGGACGTGCCATCAAAGCAGGGAATTCGGAACCCTACATTCCCGCTCCCACCAAACCCCAACAGGCTCAACTTGCGATTCTCGAAGCAAAAGTATCGACCACTCAAAAAGAAATCGACGCCATTGCAGAAACATCATGGAAACAGCAACCGGATCTCGATAAGCCAGCGACTTTGGTTACCCGGGGTCTTACCTACCAACATCCTCCCGGAGTGGTTTCCTTCGATGGCACCAAATCAATCGATATTAAGAGCACCCCACTGACCAAGAAAAAAAATGCTCCGACCCGCTTCCAAGGTTTCACTCCGCTCAGTCGCTACGCTCTTTCGTTCTGGATCAACCCCTCTGAAATTAGCTCGGGAACTATCATTTCTCATCAAAACGAAAACAATGCACGCGGCACCGGGATGAACCTGCAATTCCAAGACGGCCATCTTCGCTTCAGCGTGATTACCAGATGGATCGCCGGAGTGGCCCAGGTCGAAACTATTGAAAAACTGCCGATCAACAAATGGACCCACCTTACCCTTACCTTCCACGGACAACTTCGTGCCACCAACCAGCACATTTTCATTAACGGAAAAGAAGCCCGGCTGAAAGTCCTCCATAACACCAACAGCAACACTGGATCAGCTAAGAAGACCGCCCCTTTGCGGCTCGGCGGCTATCCCGACGACTACCTTAAAGGCGCTCTCCGTGACGTCCGCGTTTACGACCGCTCATTGAAGCCTCGGGAAATTCTCACCCTCGCCGGAAACTCAGAAGCTAAACGTCAAACCGTTTTCCTCGAGCAAGGCCCCGCCAAGGAAGCTTACCCAAAACTGATCGCTGCCGAAACCAAACGGGATCAGTTCATCCGCTCCCTTCCAACCACCATGGTCATGAAGGAGAACCCCACGATCAAGGAAACCCACATCCGCAAACGCGGCGTCTATCATGCCCTCGGTGAAAAAGTCAGCCGAGACGTTCCTGATATCCTTCCGCCGCTCTCTGAAGACCTTCCTCGCAACCGACTCAGCCTCGCCCAGTGGATCGCCTCGCCCGACAACCCGCTGACGGCCCGAGTCACCGTCAATCGTTACTGGCAAAAATACTTCGGGACTGGCCTTGTCAAAACGTCCGAAGACTTCGGTGTTCAAGGTGAAAAACCCTCCCACCCCGAGCTCCTCGACTGGCTCGCCACCGAATTCATTCGCTCCGACTGGGACGTGAAGCACCTTCAGAAACTCATCGTCACTAGTAGTACCTACCGCCAGCAATCCAATCTCACCCCCAAACTTCTTGAAGTTGACCCTCGCAATCGACTGCTTGCCCGC
Source organism: Akkermansiaceae bacterium (assembly GCA_029242935.1). Classification (GTDB taxonomy): domain Bacteria; phylum Verrucomicrobiota; class Verrucomicrobiia; order Verrucomicrobiales; family Akkermansiaceae; genus SW10. The sequence goes on from JAQWSX010000113.1 coordinate 3,535, forward strand.
GGTCCCCGCCTTCGTCTCCCTGCCCACGTCATCCGCGACCAAGCTCTCTCTCTTAGCGGGCTCCTCGTCGAAAAGATCGGAGGCCCATCGGTCAGCCCCTACCAGCCCAAAAATCTTTGGATCGAAATGTCGATGGGACAAAAATACAAACAATCGACCGGTGACGATCTCTTCCGCCGAAGCATTTACACCATCTGGAAAAGGACCGTAAATCCACCCTCCATGGCCGTGCTTGATGCCGCCGACCGCGAAGCTTGCTGGGTCGGAACCAAACGAACCAACACTCCACTTCAAGCGCTCACCCTGCTGAACGAAACCGCCTTCGTCGAGTCCGCACGCAAACTCGCTGAACGCATCCTCCGCGAAAACCCTGACGACCCCGTCACTCATGCCTTTCAAATTGTGACCCAGCGGACACCTCGGCCTGACGAAAAAGAACTCCTAACCCAGGGGCTTCGTGATTATCTCGCTCACTTCAAAAGCAATCCTGACGCCGCCAAATCCCTCACCACCATTGGAACTTCCTCAGTTCCCAAAGACCTCAACCCTGTCGAGCTGGCCGCTCACACGACCCTCGCCAACGTCATTCTCAATCTCGATGAAGTCATTACCAAGGAATAGCCATGAATGAGATGACACGACGCCACTTTCTTGAAAAGAGTTCGCATGGACTAGGCTCGGTGGCACTTGCCTCTTTGCTCAACCAATCGCTTTTTGCCGCAAATTCGAGCCCGCTTCCAGGGAAGGCCAAGCGCATCATCTACCTGTTTCAAAGCGGAGGACCTCCGCAGATGGACCTCTTCGACCCCAAGCCACAACTCGAAAAATTTCATGGCAAAGAAGTTCCTGACTCGGTCTTCAACGGCCAGCGCCTCACCGGCATGACCGCCGGACAGGCCTCTTTTCCAGTCGCCAAATCAACATTCAATTTCAAGCAGGCCGGGCAAAGCGGCCAGTGGCTCAACTCCGACCTCCTGCCACACCTCTCCAAAGTTGCTGACGACATCAGCGTCATCCGCTCGATGCACACCGAGGCCATTAACCACGACCCGGCTATCACCTTTTTCCAAACTGGATTTCAACTTGCTGGCCGCCCCTCAATCGGTTCCTGGCTTTCCTACGGGCTCGGTAGCGAAAATGCCAACCTCCCCGCCTTTGTCGCTATGACCTCTAATCGTTCCGGT
>JAQWSX010000169.1 GCA_029242935.1 Akkermansiaceae bacterium
GCGACTGGCGCAAAAAACCATCCGAGTAATTTTTCAAGACTGAATTGGGGATCGCCAAACCAACCACCTACTTCTCCAAAAAAGAGATTCGCCAGCGCAATTAACCCCACGAACGCGAGAAGCATTGCCCCCACGTTGAGAGCGAGCTTCAATCCACTCGAAGCTCCCAGAGCCGCTGCGTCGATAACATTTACCGGCTGATCCTCGCCTTCCGCCAATTCGGTTCTGCTGTCATCCACCTCCTCCGTCTCCGGCATAATGAGCTTCGCAAAAAGCAAGCCTCCCGGCGCTGCCATGAAGCAGGCTGCGATCAAATGATCCATCCTGGCTCCCAATCCAGCATAACCAGCCAAAACCGAACCCGCAATACTTGCCAGACCACCCACCATCACCGCGAATAGTTCCGAACTCGTCATTTTCGGAAGATAAGGCCGAATCACCAAGGGGGCCTCAGTTTGCCCCACAAAAATATTTGCCGCAGCCGAAAACGATTCGGCCCGACTCGTTCCCAGCACCTTTCGTAAGCCTCCGCCCACCAATAGGATCACCAGTTGCATGACCCTCAGATGATATAAAACCGCAATCAAAGAGGAGAAAAAGATAATCACCGGTAAAACCTTAAACGCAAAAACCCCGCCCACTCCCCCACCGCTATCGGACAGCTGTCCGAACAAAAAAGAGATCCCTTCCTCACCCGCTCCAATCAGATCACTCACCCGTATCGTTAGCCATTGCAGAGCCTTAACACCCAAAGGTGTTCGCAAGACAAACACCGCTAAAATCACTTGCATCAAAAAGGCTCCACCCACCGTCCGCCAAGAAATTGCCTTGCGATTCGAAGAACAGAGATATCCAAGAGCCAAAAGAAAAATCACTCCAACGATGCTCATACGGGCAGCCTAGTGAGGCGTTCTTAAAAGCACCAGCTTAGGGTTTTGGGGATGGCATAAGACCATCCTTGCCAGTCTCATCGATCTAGGGTAACTCCCTCGCAGTCATGCCAGTCGCGACCCCAGAACAGTACGCCCAGATGCTCGATGCTGCCCAAAAGGGTGGATATGCCTATCCCGCCATCAACATCACCTCTCTCACCACTGCCAACGGAGCTCTCAAAGCTTTCGCAGAAGCCAAGTCCGATGGCATCATTCAGGTCTCGACCGGAGGCGGCCAATTCGCAGCCGGCACCGCCGTTGGAGACGCCGCTTTTGGAGCGATCGTCCTCGCCGAAGCCGTCCACACCCTCGCTGAAAAATACGACGTTCTCATCGCGCTTCACACGGACCACTGCCACCCCGAAAAGGTCGACTCATTCCTCCGGCCTCTCCTAGACGCTTCCCGCAAGCGTATCGCTGAGGGCAAGGGCCCGCTTTTCCAATCTCACATGTTCGATGGATCAGTCGTTGATCTCGACGAGAACATGAAAATCTCTGCAGAACTCCTCAAAGAATGCGTCGAACTCAACATCATCCTTGAAATCGAAGCAGGCTGCGTTGGTGGCGAAGAAGATGGCCACGATACCTCAGGCCTCCCCGCCGAGAAACTTTACACCACACCTGAGGACATGATGCAGGTTTATGAAACTCTGAGCCCGATCGGCCGCTTCATGTTTGCCGCCACCTTTGGTAATGTCCATGGCGCATACAAGCCCGGTGCCGTTAAGCTCAAGCCTACCATTCTCCGTGACGGACAAAAAGTCGTCATGGACAAGTATGGTGAAGAGGCCGAGATGGACCTTGTCTTCCATGGTGGTTCCGGAACCTCTCCCAAGGACCTCCAGGAAACCCTCGACTATGGCGTCATCAAAATGAATATCGACACCGATACCCAGTATGCTTTCTCACGCCCTATCGTTACTCACATGTGCGAGAATATCGAAGGCATGCTTAAAATCGACGGTGAAGTCGGCAACAAGAAGTGCTACGATCCACGCAGCTATCTTAAGAAAGCCGAGCAGTCCCTCTGCAATCGCATGAAGCAAGCTTGCGACGAGCTTCGCTCATCCGGAAATAGCATCTACTCAGCTTAGGCCTTTCTAAATTCAATTTTCAAAGGGTCCGCTCGCTAGCGGGCCCTTTTCAATTCATCTCACCACCCCCCCAATGACCGACTCCAAAGAAGCACACTCACCCGCCGCAAAAAAACAGGACAATCCACTGACCGATATCATCGTCAACGTCATTCTCCCTGTGCTCATCCTCAGTCATTGCAGCAAAGATGGAGAAAAAGCCTGGCATCTTGGCCCTTACGTTGCGATGGGCCTCGCCATCGCCATCCCACTCGCTTACGGGGTATGGCACTTTGTTCAGCACAAAAAGCTCAACACCTTTTCCGCCGTTGGAGTCTTTAATGTCCTTCTCACCGGACTCATTACCATTTATCTCTTTTCGGATAATGATCCTGGAACCCGCAAAAACGCCCCTCTTCTCTTCGGAATCAAAGAAGCTGTTCAGCCTCTAATTCTTGGCTCCCTTTTTCTCATCACCCATCGATCCACCACGCCGCTTTTCAACGCCTTCGTCTACAATAACGCAATTTTCGACCACGGTCGTATTAACCAAAAGGTAAAGGAAAACGGCAAGGAGACCGAACTGGAAAAACTCCTCTGGTCCTCCACTGTCCTCTTCTTTGGTTCCTTCTGCCTTTCAGCCGCTATGAACTTGGGACTCGCCTATTACTTTCTTAATGATCTCGACCCCACGGCTGAAAACTGGAAGGAACTTTATAATAAAGACGTCGGTCGCATCACCGGTTGGGGATTTTTGGTCATCGGTGTTCCCCTTCTCGTGGTCGGCGGATTCATCCTAGCCCGTATGATCAAAGGTCTTAAGACCCTCACCGGACTCGAGACCGATAAAATCCTACAAGCCCGTTAGCAGAGTCTCTCACTCGATCTTCCTCAAAGTAAGAAGACGGAATTCCATCGCTTCATCACCTGGAATTTCAAGAGCTTTCAGGATCAGCTCACCCTCGCCCTTGGTAAGTTTTATCCGACCCACCTTCAAACGCGCCCAATCTTTCGTGTAAGATTCATTTCGCGGAGAACGATCCTCTTCAGCTCCCAATTTTGGAACATCATGGGCTTCCGGAATAACAAAATCCAGCTCGCCCCCATTAAACGAGAGACGATACTTCGCCCCTCCACTCTTGGTGGCATAGAAGATTTCCACCTCAAAGGCACCCGACTCCCCTGCTTCCGCCTTCCAGGTAATCCGATCATCGATTGATTGCCAGCTCTCAAAATAGGAGTCGTTTGGAAACCGATTTGAGCGCTTCAAACCACCAGTTGCCACGGCATCCCGGGCCGGAAGCTGGGTCAGCTTTGAACCCGGATGAGCAATCACAAAATCCCGTTCGTCCTTGTCGCCGCCGTATCCCGGGAGCATCTCCGTCTTATACTTAGATAAGGCTTTCTCCAATTCGCGGGACACTTCTTCGTTTTCGATTGGCTTGAGCTGCTCCGGATCTGAGGTCATATCGAAGAGATTTCCTTTCTCACCCAGCCGATAAGTCTGAGATCGAACTCCAAACTTATTCTTCCACTGACTGACAAAGATCCGGTCTTCCCATTCAGCTTTGGGGTTTTTTATCAGTAAAACCAAACTCCCCCCATCCAGAGGACTTGGCGTCGACGCCTTGATTCCCGCCAACTCACAAAGAGTTGGCAGTAAATCGCGCACCGATGTGATCTTCTCAATCTGCAGGCCCTTCTTAATCCCACCCGGCCATTTCATGAACAGAGGGCTCCGGCAACCGCCTTCTTCAACTGATCCTTTTCGTCCCTTCATCCCTCCATTCCAGCGTTTCCCGTTTGGCCCATTATCATGAAACCATACGACGATCGTGTTGTCCGCCACTTTAAGCTGGTCCAACTTCGTAAGAACCCGACCAACATTATAATCCAAATTTTCACACATCGCCAAAGCACTCCGAAGATGTCGGTCTCCATTCTTCATTTTAAGATTCTTTCTAGCAAATTTTTCCCAGAACTCATCAGGGACTTGCATCGGTGAGTGTGGTGTATTGTAGGGCAGATAGGTGAAAAACGGCTGCCCCTTAGCCTTGGATTTCTCCATGAAATGCATCGCCTGAGTCGTGAAATCATCGATACAAAATCCCTTTCCTTCCACAATTTCGCCATTTCGCTCAAGCATTGGTGAAAAATAATTCCCCCAGTGGCCACTACAGAAACCGTAAAACTCATCGAAGCCTCTGCCGTTAGGATGGTATGGAAATTGCATTCCGTTATGCCATTTTCCAAAAGCACCCGTTGCATAGCCTGACTTTTTGAAAAGGTCGGCGATCGTCATCTCGTCGAGGTCCATTCGCTCTCCACCTGCGGAAGTTGAATAAACATTCGAACGCGGATGGTATCGCCCGGTTAGGAATTCCGCACGAGTTGGAGAACAGACCGGACATACAAAAAAGCGATCGAAACTCACACCATCACGAGCCAGCGAATCAATATTGGGAGTCTTGAGATCCTTGTTTCCCGAATGGCTTAAATCACCCCAACCCTGGTCGTCGGAAAGAAAGACAACGACATTGGGCCGTGAGTCGGCACTTAGAGCATTCGACATTGAAAGAAGTAAGGATATCGATCTCAACCATTTCATTCGCATATGATATCTCACGCTCTCCGCCAAAAAGAATACAAACTCTGGAATTTCCTTCTCGGCCAATTCTCTTTAGTCTCTTGCTCATGCAGCGAGCACTTCCTGTCATCGTCTTCGCCTTAGTTCTGATCTCAGCCCGTATCATCGGCGCCTTGAATTCGGAATCTCTTGGCAACCTCCAGCCTTTCGGTTCCCTCTTCTTTTGTGGGATGGCGCTCTTTGGATCACGTGGCGTCATTCTCGCCGCCGCAACTTGGCTTCTCAGTTATCCAATCGCCAGCATCATCCAGGGTTACCCTGTGGGAATGGAAATCTTGGTCCCGATAATCGGGTTTACGGCAATGGTGGGACTCGCTAATTTTTTCAAAAGTACCTCTCCGCTCAAAACCTTTACCGGTTCACTCATAGGAGCTATTGTTTTCTATCTAATTACCAACGCCCTGAGCTGGGCTTTTGATCCACTCTACGCAACAAAGTCACTTGCGACACTGGGACAGGCTCTCTGGACAGGACTTCCCGGATATGCTCCCACTTGGCTTTTCTTCCGAAACGCCATGATTGCACAAGCAGTCTTTAGTGGAGTATTTCTGGCAGCAACCCGAACAATTTCTCTCTCTTCCGAAGAGAAAACTACGGACGCTTACTCTTGAAACTGGTTCACCTTCCACCTTGAATTGGCAACGGAAAATCGACCTGCCATTTTGGATCTTTAGCTCACTGCGTTCAGGACACGGAATTAAGAATCACAGCAGACACGTTTTCTTAACGGTTTTAGCTAGTTCAGAGCGATGAAATTATCCTCCTTTTTTGCGCCATAGCATGCAGAGTTCTCTTCCGTCGCCTTCACGGGAACTAAAAGTTTTGGCCGGAGGTTCGGACCAAACCAATTCAAACTCGGTGCCAAAAATTTTGTGAAGTTCTTCCATGGTCACCCCAAAGGGCGGACCTTCTTCGCCTTCATGATCTGGATTAAGGAAAAAGATCCCGAGAAGATGTCCACCTAATGGAATCAAAGACTCCATTGCCGAGACATAATCCTGACGTCGATCAACCGGAATAGCACAGAAACAAGTGTGCTCAAAAACCAAGTCATACTCCCCTTTCCAATCAAAGAGATCACCAACAAGCCAAGACGTTTTAGCTCGAAGAGATCTTTCTTTCGCCCTCCGAATTGGCTCTGCCGCGATATCCAAACCAAAGATTTCGCTAGACGCGAGCTCTCCGATCAAGTCGGCATCATACCCAAATCCACAGCCCGGCACTAAAATACTCTTGGACTTCTCAACCACCTCCAGATGAGCGGATAACAAAAAAGGAAGCCCCGGATGGTGTTCCCCTTTCTCCCATGGAGTGTCGCCGGTTTCGTAACGCTCGTTCCAGTCAACCGACATCGTTTAGATCGACGATTTAGTAAGCTTTGCCGCTACGTCGAAAACTCTGGTATTCTGAGACTCCTTTAACAATTCCGTTAGCGATTGCCTCACGATACGAGCCTTCTTTAGTGCGCCCGCGCTCTTTCGAGTTCGAAACAAAACCACCCTCTACAAGAATGGCCGGATTTTGGGCGTGACGGATTACATAGTAACGAGCGTATTTGGCACCTCGATTGACTGACTTAACCTCACCCAGCATTCCTCTCTGGACAGCTTCTGCGAGCGGCTTGGAGCGAGAAGAGCAATAGAAAGTCTCAAGCCCAGAGACGTCTCTTTTCCAAGTGAAGTTGTAGTGAATACTCACAAAGATCGAATTCGGAAAACGATTTCCGATTTTTGCCCTTCCAGGGAGGGTGATGAAATTATCACTGCGGCGGGTCATCACCGTTCGGAACCCTCGAGCCTTAAGCTTTTTCTCAACACGAATCGCGGTATCAAGGGCGAGCCACTTCTCGTAAACCTTCCCGTAACTCCCCCCGTTGTCACGCCCGCCATGACCGGCGTCGATCACTACCGTATCAAAGGACCCAGCCGATGCTTGGAGTGCAAAAATTGAGAGTGAAATCAGTGAACAGATGAAGAATCTCATGAAGTAAAAGCTTTAACTAAGTTAATTTTTAAAAAATATTAATGATTTAGACAACCTTTTTTTACAGGTCTCTCATGTTATTCAGGGCGCTCGGATGCTCCCCGAGCTTTTGAAGTCACTTTCGCCTCCTCCTCGGGATCATATTTTATCGCCCCAGCGACAACCACTTGGCCATCAGTAAACTCCACAAATCTTGGTTTGCGGCCTGCGACCCTCTTAAAATACTCAGTCGAGGTGTGTTGGCCATCTTGGTCAACCGTGGCATGAACGAAGACCTCGGGACCGGCCAAATACAGAACATGAAGTTGGTTTTGTCGGTCCAATGCCATCAACGGCTTCACAAATCCAAGGTATTCGCTGAGGCGGTAAGTCGACAGTGAAAGACCCGTGTTCGTGTCCATCACCTGGCTATAAATGGCCGTCTTATTACCATCGTTGAATGTCACGATGTTGTATTTACGCTTTGGATAAGGGCTATCAGGGACTCCGAAGGGAACGCTGTGGAGGGTGCTTCCACCGCCCACCGTAAAGTGACCTGAATTAGAGGTATAACTGACTTCGTCAACCCCAGGGCGCCGGACATGCGCAGTCACCGCGAAATTTCCGACCTTAGCCACGCCGAACATACCGCTCAGGTTCACCCGACGAGACATGCTACGGCCAGCAGGGATCACCGCCCTTTGGAAAACTTTGTTGTGACGCTTCTGCATGGCTCGACCACCTGAGTCTCGCATACTAAAATCGAGCCAACTGTGGGCAATGGTTCCTTCGAGTTTACTTGTGAAATCGAGCTCACGACCGCTTCGATTCGTAATGGTCACAATAGCCGTAACAGGCTCGTACTTAAGGTATTGACGACGATCGATCTTGAGCGAAATGCTAACCTGTCCAACTGCGACAAAAGTCAAAAGAGCCGTTAGCAGAAGAATCAAAAAGGTTTTCATTATTGCAGACGGGAAGAGTGAAGCGGTTACTGTGCCACGAGCAAAGGAAAAATTCCTCGGATTGCCTGACTTTAAGGAAAAAATCAAAGGACCCCTTTTTCCTTTTTAAGGCGAAGTTGGCCGCACGCGGCATCGATGTCATGGCCTTTTTCGAGGCGCAAAGTCGCCGAAACCCCAGCCTGAGAGAGGACTTTTTGGAATTTTCGGCAAGCGGTATCTGATGGTCTCACCCACTCCAGACCCTCAACGGTATTATAAGGGATCAAATTGACCTTCGCTTTGATCGAGGCTGCTCGCTTGGCTAAAATCATAGCATGCTCCAGACCCGCATTGACCCCATCGATGAGAATGTATTCGAGGGTGATCTTTTGGTTTTTTTTGAGATTCCAGACTCGAAGAGCTTCAAAAAGTTCACCGACCGGGAATTTGCGGTTCACCGGCATAATTTTGTCGCGCGTCTCATCATTAGGGCCATGGAGAGAAATCGCGAGCCGGATCTGCTGGGGCAATTCAGCCAATTTCTTGATCTGGGGCACCAAGCCCGAAGTTGAAACCGTGATACGCCGCGCTCCAATATTAAGCCCCCAATCCGAGGTGATCATCTCAAGAGCCAGACAAAGGTTTTTTAAATTCGCAAGAGGCTCGCCCATTCCCATGAAAACGAGATTATTGACTTTCTCTCCCGTCATCTCCTCAGCCAAAATGATCTGGGAAACGATTTCTGCAGCGGAAAGATTACGTGTGAAGCCATCGAGCCCGGAAGCGCAGAACTTGCATCCGTAAGCACAACCAACCTGCGAGGAAACACAAAGCGTGTGCCGGTCCGATCGGTCTCCATAAAGCGCGGGCGAGGCCGGGATGAGAACAGTCTCAACGTACCTGCCATCCACCAACTCCAGAAGAAACTTCCTCGTGGTGTCCTTCGCACCTTTCGTCAACGTGTGCTTAAGCGGACGGAGGGGGAAGTGTTCAGCCAAGTCCACTCGGAGTGATTCCGGAAGGTTCGTCATTTCATCCCACGACTTCGCACGCTTCTTAAAAATCCAATCAAGAATCTGGGTCGCCCGATATAGAGGCTGACCATGGTCGACAAGGCGTTCGGAAAGCTGTGAGTAGGTAAGCATATCAGGAAATTGGTCGACAAAGAACAAAAGGAGAGACCACAAGAGCCTCGAATTGCTGCTCTGCCTTCTCCCATTGCATAGCATGGAGCTTTTCAATCTTAACAAGATCGGCCAATTTTAACCAAGCAGTTACCTTCGCGATCTTGTCTGCCGAAATGGCAGCACCCACTTCCTCGAGTGTCAGTTCTTCATCCACAAAAAACAGGACCCCATTCTGAAAGTGCTCTTTAAGATAATCCCACCCCACCTCGCCGGAATACTTGGCAAGCTTCTCTTCCATGGATGCATTGTCCTCACCCAACATCCCGTAGCGCATTTCTTCCGAGGCCATCTCTTAAAGAATTATGAGGGGTTGGATTCCCTTGGTCAAACTACCACTGGTTCTGATCCGGCATCGCAATCCGCCGAACCCGCGCAAGAATTTCTCCACCCCTGGCGCACAGGCCTCGTCCATCCAGTAGCAAGGCTTCGCCTCTTCACTGCCGGATAATTCAATCACTCCCAGAGTGAAATTTTTTCCAATCAATTCGTTCAAATCCCTCCCCTTAACAACGACATTCCGCCGAAAGGCGCTCGGGTGCAAATCAGGGAGACGAAATTCGCTCATCACCCGCTCATAAGTAGAGTAATCAAAAAGAGTGATCTGTCCCTTGTAGTCCTCCTTGTAATCGAAAAATCGATCATCGACGAGACCACGTCCCGCCACACACTCAATCTCTTCCCGATCCAGGATCTCATGATCCTCAGAACCTTTCCCGTGGCGACCATAATAATTGTGACCGGGAGAAATAAATAGGTGAGTCAATTCCACCGATAGCGTGCTCATGTGATGAGGCTAACAAAAATTAAGCCTACGCGCAAACGTCCCGAGCCGATCTTACGATAAGCTCAAATCGCTAGGCGCGCTTGAGCGTGGTTCGTGATCCGATACGGGCGTCGGAGCAGATTTTTCTCGAAACAGAAAGGCACATGGTAACAGCTAAGGTCTCGCTCCCATGACCGGACGCTAAATCGACGAAGATGATCACTCCGCAACGGGGCAGGATCGCTGGGCGAGTTGAAGACCCGAAACGAGAGGCTACAACCCCTCCTTTACAAGCTTAAGCAACAGGAGACTTTGATTGCAAACCAGATACTGATGACACCTCTGATCATCCAACAGGAGCGAACCCAATCACCTCCCATCGAAATGTCGGAGGTGAATGATCGCTTTTCAAATGACACCAAAATGACATGTTGCATCCATGCTCCGCAAAATCCTTCTCACAGCCGCGCTTTCCCTCCCCCTCCAAGCCTCGGATTGGATCATGCTATTCAATGGAAAAGACCTCAGCGGATGGACCCCAAAGATCGCCAAACATCCGCTCGGAGAAAACGCCTTCGATACCTTCCGAGTCGAAGACGGCATTCTCAAATGTGAATATGACAAATACCCTAAATTTGACCGTAAATTTGGTCACCTTTACACGAATCTTTCATACTCACACTACATCCTACGCATGGAGTATAAGTTTGCCGGCGAGATGATGCCCGACGCACCCAGCTATGTGAACCTGAACAGCGGCATCATGGTTCACTCCCAACCACCCCAAAGCATGAGCCTCGACCAAGGCTTCCCAGTCAGCCTTGAGTTCCAGTTCCTCGCTGACGAAGGAAAAGGCAGACGATCTACCGGCAACGTCTGCACCCCCGGCACCAATCTTGAAATGGACGGAAAACTCATCACCCAGCACATCGTGCAGTCCTCTGCTCCCACTATTCCAGCCAACCAATGGGTAAAGATCGAGATTGAAGTACGAGGAAATAAAGAGATCGTCCACAGGGTGAACGGAAAGGAAGTTCTCCGCTATCAAAAGCCACAACTCGACCCCAAAGGTGCGGTCGTCTCAACCAAGGAACTCTTTACCGCTGGCGCACCCCTGCAACTGACCCATGGTCACATCGCCCTTCAGGCGGAAGGGCAACCCGTTTGGTTTCGTAATATCGAGCTCAAACAACTTGAATCTAGCGAGTAACCTGTAGCAGATATGACCGGAGAGTTCCAACTCCGAGCCCCAAAGGCCGAAGATACCCCAAAGCTCGCTTCTCTCGGACGGGATACCTTCATCGAGACGTTTGGGCCACTTTATCGTAAAGAAGACCTCGATCATTTCCTCGAGGAATCCTATTCCGATACGGTTATTTCAGCAGAACTTTCCGATCCAAAACTGACCCATCGGGTCATCGAATTTAAAAACGAACTCATTGCCTTCATCAAAGTGGGCCCGGTTCACGTCCCCACCAAATGCCCATCACCTGATGCCGCAGAGATTTGGCAAATCTACGTTCGCCAAGCCTTCCTCGGAAAGGGATTTGGCAACCATCTCATGAATTGGGCTTTGAGCCATTTCCAATTAATCAAAGCCTCCGAAATCTATGTGAGCGTCTTTAGCGAGAACTCAAAAGCAATCCGTTTCTACGAGAAATACGGCTTCAAAAAAATCGACGAATACGACTTTTTGGTCGGCGACCAGATCGATCTCGAATGGATCATGTGCAAATCTCCCCTTCTCCCGAAATGATCAGGGGGCTTCCATTATTGAAACCAACGTCAATCCTCCTTCTATAGGTCTAAATCATTTGTTTCGTATTCCGAAAGGTGTCCTAACTCTGTTTTCCAGAGAATTCTGTTCCGTCCGGGTTTCATTGAGAAGTCGGCCCCGAGAATAGTGCTGAAAAAATGAAATTTTCTGGCAATAAAAAAGTCTTAGACGAATTCGACTGTTTTTGATTTAATCCCCTCTGAGATTTCACCCATGAAGGGTAATTTCTCACCCTAATACCATGAAAACTAAGATCACCATGATTGCTGCCTTCGCAGTTCTCTCTTCTGGTGCCATTGCTGCTCCCGCAGTCGTTGGCATTGGCGGAGCTGCTGAAGTCGTCGCTGCAGATGAAAAATCCGTCACTCTTGAAGTGTCGGGACTTCGGTGAGCCTCCGGTTGTCCAAAAAAAGTGCAGGCTGCACTTAAAAGCGTCAAAGGAGTCTCTAAGGTAACTGTCGGAACCAAAGTTGGCACAAAAGCCGACACCGTCGTCACTGCTGAAAAATCAGTCAAACTCAAAGACTTGATTAAGGCCCTTAAAAAGAAAGGCTACACGGCTATCGAAAAAACTAAAAAGAAGAGCGCTTAAGTCGCGCTTCCAATTTTAAAATTACGGAACCCCGCAACGGCATTTCGCCGTGCGGGGTTTTTCTGTCCGTAAATCCGATTTTACTAACTTTAGAGTTTAGCATTTTCGATCTTCGACCTAGACAAGCTCATGCCTCACACCATCACAGTGCTCCCCGGCGACGGAATCGGCCCCGAAGTCATGGACGTTGCCCTCGAAGTCCTCGATGCCACCTCCGCCAAATTTAATTTTAAAATTTCCCGGTCCACTCATCTCGTGGGCGGAGCAGCCCTCGACGCTACCAACAACGAAACGCCCCTGCCCAAAGACACCATCGAAGCCAGCGAAAAGGCCGATGCGATTCTCTTTGGTTCGGTAGGCGGCCCTAAATGGGAAAACCTTTCACCAGATATTCAGCCCGAGCGGGGTGCCCTCCTCCCCCTGCGCAAACACTTTGGCCTCTTCGCCAATCTCCGCCCCGGCTCCTGCCTCCCCGCCCTGACCCACGCCTCGCCCGTAAAGAACGAACTCATCCCAAATGGCTTCGACGTCCTCTGCGTTCGCGAACTCACCGGTGGCATTTATTTTGGCGAACCCAAGGGGCGCGAAGACCGTAATGGCGATCCTGTGGCCTTTGACACCATGGTATACAAAAAATCAGAAATCGAGAACATCCTGCACGTCGCTTTCAAGGCAGCCATGGGGCGCGACAAACGACTCACTTCGGTCGACAAGGCCAACGTCCTCGCGACTTCCGTTCTCTGGCGGGAGACCGCAAACGAAGTTGCTGCGCACTATCCCGAAGTCACCATGGACCATCTCTATGTTGATAATGCCGCAATGCAAATGGTGAAACGCCCCGATTCCTTCGACGTTCTCGTTACCGAGAATCTCTTCGGCGACATCCTCTCCGACGAGATGGCCATGATTTCCGGATCCCTCGGTATGCTCCCTTCAGCATCCCTAGGGGAAGCAAAGGACAACGGGCTTTACTTCGGAATGTATGAACCATCAGGTGGCTCCGCACCAGATATCGCCGGCCAGGGAATCGCCAATCCCATCGCACAAATCCTCTCAGTTTCGATGATGCTCCGATACTCGCTTGGCGAAACCACCGCCGCCGATGCCATTGATGCCGCTGCGCAAAGCGCTATCGACGCAGGTCTTCGCACCGGCGATCTTTTCACCGGCACAAATGGCGAGACTCTAGTGAATACCACTGAAATGGGTGACGCCATTCTCAAAGCTCTTTAAATCGGAAAAGGCTTAGCCTAGTTCAGTAGGTCTCAAAAACATCTCCTCAACCACCCTCCCACCTAAAGCGTCATCCCGGCGAGCCGGTCATCAAAGAGCTCAATCGAGTCAAAATAAAATAGCCTTCGAATTTCTAGATTATTTGCGCAGACAAAAGCTACCATTCCGGGCCTTTTCACATTGGGAAACCTTCACGCAATTCTTGCGTATTCCAAACTCGAAGCCATGCTTTTGAAGCGAAAACCCTCACTTTTGATGCGCAATTTACTTCTTCTCGTATTTCTGGCCCTGCCTGCCGCAGCCACTGATTTAATCTTCGACGCCTTTGAATCCGACGGCTTTGGGGAATGGCTCGTTGAAGGCGATGCATTCGGCAAAGCCCCCACCGCCGTCACCCCGCAGGGAGTCAACGGCAAAATTACCGGCTATTCGGGCCAATACTTTGTCAGCTCGGCTCACGGCGGGGACAAGCCCATCGGCTCCCTGACCTCGCCCGGGTTCAAAATCTCCCAACCCTTCCTCGGCTTCATGATCGCCGGTGGAAGTCATAAGGGCAAAACAGCAGTCCAACTCCTCATCGGAGACAAGATCACTTTCGAGGCAACCGGACAGAATAGCCTTGAAATGCAAAAAGTAGTTTGGCCCCTCAAGGATTATCAGGGCAAGCAAGCAAAAATCCGCATCATCGATGCCGAGCCTGGTGACTGGGGTATCATTAATGCTGACCACTTTGTATTTTCAGACAATCAGAAGCCGTTTTTTCCAAAGCCCAAATATCGCGAATCAAAGGCCAACAAAGACGGGCTGGTCTCCACTGATGTTCTTCCCGGGTTGACCATTCCCGAAGGCGCGGTTGCTAAGCTCTTTGCTACAAACAAAACCCTCGGCGTCTATTCTCCTACAGCTCTGACAATTGACGAAAAAGGCCACGTCTTCCTAGCAGAAACTCACCGCTTCCGATTCGGAGTCGAAGATAACCGGAGTCATCTTTACTGGCTCATGGATGATATTTCAGCGCAGACCACTGACGACCGAATCGCAATGCACGAGAAGTGGCAGGAAAAACTACCACTCGAGAAACTCACAACTGTTTCAGAAAAAATCCGAGTTCTCATCGATACCGATGGCGACGGCGTAGCTGACAAATCTGAAATTTTTGCCGAACAATTTAACAACCTTCTCGACGGAACCGCTGCAGGAATCATGGCTTTCGAAGGAAAGATCTACTTCGCCTGCATTCCCAACATTTGGATGATTGAAGATGACGATGGCGATTTGAAATCCGACAAACGAAGCGTCCTCCAAGACGGCTTTGGCGTACGCGTTTCCTTCTCAGGGCATGACCTAAATGGATTCGCTCTTGGCCCCGACGGACGTCTTTATACCACAATCGGGGATCGAGGATTTTCATTCACCACTAAAGAAGGCCGCGAATACAAATATCCGAACCAAGGTGCCATCCTCCGCTTCGAACCGGATGGCTCGAATATGGAAGTTGTCCACACCGGCCTGCGTAACCCCAAGGAGATTGCCTTCGACCAATTCGGCACCGGCATCACGGTCGACAATAACTCAGACCAAGGCGACCGCGCTCGCGTCGTATTTATGCTGGAAGGAGCCGACTCTGGCTGGCGCATGGGCCACCAAGTTCTCCACTCTTTTCACAAAACAGCCGGAATCCCAAACCGCCCCATCAACCAATGGATGCAGGAAAAAATGTGGCAACCAAAGAACGACAACCAACCTGGACACATCGTTCCTCCCATGCTCAATCTGACCTCCGGTCCGTCCGGCCTCGCCTACTATCCTGGGACAGGATTCGGCCTCGGCTGCAAGGACCAATTCCTCATCTGCGACTATCGAGGTGGAGCCGCGGCCTCCGGAATCTGGAAGTTCAGCATCAAGGATAATGGTGCCGGATTCGCAATCGATAAGTCAGGTAAATTCAACTGGGGAGTTGCCGCAACCGACATCGAGTGGGGCTACGATGGTAAACTCTACGTCTCAGATTTTGTCAGCGGATGGCAGTCGCACAATGCCGGACGTGTTTATACACTTGAGGAACAAAACCCCGGAAAAACCATTGCTGAATTCCTCACCGAATTTGACTTCAAAACCGCTACTCCACGGAGCTTAAGCGGACTTCTCTCGCACGCAGATCAACGGATCCGACTTCGTGCCCAACTTCAGCTTGCTTCCCTCCCAGAAGGACTCCCGATTCTCACCGCTGCTTCCAATCAAAAGATCAACTATCTTGAACGTCTTCACGGGATTTGGGGGCTTGGAATCATGGCTCGCAAAGGCAATACGATTGCGGCAAACCTCCTCGCTCGGCAACTCCCGAGCGACGATCCTCGCATAAGAGCACAGGTCACCCAAGCACTCGGCGAAGCTCCCCTTAAGACCGCCGATATTCTGCTTCCAGCCCTAACAGATGGCTCTCCGCGGGTTCGTGCACTCGCCGCTATTGCGGTCGGTCGCATTGGAGATTCCACCGCCCTCCCCAGCGTTCTGGAAATGATTAAGTTTAATGGTGATAACGATCCGGTCTTGCGCCACGCCGGAGTCATGGCACTCGTCGGGATCGCTAATGAACAGGAGATCGCCGACCTCATTCGCCATGAATCCGAAGCAGTGAGACATGCTGCCGTCATTGCTTTGAGAAGGAAGGGCAGCCCAAAAGTGATCTTCTTCCTCGGTGACACCAGCCTCAAAGTGTCAAACGACGCCATCCGCGCCATCCACGACACCCACATTGAGGAAGCTCGCCCAGTTCTGGCAGCTCTCCTTGATGACGAATCAATCGGCTCCCCTCAACGACCAGTCAGCCCTATGATTTTGCGCAGACTCATTCACACCGCTTACCGCATTCCAAACGAACAAAACCTTCTCAGGGTCATCAAAGCCGCGGTGAATCCACTCTTCCCTATCGAAGAGCGTAAAGAGGCGATGCGACTCCTTTCGATGTGGGAAAATCCGCACGTTGTTGACCAGTCCCTCGGATATCATTCACCTCTAGCTCCCCGCGATCCCGCTATCATGGGAAAGGTCCTTGGCGAGCATATCAGCCTCCTCCTTGATGGTGGCCAAGAAATCTTCGGTGACGCCATGAAGTTGGCTCTCAGGTATCGTATCCAGCACGAAGGGCTCGACTCCGGAAGTCTCACTCGCATCATCCGTGATGGCCAGACCGACCCAAAAACCCGTGCCGGCGCCCTTGATCTTTTCCTCAAGGGTAACCCAGAAAATGCCGAAGAGATTCTCGGTGAAGCTGCGCGCTCTAAAAATGAAGAACTTGCCGCCAAAGCTCTCCAACTTGCCTCCGAGCGAGATCCGGCCTCTACCGTCGCAGCGCTCAAAGGGACCCTTAAGTCGGACAGCATCTCCCTGCGCCAAATGGCTTGGGGAATTATCGGCGGATTACCCGCCGAACATGCGGTTCCCTTAATTCGGGAGGGCCTTCTCGATCTCAGGGATGGAAAAAGCAACCGCGCCACTCGGCTCGACCTCTTGATGGCCGCCCAGAAGCGAGAAGAGCAGTCTATCAAATCAGCACTGAACGATTATGAAGAATCACTGCCCAAGGACGATCCACTCGCTAGTTGGCGAACTTCGCTCGCCGGAGGTGACGCCGTCCGCGGCTTCAAAATCTTCCAAACACATGCCGCGGCCCAATGCATGCGTTGTCACCGGCACGAACCTGGCCACTCGGAGGGCGGAGAAGCCGGCCCCAACCTCATGGGTGTGGCGCTGAGGCTCGACACCAACGGCCTTCTCGAATCTCTCATCCTTCCTCACACCGAAATTGCTGACGGCTTTGGAGTCGCCGAGCTGAAACTCAAAAACGGAACTAGCAAGAGCGGAACCATTGCAGCTCGCACCGACGAATACCTTGATCTCAAGGAAAGTGAATCTGCGATCTGGCGGATTAAGTTGTCAGATCTCGCTGAGAAGCCACAACCCGTGTCTGCCATGCCTGCCATGGGGCAGATCCTCACCCCTTATGAGGCCCGTGATGTTATCGCCTGGCTTTCAACCCTGACCAAGCCCAATTCCCAAAAGTCAGCACCTTATGAAGCCAAGGAACTTTCACTTGCCGACTCCAAAAAGATGGACGAAGGGACAAAAAGCACCGAGGCTCCCGCCCATCTCAAAACCAAAACTGATCAAACCGTGAGCGAAAATAACGAAATTGACCCCGCCGTAATGGAACTTGGCAAAGCACAATATAACTTGTGCCTTGGTTGCCACGGACCGACCGGTCAGGGAATGCCCAATGTTGGCCCTCCTCTTGAAAAATCCGAATGGGTCGCCGGCCCTGTGGAAAACCTGATCGGAATCCAGCTTCGTGGGCTTCAGGGGGCAATCACCGTGAATGGCCAAGACTACCAGTTCGCCGCGCCCATGGTTGCCATGGGGGCAGGACAGCCAGACGAAAACATCGCCGCAGTCCTGACTTATATTCGTAATTCTTTTGGGAATAGCGCTTCAGCTGTCACTCCAGAAATGGTTGCCCAATACAAGGAGAACAACAAAGACATCCTCAGTAAAGTTCCCCCGCCGATGCTCAATGTAAAAGATCTTACTAATCCTCTCACCAAGCCTGTCGGCGTAGATGGCACTCCCGTGATCAGTGACGCCCCCGCCCCCATCATTCCCGAGAGACCTTCAACCGGTCTCGGTGTATCTTCAACTGGGATCCTCATCTTCCTTGTTATCGCAGGCCTCACTGGTGTCGGTATCCTTCGCATGAAGACCACCAACAAAGAGGGGTAGCCCTACTCACAACTTCAAAAGAACGCTTCGGGAAACCGGAGCGCTTTTTTGTGCCCGACGTTAATAATTCTGTAAATGAATCTCGTCTGCCTCATCCGTCATCTGGTGCACAAAAACAAACTTACAGGCCCCGGACAGAAAACAAATAAGGAGGATTCCAAAAACCAACATTACCGGTTGCGCTGTCCCAATCAAAGCCAGCGCGATCCACGTCGCGAGCAAGGGAATCACTAAATTATTTCGCAATTGATAGGTTGATTCAGCAAGACGCGAAAGACCACTCGGAGAACTGACCTTTGCAGAAGGTTCAATATCCCACTGATAGAGACTGAAGGACTGACCCGAAAGTCTTCCCCAATGGTCCAAATCCAACTTAAGTCCGTTATCCGTTGCAAAAGCCTTCACTGCTTCATTTTCTGAGTTCTCATCGATCCGATTTGTCCCGGAAAGTCGAATAACCTTCCGCCTGGGTAATCGACACAGTTCGTATCCATCTGGCACCTCCTCATCCGGAAGAACATTGAAGACCAGCCCAAGAAATAACTTCCCAGAACTCGGGTCCCAATGACGCCAAACCTTGTTGGTACGGCGGTCAAGCGACCTCACCACCGCATTCGCATCCGTAAAAAACTGCTCATGAGCAGCCCACGCATCAACGTCGAATCTATTTCCAATAACCCACTGCTCTTCCACTTCGAATGTTCGGATCCAGTATCGAATCGATCCCCTCCCTCGGATCGCAAAAAACCAAGTAAACACTCCTAAACCCAAGAACAATAAAATCCACGAAGCGATGACAACCACGGGGATCTCTACCAAGTGCTCTTGATCTTGAAAAGTCTCTTCTCCTTCCCATGCTCGACATTCGCTCCTCAAATGTTATTTCTGAGCTATGAAAAAACTTCTACCACCCCTAGCTCTATCCGCCCTGTTAGTTTCATCGCTTTTTGCCCAGGAACGAGATCGCCGCCCCGACCTCCGGAAAGCAGATCCGCCAAAAATTGAAAAAGTCAACTGGGAGCGTGTCAAAGAGCGAATCGAAGGAGCCGTAAAACGCGGCGACATGACTCGTGAACAGGCCGACCAAAAATACAACGAGCTTAAAAAAAACCTCGCGGCCAAATCTCAGGGAAATAGAGATCAACCGAATCGTGCGCGCCCGGGGAACTCAGACCAAATTCCAAGACAACGACGCCCGGATGCCTTAGGCCGGGTCGTTGGTGAGCTGGTCGCCCAAAAGAAGATTAATCGTGACGATGCTCGCAGGATTCTTGAAGCCGCCTCCGCAAGCAGGCCACCAATGCCAACTCGACCAAACACACACGGTGAGGTCGCCGGAGAGTTGCGAGATATTCTCAACCACGCCAGAAATGAGCTTGCTGAGCTCCAAGAAGCACGGGAAGAATTGTTTAGAGAACACGAGGAGCGAGAGCATCACAGAAATGAGCACGCAGAGCGCGAGGAACGAGAGCATCGCAGAGATGAGCACGCAGAACGCGAAGAGCGAGAGCATCGTAGAAATGAGCACGCAGAACGCGAGGATGCTGAGCGCAGGGAGCGAGCAGAAATGATGCGTAAACGTGCGTCCGATGAAAAAGAGAAGCGCCGCCAGCCTGAAGAAGCCAAAAGAGAGGTGGGCAAAGAAAAGCAGAATAGAGAAAAGAGACGAGACCCTGAGAAGAACGAATAGATCAGGACATTTGAAACAGAAACCGCCGGCTCGAGACTACCGAGCTGGATTCTGTGTTTGGTTTCGATACAACCACGATTTTTTAGCCTATCCCAATTAGGATGGGCCACAACCCCCATGAAGGTGTAAGTTTCTAGATCAAGCTACACCTCGGAAGTGCCAGAAAAGATTAGTTTTTCTCCTGATCCTTGTCAGTTTTCACTTTGCTCCCGACCGGAAGCGCTGGGCTAGCTTTACCTCATCCTCCACCTGAGGACATTCCTTTACTTGCTCAGGTTTGGACGCCCATTGCGGGTAAAACCCATATTTGAAGGGCAATGTAAGCCCCAACAACTCCGGTTCCTATTAAGATTCCTTTCATAACGTTTTCAGAGGAAAACCCCTCTCTGAGACTAATTATTCCCGACTCTTTGAAAAAGGCAACCCGCGGAGTTGTAAATCCCCGACACTTCAAGAGAAAATTCCTTTCATTGAGCTTTCAAAAAACCTTTCCCCTGCGGCATTTCTCCTGTTTCCTCGCGGCCCGCGGGAAAAATCCTCGCCCCAAGACCATGGCCAATAAAGACCAGACCGATACCAGCCGCATGGAAAAGATTGTTTCCCTGTGTAAACGCAAAGGATTCATCTTCCAATCCGCCGAAATCTACGGAGGACTGAACGGATGCTGGGACTACGGCCCGCTTGGCAGTGAGGTCAAACGCAACCTCAAAGATCTCTGGTGGCGCAAAAACGTTCAAGAACGCGATGACATTGTCGGAATGGATGGATCTGTGCTCAACCACCAAGCAGTCCTCACCGCATCCGGACACGTTGGCGGATTCTCCGATCCCATGGTGGACTGCAAGATATGTAAGAAGCGTTTCCGTGCTGACACACTCGACGAAACTCCAGCTTGCGAGAAAAAACAAACCCTCCCGAAAGGAGAAGATAAAACCTGCGAACTGACCGAGCCAAAAGAGTTTAATCTTATGTTCAAGACCCAGATGGGAGCTTCAGCCGATGAGAACGATCCAAACGCAGTCGCTTATCTTCGACCCGAAACAGCCCAGTCGATTTTCGTGCAATACAAGAACGTCTTGGACTCGAACCGGGTCAAACTTCCCTTTGGTATCGCTCAAATCGGAAAGGCCTTTCGTAACGAAATCAACCCCCGCAACTTCACCTTCCGCTCGCGCGAATTTGAGCAAATGGAAATTGAGTATTTCTGCCGGCCGGAAGATGGTCTCCGCCTCACCGATGAGTGGCTTGCAAAACGCCTCGCATTCTACGACGAGATCGGCCTTAAAAAAGAGAAGCTCCACGTCCTTGATATTCCGGACGGAGAGCGAGCACACTACTCACAAAAGACCTACGATATTGAGTATGACTTTCCCTTTGGGCAACAGGAGCTTGAAGGTGTCGCTTATCGTGGTGATTACGATCTTGGGAAGCATAAGGAGCATTCCGGCAAGCCTCTCGAATACTTCGACGAACAAACCAAAGAGCGCTTCATTCCCCACGTCGTCGAACCCTCAGCAGGTTGCGATCGTACGATCCTAGCCCTGATTTGCGAAGCCTTCGACGAGGAAGATCTCACCAAAGAAGGGGGCAAGCAGGACATCCGCACCGTAATGCGCTTCAAACCTGCCATCGCTCCGATCAAGGCTGCGATTCTTCCGCTTTTGAAGAACAAGCCCGAACTCGTGGAAAAGGCCAGAGAAGTGAAAAACCTCCTCCAGCCCTTCATGAATGTTTTCTACGACGAGACCGCCGCCATCGGTCGGCGCTACCGGCGTCAGGATGAAGTTGGAACACCCTTCTGCATCGCCGTTGATTTCGAAACAATGGGCCTCGAGGAGGGCAAGGAAGACCTCAAAGACACCGTCACGATCCGTCACCGCGACTCTATGGAGCAAGAGCGTATCGCTATCAGCGACCTTCTTCCATGGCTCCTAGAGCGGATTCGCTAAAGCGAACAAAACAGCAGCGCCCTTTCACCTTTAGATCCGGGGAATATTGCCCTTGTCCTCATTTTTCTTCTTCGAAATCTAAAAATGTCTCGGGGCCTCGCGCCTAGTCTAGTGATAAGATCACCAATGAGAGTAACCCTCACCATGATGATTCCCTAGCAATTCAAAATCAGCCCATCCATGGCGCAAGTTCTCGTTGTAAGGCGACGTTAAAAGTTGCGTGATACTTCTCGGGTAATTCGATCGTTACACGCTTCCCGGCCCCACTTTGGATATGCATCAGAACTGGAGTCTTTCCCGGATACTCCGCCAGAATATTCTTAATTTTTTGCAAATCGTCAGGGGTGCTCCGACCGGTCCAAAGGGTCAGCTCCACGATCCCACTT
>JAQWSX010000214.1 GCA_029242935.1 Akkermansiaceae bacterium
CTTTTTTCTGAAGCTGGAATGAAGATTCCGTGACTCTATTTTTATTGTAACCCCTGAAATGCTCGTTTTTTCTTTTTTTGAGTAAGAACTGCGCCCACGGAATGAATGACCGTTTCCACCTCCAATGAAAGAAGCGGTAACGGATCTCACTCCTAGGAAATTTCGGGGGCTGTGTTATTTGATGTTAGGATGGACCGACTCTCGCTATTCGTCATTTTCTTAGCCGAGCGCCGAAAGCTCTTATCCTTGGCGCTTGAAACTCAGTATGCCCTTAAATTTTCTTCCTCCGCCCCCAAATTTGCCCCAATAAATTAAGACCCTGAGTGTCTCAAGTAGATGAAGCCTAAGAACTAAAACACACGAACCAACTCAATGTTCACATCACCATGATCTCATTACCTAATTCAATAATGGTCGCCTCAACTCTTTTCTTATCACTACTGGCCGGGCCCGTCTCAGCTAAAGAACGGCAGCTTGAGGCCAACACCACCAACAAGGTCCAGGTTCGTCATTCCATGTTAGGTTTGCGGGACACTCTACTTTTCTACACATTCTCCGGTCAACAGGCAGTCCTGCGGCTCCACATCAGCAACAAGGACCGGGCCCTCCCTGTCACCGGAATAGTCTATCTTTTCCCAGTGAATACCACCGACCAAGGGCTTAAGAAGTGGATTAACAATCAACACTCTGATGGGCTTTTCCCGGAGGTTCCCAGACCCGCCCTGAGCCACAAACTCCCGAAAGGAATCTGTAAGGCCACGACCACCAAGGTCCTCGGGGAGAAGAAGAACCACCCCAATACAGGCGTCTTCACTGACCACGCAGTAACAGTCTCGATCAAAGCCCACGAACTTAAGAATCAGTTCAAGCTGGCCGCCTTTAAAGATAAAACCGGCATCTTCTTACCGAAGTAGCCGCGCTGGCCGCCCGTCTCGCTCAAGCCATTCACCCTCACGCAAGTCGTTCCAACAGGTTTTCACGGTGCGTTAATCTTCTCTTCACAAATACAGACCACTCTTACGACCAACTATGAAATCGAGATTAAGACTCGACCATAGCAATGGATTCGCATGTCTCTCTGGAGTATTAACATCACTTTTTAGAATTTGAGTTTCACCAAAACCCCTTACAATCGACGTGAATCATTTTTTGTGATGACAAGCAGCCGCTAAACTCTTTCCGTTATTGGGCCGCTTACAGCGGGAAAAATGATTGCGAGATGGTCGTTTATTTGTGGAAGTGGAAAGTATCCAAAACTAACACCTCTTTGCGCGGGGTTAGTTTTGGGTCTTTAGATAATAACCATCAAAACAGTCATGAATCTCAAAACTAGCAAGGGCGTCATTTCCACGGCAGCCTTATTCGCCATCTTATCAACTTTCACTTATGCCGCCCCTATCACTATTAGCGAGCCCGGCTTTGAGGCGGATGGAAACTGGAAAACTCCCAAAACTGGCGCTAGTATTAAGGGGCTTTTTCTGAACGACGCTCTGAAGAATTACACAAAAGCCCAACTCATTGATACGCCGCCTGATTCAGGCAGCAAAATCGCCTACAATAACGGTCCAGATCAGAACATCTATCAGGTCCTAGATGCCTCTCTCGCTTCCAAAACGACATACCGGCTTAGGATCCTTGCCATCGATCCAACTTTTGCCAACCCATTTCCAGGAGGAGAATTACGACTAGGTTACGTTTCTGAAAGCCCGACGCCTAATGATGATTTCGGGCTAAACTTGTTGAAACCCACAACAATAGAAAAACCAATTCCATTCAATGACCACGAAAACGATCCAGAGAATACGACCGACGGAATAGCAACTTGGACCCTGACTTTTACCACCGGAGAACTACCAGCCGGACTCGACCAAAAGCTGCGTATCGAAATCCTCGGTGGCGGCAAGACACAGTCGATTTTTGATAACATTCGACTCGATGCCCGCGCCGCTACCTCGCAAGAAATCGAGGCTGCAACCAAGCTTCTCCAAACACCAAAAGACAAACCCATCTTGGTCATGTTCGGTGACTCCACTACCGAAGGCGGTATGACTCAGGCAGTTCAAAAAGAACTCAATCAACTGATCTCATCCGAACAACAGCCTCCCAAAATCATCAATGCCGGCAGGGGTGGCGACTATGCCGTGGCAGCATTGAAACGGCTCGAAGAGGACGTGCTAACCCACAAACCC
Organism: Akkermansiaceae bacterium; assembly: GCA_029242935.1. Taxonomy (GTDB): domain Bacteria; phylum Verrucomicrobiota; class Verrucomicrobiia; order Verrucomicrobiales; family Akkermansiaceae; genus SW10. The sequence continues at coordinate 2,190 of JAQWSX010000214.1, forward strand.
GATATCGTGACCATTTCATTCGGACTCAACGACACCGGCCTACGTAAGCCCGACGACTATCAAGAGAGTCTGGAAAAGATGATCCAAACCCTTAAAGAGGCCCAAATCCAGATACTGCTGCTGACCAGCACTCCCTTCAACAACAAGCAACATAGTTGGGCTGAAAAGTTCGAGGAAATCGGTGGGCTCGACGAATACCTCAACAAGGAGTATTGCGAAAGAATCCGCTCTCTGGCCGAGAAAAACGATATTTTCCTCTGCGATCTACACGCCATCTTCAAGGCTGAGATCAATAAGGATCCGGATAGGATCAACAAGCTCATCTCAGGCGACGGAGTTCATCTCACTGCCGAAGGATATAAACTGATCGCGCAACACCTTGCTCCAAGCATTATTAAACGCTTAGCCAAAGAATAGGTGCCTCTGAAAATAAGGCGAATAGATTGGAATCTTCTGCTGATCTTAGCCCGGGACACTTCAAGATTCGCTTACATCAAAAACCCGCCGGCTGTTAAGCGGGCGGGCTTTAAAAACAGAAAAGCGGTTTCTTACTCCTGTTTACGGACTCGGAAGAAGATTTTACCGGTCTTAGCAATGAAGTTAACTGATGCGCTTGAAATGACGACGGTTGTCGAATCGCCCTGTGACTCAATGCTGTCGTCGAGCTCATCCCATAGATTGATATCAGTTTCGTTCAGGTTATCTTTGGCATAAATCGCATAACTTTGCCCTCCCCGTGAGTTCCACGTGAGCGACACATCACCATTGGCAGCAGTGGAAATTGAAGTGATCACAAAAGGTGCCCCACCTGCGCCGCGATAAGCTTTCAAGCCACCGTTTTCGACATCGTTGAAAAGGACTTTGTTTCCATCCTCTTTGATAGAGAAGATTTCGATATTCGCACCACCTCCTCCATTCGTCCATATGACTCTGATAGGATAGATTCCAGCCTCAATCACGTTAAAGACAAAGATACTATCAGCAGCACCCCGAGGCGCATCGAACTCACCTAAGAGTTCACGACTTTCAGGCTGATCAAGTGGCCCTGCTTCCATCCGAAATCCATCGTCACTATTAACCCCAACGGTATTAAAGCCGGCGGGAAACTCAACAAAGGTAACGATTTCTGCGCTCGCTCCATCAGCGATAAAATTGAGGCCAGGAACCCCAGGCATTTGGAGATCATCAGGGAAGTTTCCGGCAGAGTCACCTCCCAGTTGATTGAGGTTAATGACCGAAGGGATTTCAAACTCGAGGAGCGGGCCAACTACGATCCCAGGACCAATCGCAGGTCCGATCAAATCAGGATCAGCGAAGTTTTCGTCCGCAAATTCTCCCGCCAAGTTAAGCTCTGTATCTACAAGGGAATCCTGGATAAACGCTCCATTTTGAATCACTCTCCATATAAAGCCAGGATTCGAGGTACTGACACCAGATGCCTTGAGATCCGGAGTGAGAATCCCAAATATGGGAGCCTTCACGATCCCCGTCTCGGTCCCAACAATATTACCAAGAGTATCAACCAATTCGATTCGGAAGGTGTGTTCAGAATCTGTCTCGAAGGGAGCTTCGAGAGTATGGGTGAAGTCAGTAGCACCTTGAACTTTGTCGCTAGCCACGAGCTCGACCTCATCATCATCGATAAAGAGCTTAGAAGCGGCTGGATCAACCTCGCACCCTTCGAAGTCATTTCCTCGGAAGGAAAAGTTAGTGAGACTTGTCACTGTAGGCCCGGTGATCGCTGATACGAAACAAGGTTCACTAGGAGGGGCAAAGCCATCCAGTGTCACGAGTGCGGTCTGTTCTGGGCTCTTACCGAAGACTAGAGCGTGAGCCCCCAACCCCCCCCAGCCTCTCTGTCCGGGAGTGTTTTTATCACCATCATTAATTGCCATCCCGAGGCCGAACTGCACGCCACTTTCGAGTGCCTCGAGTTCCATCGATGCTTTGGGCAGTTTAATTTCATAAATGGTCCGCTTAGCGTCAACGTCGCGGGAAACAAAAGCGGTCGTGCCGCCTACGCCTGCTTCTTCGAGCATCACTTGACCACCCAAGGAATCCTCGACTCCACCGAGCGCGTAATTGTAAAGCGCGATTTGCGTGTCTTGCTTGTCATTAGCGATCATCAGCTGAACCGAATCGCCATTCCATGCACTGTTGGCGGAGTTTTCGTGGTATTCATCAGTGACTAGAAATGCGAAATAAACATTATCATCGTCATAGGAAATTTGAACCGCCGAAGTCTGATCATCCGGTCCGCTCCAGCTCCCTCCGTTATGGGTTTCAAACAGAGAAAGATTGCCGCCATCTTTACGACTTCCCGATCCTTTAGGAATCGCGAAACGAGGGTCCGAAAGGACAGGAACGCCCTGCCAATCATCGAGTTTCCCGTCGATTACGATCTCCCCAGGAGCTGTTTTTGCTGAGTGAAATTCTTTGCCCGCTTCGATATCGTTTGCAGTTGCGAGAGTAATGAGAGCGGTCTGTTCTGGGCTCTTACCGAAGACGATGGCGTGGGCCCCAAGCCCCCCCCAGCCTCTCTGTCCAGGAGTATCTTTATCCCCATCGTTAATTGCCATCCCAAGTCCAAACTGGGTCCCTCCAATGAGCTCATCCAGTTCCATTGATTCTTTTGGAAGTTTGATTTCATAGGTGGTTCGCTTTGTTTCCACATTTCTTTTTACCACCGCTTCGGTTCCGCCAGGACCTGCTTCTTCGAGCATCACTTGTCCCCCCAAAGCCTCCTCAACTCCTCCGAGAGCATAGTTATAGAGTGCCACCTGTATGTCTCGATCCGCATTTGCGACCATGAGTTGAACGGAATCTCCATTCCAGGCACTATTTGCCGAATTTTCGTGGTATTCGTCGGTGACAACAAAACCAAAGTAAATGTTGTCATCGTCATAGACAACTCGGACTGCAGAAGTGTGGTCATCGGGCCCGCTCCAGTTACCGCCATTGTGTTTTTCAAAATTCACAAGGCTCCCATTTTCGGCAGAGCCTTTTGGAATCGCAAACCGAGGATCTGCCAAGATAGCAGCACCACTCCATTCTGAGAGATCCCCATCGATAACGATTGGTTGGGCGGCTTTAATCGCAGTGTAATACTGTTTCCCCGGCTCGATGTCATTAGCGCTTGCTTCGATGAAGAGGACCCCGATAGCTGCAACTCCAAAGAATATTTTTTTCATGCTCATAATTTTAGCAACAATTCCATGAGCCACCTCTGAGGAAAGATCATGTCTTGTAGAATCTGTGTTTTAATTCCCTTTGAACTACCTGAGCAGAAAAAGCTCTTAGTCCATCGGTTTTAACAAAGTGCAATTAGCTCTACTCTAGGTCAAGCTCCCAGATGGCGAATCGCTTTCATAGACCTCAAGACACAGGAAAACCCACGCAAAAATCTATTTGGATTGTAAAAGTTTGAGTGCAGCTGGGTAATTGGGGTTGATCTTCAGAGCAGCTTTTAAGGCTTTCTCTGCGGATTTCTTTTCCCCTAATGCAAGAAATGCCCGTGCAATACCAGTGTAGGCCTGAGCACTTCCTCCCCCCATTATGATCACTCTCTGATACGATTTCACAGCATCTCGGTGACGGCCCTCTGCTTCAAAAATAGCACCTAGGCCAAGAAAAGATTGGGGGATCTGGGGATGTGATTCGACTACAGACAAATAGAGATCCTTTGATTTTTCCCATTGTTTGGTGTCAGCGTAAACAGCAGCGAGAGTGAGACGCCCGGCTGGTTGTTCAGGATCTAGCAACATCGCCTTCTTGAGTTGAACAATGGCGGCTGGGAATTCACCCATCGAGGCATAGAGTGAGCCGAGATTAAGGCGGGCTGCGGTATAGTCCGGGTTCAATTCAACGACTCGATTTAGCCGTTCAAGAGCACGGGCTTGATTGCCACGAGAGCGGTCAATCATGGCGAGGTTGATTAGGGCGGTGGCATGATTTGGATCGATGGCGAGCGCTTTCTCAAAGAATGGCTGGGCAAGGTCGAGGCGTTTCTCCATGAGGAAGAGAGCCCCTAACCCGGTGAGAGCCTGACCATACTCTGGATTTACTTTAATGGCTGCTTGATAAAGTTTTTTGGCTTCCTCAAATTCTCCTTGGGCGGTTGCAACCTTAGCCTGATTGTAAAGTTCCTGCGGGCTTTTTGATTTTCCAGATGGCTGGATGAGATCAAAAAGGATTTGTGCTTCATCAGGAAAGCCATTGGTCGCAAAAAGAGTTGCATAGTCACTTAAATAGCTGGATTCATCTTGATCGAGAGGATCCTCATACCAGCGACCGGATCTGGGGGTAAGTCGAGCTTGCGTGGGCGCTCTTAGAAGATCCATATCCGTGCTGAGTTGATCCCAACTCAGAGGTCCTTCATAAAAAGCGGCAACTGCACCTTTTTCGTCAACTAGGAAACTTGAAGGTATATTCAGAGAGCGGCGCCGCGATGTAATAAATTCGACTAGGGTCTCGATTTTCCCCAAGTTCTCCAAGCGCGCTTTCCCACTCGACATTTTGTAACCCAGACGCGCGAGCTCGGAGGCTGAATCGCGGGCAGACGTTTCTTGGCTCACTGTAGCTAACCCATCAACGTTGAGCGCTAAGACGGTTGCTTGCAGCCCTTGAATCCCCTTCTGGTTTTTTGCCAACTCGCCCAATTCATCGAGACAGATATCGCATCCTGTTGCCCAAAATTTCACGATAAAGGGCTTACCCAGAAACTCCTTAGTAGATTGGACGCTACCCTTTTCATCTATATAGCTCAGTTCAGGTAACGGGAGACGATTCACAAGCCAGAGACCCTCCTCTTGCCAATTCTCATCAATTTCCGGAACAGGAAAGTCATCCACAGAAAGGGAATTTACACGAATTTCCTGAGCGCCCTTTGATTGGTTAATAAGATACCGTTTCCCGGCTTTTAATCCATGAAGGCTCTCAGTTTCGCCGCCGGGCCACGCGATTTGAACACTGACTGCTTTCTCGATTTCACCCAAACCAAAGTGTATCCAAGAGCTCGACTGTGCGAGAAATCCCTCACCAGCTCTAACCGTTCTGATCTGTTGAAGCCCACCCTGACCTTCAAGGCTTAGGCTGATTCGAGCTCCGACAGCATCCTTATTAGTTGTTGTTCCATTTCCAATAAGGCGGATCAAGAGAGACTTTCCGTGATGTGGGTGATTGTTACGCAGTAACCGAACTCGGGGGCTAGTACGATTGGTAACCCACAAGTCTAGGTCTCCATCATGGTCCCAATCTACGGTTGCGACCGCACGAGCATCATCGTCAAAATCAATCCCGAGCAGCCCGGCAACATTGGTGAACCCTTCGCCTCCGAGGTTCAAAAAAAGAGGGTTATGTTCGTAACCACTAAAGGAATTTCCCTCCGAGATGAGACGATTCAGGGTTCGAAAATTCCGAACGTAGCCGGGTGTCGCAGAAGGCTTGAGGCCTTCCTCGGGGCTTTGTGGCGCGACCCGCCTCCAAAGGAACATTCACAAATCGTCTTTCTTGGGCTGTGAGATGTAGCCATTGGCTACATAGAGATCTTCCCAGCCATCGTTATTAAAATCTCCAAGTCCTGCCCCCCAAGCCCAACCCGCATACCCCTCGTCCATTGGGCTGGTGACATCGGAGAATCCTCCAGAACCGTTGTTCCGCATTAGCGAATTACCACGCACCATTTTCAGGTAACGCTGACGCGTTTGTTCGGCCATCGAAGGATTAAAGTTGGACCGCGGAATGAGCAGGTTTCCAGCCCCGGAAAACATGCTTGAAATATAAAGATCCATATTTCCATCCCGATCCAAGTCTCCCCAACATGCTGACATCCCAAAGCCCCAATCCTGAGACATGCTTTCCACTGAGGTGTCAAAAAACTTTCCGCCATCATTACGCAGCAGTTGATTGGGACCAAAGTCATTAGCGACATAGAGATCTGAATCGCCATCGTTATCGTAGTCTTCCCAAGCAGCCGCAAAGGAGAAACGGAAGTTCCCTTCGCCCAGGCCACTTTCTTGGGTGGCGTCAGAAAAGCGGAGCTGCCCCTGATTTTTCAGGAGCATATTCGCTCCGCCATTACGGGCGTCATGAAATGGGTGAGGAGTCGGGAAGTCACCAACTTCCCGGCTGTCGGCATTGTAGCGAAGGATCAGTAGATCTAAGTCACCATCGAGATCATAATCTGAAGCGGTTGGAGAATACCCCGATCTAAGCTCCCTAAATTCAGAGCGAAGCGTGAATACTGCTGCTCCATCATTTTCCAGAATTAAAAATGCGGCCTTAGTTGCAACAGCGAGATCCTTATCACCGTCGTTATCCAAATCTACGAGCAATGCGGCGGTCGAGTTGTCCAGCCAATCAATACCTGCAGCCGCTGAAATATCGGTCAGGGTGCCATCCTCTTCTTGCCTAAAGAGTAAATTAGGCAGACCACCAGGTTGGCAGAGGTGAAGATCTTCAAGACCGTCGCCATCAACATCCCCAACAGCTACGCCATGATAGCCGAGAAAGTCAGGCTTAAGAACCTCATCGATTCGTCGCACCCAATGATTCATGCCAAGTTGCAGTTGCTGGTTCCAAGAATCATTCCCACCCAAAACATTGGGAGCAATATCCTCAAACCCCTCAGTATCTTTTTCTCTAAACTCGCTTTGAACGAGATTTGGCATCGAGAAACTCAAGAGTTCGGGGAGTTGATTATCGTCGGGTAGAGTCCACACTGCCTCGACCACCGCTTGGGAACGGATATTCTTTCCATCATTGAAACCACTTGCAGTTAGAAGTTGCCGGGTCCTTAAAGTTCCCGCGTCGCTCTGAACTCGATAAACCTTAAACTTGAGGTATGACTCATCCGATTCAACGTCGAAGCAGAGAGCTGTCTTCATTTGTTCAAAAAACTTTCCGAGTCCCGTTGGCGTTTCAGAAAATGAATAGGAAAGATCCCGGACACGAATTGAAGATCCCGCATTCCTTTCTTTCTGCTGTTTTGACTGGAAGTCTATCGTGGTGATCGTTTTAGCAGAGTCGTCTTTACTAAGAGATTCCGTCGGCTCCAAAAGAGTATCGGCAAGCTCGGACAATTGTTCTTTGACCGCAGCGCTCCAAGCTTCAGCTTCTTCAGTTGTTGAGGTCTCTTTTGAAACGGCCAGCTCAACATTGGATGTTGGGTCTTCTTGCTTCTCCGAGCATCCTAAAAACAAGAGACATCCAATCATCACCAAAAAGGTAATTGAGAAGATGGCGAAGCGAGATCTCTTGAACATATCAACCGAGGGCATTAACTAACGACAAAGTTTAACCTCCGAATCAGGACTTGGCGCGCCTAAAAATTTGAGGAAGGAAACCTGATCAGCTTAGTGCCTCTCTCCGTTTCACCAAGTCGCTCGGTCAAAATCAATTCAACTTATTTTTTGGTATTCGTAGAATCAGCGACAAAGTGTATTTGCCTTAGGGCACCTGAACTTTCTCAAATTTGGATTGTCCTTTAAATCGCTAAGCCACCGCCTTAGGCTTAATAAGTTTCGGAGATCAGGGAACAAAACCCAAAAATCATCTTCATTTCTCGCCCTCTCCAGAACAACGGGTGAGTCTCATCTTCATTGGGAAGGAACTTATAATTGTTGCAGTGGCTCAATCTAAACCAAGCATTACTCGGAAAAGCTCTTCGCTCGCCTTTCGGCTTTACGAACAGCTCTGTCTGGAGATCCTCATTTTATCATGCGCACTTTCATCCTATCCATTATCCTCCTTGTGCCAATTTCAGGCCAGGATCACTGGCCCGCTTTTAGAGGTGCCGACTCGCGGGGCATTTCTGAGAATCCTGACCTCCCCGACACCTGGTCCACTACTAAAAATGTCGCCTGGAAAACTAACATTCCTGGTCGAGGCTGGTCATCGCCCATCGTATGGGACCAGAAGGTCTTTTTAACAACTGTTGTCAACAAAGGCGAAAGCGAGAGCCCAAAGAAGGGACTCTACTTCGGTGGAAACCGGCTAAAAATCCCCGAGTCCACCCACCTTTGGAAAGTGATCTGCCTCGATCTCGACACCGGTAAAACTCTCTGGGACAAGGACGTTCACAAAGGAGAGCCCAAATCCTCGATTCACCTTAAGAATTCTTACGCCTCCGAAACCCCCGTCACTGACGGCGAACTCGTCTACTGTTACTTCGGCAGCTTGGGACTCTATGCCATGGACTTTGAAGGTAAGGTCGTCTGGTCCCATAAGGTTCCCGCTTACCCGACTCGCTATGGTTGGGGCACTGCTTCCTCACCCGTACTCCACAAGGACCGCCTCTATCTCGTCAACGACAACGACGAAAACTCGTATCTTCTCGCCTTAGACAAGAAGACCGGTAAAGAAATTTGGAAAAATTCTCGTGACGAGAAATCCAATTGGTCAAATCCCTACATTTGGAAAAATAAACTACGGACCGAAATCATCGTTCCTGGCTCCGGCCGCACCCGTTCCTACGGTCTCGACGGAAAGGAACTTTGGTCCTTAAAAGGAATGTCCAGCATCACGATCGCCACACCCTATGCTCACGATGACTTACTCTACCTTTCCTCCGGATATGTCGGTGACAGCAAGCGCCCAATCTACGCCATCAAACCGGGCGCCAAGGGTGACATCTCGGTCACCTCAAAAAACACCTCCAATGATTTCATCGCCTGGAGCAGCTGGAAAGCCGCCCCTTACAACCCCTCCACTCTTCTTTATCGGGACCAAATCTATGTCCTCCTCGACCGCGGCTATCTCTCCGCTTACAATCCCAAAACCGGAACTGCGATTTACGGCAAACAACGCCTCCCCGGCTCCACCGGGTTCACCGCATCACCCTGGGCATATCACGGGAAAATCTTTTGCTTCAACGAAGACGGCGGCACCAATGTCTGCAAAGCCGGCAAAAGCTTTGAACTCCTTCGCACCAATCAACTGGCCGAAGACGACATGGGAATGGCCACCCCCGCCATCGCCGGAAAAAACCTTCTCATCCGCACTTCCGCCCGCATCTATTGTATTCGGAAATAATTTTCCTCAAGGTGCCACTCTGGCCCGAAAAGAGATGAGCAGCACAAGTGATTTGACCACTCGAAATATCAACAGATCCGAAGTGTCATGATAGGACATCTATAAAAATGATTCATGACGCCCGGGCGAAGAAGTTTTCTCTTCAAGCTTGCTACCGTCTTCAACGTTTCATACCCTACACCACTATGTCATCTAATACAGCAAAACGCTTGAGACGGAATCTATTCTTTGCCCTGCTGAGCCTGCTGGGGCATAGCGCACATGCTCAAACAATCGGATTCACCGACGGTTATGAGATCGCAAACTGGGAAAAAACCGAAATTCTCGCAACCGATCAGTTGGTTTCCGACGGAATCACCAACATGTTCGAGAGTAATATCAATGGTGTCGCGCAGAGTGCGGAATTCAGCTACGATGTCACCTTACCCGGTGGTGGAGTGAGTAATCGCACTGCGGACTACACCATCACTCTGGCAAACAATGCGGAGATCACCTTTGATTGGGAATTCAGTGGAATGCACGCTTGGTGGCAGGCTTTTGCCGAATTTCGAATCATCGTAAACGGCGAGGTCGTGGGAAGCCCCGTTGACCTATCTAATACTTCCGGAGACTTTTTTTTCTCTGGCTTTGACCAAAAACTTAACGTCCAAGCAGGAGACAACTTCGGCTTTCGTATTGGTGGCCAGAACTTCGATTCGACCTCGATCGTTAGAGGAGTCCTCATTATCAGCAACTTCCGGGTTGTTCAGGAAGGTGAGAGCGATTCTGACAAAGACGGCCTCCCGGATATCTGGGAGATAAAATATGGGTTGAGCACAAACGATGATGGGTCGGTCAACATCAATAATGGCCCTGACGGCGACCCTGACAATGATGACCTCGATAACCTCGCCGAACTCGAAGCGGAGACAGATCCAACATCGGCCGACACCGACTCTGACGGCCTCAGCGATAGCGTCGAGGATGGAGGTGGAACCTTTGTGAATGCCAGCAAGACCGGAACGAGCCCCATCAACCCTGACTCTGATAATGACGGCCTTCTCGATGGTGTCGAAAACCCCCTTCTTGATTTCGTTGACGCCGACCAAACTGGAACCAACCCTCATGTAGCCGACACCGACGGCGACGGAGTGAACGACGGAATTGAAGTTTCCGTTGGTCGCAATCCGACAGAGGCTGATAGCACTGGACCACGCGATGGGATTGTCGCCAACTTCGACGATGCCGGAGAAAAATATACCGAAGAGGCCCGCCGAGCTCAGCCTGTTGGAAGACTTGCAGCTGCGAATGCTGAATCTGATGGAGCCTACTACCAACTTCTCCAGACCTTAGGTAACTTAGGGAACTTCATTTCCTTTGAGTCTGAAGAGGACTACGCAGGTTGGCAAAATTTCTCCTTCACAATGGACTTCCTCGCAACCTCAGTCGCAGCTGACGGATGGGGAATTAACTTTCTTTCGACTGCTGTTCACGGTGATTCTGGCGTCATACCGAACCTCGGAAACGAAGAAAATGCGACTGTCGACAACTCTTTCGGTGTTGGTTTCAAGACCTTCCAATCAACCGAAGCCTCAATTACTTGGAATGGTGCTGACGTGAGTGGAAGACTTCCATTCTCCTTGACGACTGACACTTGGGCCTCGCTCTCGATTGATGTCGAACGTGATCCAGGAACTAACACCGCGCTTGTGGATGTTTCTGTTTACCCTGACCGCAACCGCCAAGGAGAAGCTGAAAACATCTACACTGACTTCGAGATCAAAGACATGGACCTGCAAGACTTCCGAGTTCAGGTCATGGGCCGAACCGGAGGATCAAGCATGAATCTCGGGATTGATAACCTAGTTCTTCTTGTTGACGGAGGAGCAAGTGCAAAACCTCTCGAAATTATTGCCGTCACTACCGAGGTCGAAGACGGAGGCCAAACGCAAGCAGTTACCATTACCTGGAATTCCAAAGAAGGCCGCACCTACAGTATTTTAGCAAGCGACGATCTTGGCGAAGGCAACCTAGACTTGTGGGAAGAACTCGACGATGGTTTTAGTGCCGCAGCTGGAGAAACAACCACTTCGTTCACTGAGACCGGAGTTCCCCTTGAAACCAAGCAGCGCTTCTACGTCGTTCTTATTCCTTAAGAAGAAGGGTTCGAGAATCAAAACCTCCTCAAATCCGCTTTGCTTAATCAGCGAGCGGGTTTTTTAGGCCCTCTTCGATCCATCCCCAATTTTTCTCGTCCACCAAAATTACCGAATTCTAATTCAAGACGCGGGATACCTTTTAAAGCCATAGTCCTCTGCCCACATACTGCCTAAGGAGAATATCTCACCACCTTTACCGCTTCCGGCTTATCAGAAAAATAACCGTAGACATTCAGAATAATTTCATCATCTCCCCCGTTCTGTTTGCGATACTGATCAATCACGGCAGTGATATCAACCTCGAGTTTCTCTGATACCAGCCCACGGCAAAGATCTCCATTGCTATTGTGCTTAAGCCACAGATTTGCCTGCGCTGGGAACGATTCACCGAAGATAGACGGACTCATGAAAACCTCGAATTCATGGTCTTCGCAGCCTCCACCGTAGTCGACATCAACTGTAAGCAAGCACCCTTTCAGCGAGACGTTTTGAAGCGTAAACGGATCGAGTTGAAAAGTTTCCGGATCGTCATTGCTAATTTCGACCGGAAGCTGACCTCCACCATTGATTCTGACCCTGTAGTATTCAGAGCCTACTTTTTCACGTTTAAATTTCACGGAGAGCGCATACCCCTCAGTGAAATCTTGAGACACCTCCTCCAATTGTCCGACTTCAACCCAGTCGTTAAGATCGTTAGACACTTCGACAATCAAATCTGGAACAGGAAACTCCGCAACATATTCTAGACCATCAAATAGCAGCACCTTGGAGACTGGATCAAAAACACCAAATCTTAGCTGTCCATCAAAGAGCTCTGCTTCGATCGTAAACTCTCCTGTGAATTGATAGGCTCCAATCTGGATGAAATCAGATTGAAACCATTCGAAAACATCGTTATCATTCCATGTCAATCGATGTCTTGTTGTCCCTAGATTCGGGATTCCAGGTGGACCATCAACTTGAAACGTTTTTTTTGAGAGATAGGCCTCTTTTTTCCAATCCAATGGGGGAGGGAGGCGAACTGATAAATCAACTACCCCTTGTTCGATCAAGATATTCACCACCCTCGGATCGACCTGAGCCGCTTCCGCGACGATTTGGTTTGAACCGAAAATACATAGTGACGTGACAAAACAGGCTAGAATTTTTGAGAAGGACGTTAATTTGGAGCAGAGACAAAAATGTTGTTTCATAGATTATCCTTTGGAGGAATGGAATAACCTTGGGAATATCGTATAGCTTCAAGTCCAGTCAACCCCATTTCTCTGCCTCATCCGGTCAGCCCAACGCCACACCCCTCCCCCTTCCTCCACCAAAAGAAACTTACTGGCAGTTACCTCAATCGACATAAAGAGTAAACTCGCCACCGCTCACTTGATTGCTGATGAAAAACGTGGGGGCTCCGCTGAATTCGACACATCCAACGACCGGAAGAAAACTTCTTGTCGTGGTCGGAACGATCTCAGAAAACCATTAGAATTCTCAAGCCAGAAGACGACTTTGCATCTCGGCCCGTTAAGAAAAACCATAGTGACCTATGGAGGATTCCCGATGAGATCGAGATCAAAGCTAATGTCAGAGCTGGTGGAGCTTGTTTGGTGAATTTCGACAGCGAAGGTATTTGAGCCGGAGACAAAAACAGAAGGCGAGAGGCTACGGCTAACGGTAACGTCTTCGTTACCGTTAGCGAAGTCATCGAAAGCGGGATTGGCGCCGATGTTCTCGCGGGCGACCTCGGCGCCGTTGAGGTAGATAATAGTGCTGTCGTCGTAGGTAAAGTTTAGGGTGAAGTCTTCGAAGACAGATGGATCGGCGATGGAGAAGGTTTTGCGAAAGTAAGTGGTGGGGTGCTTATTGTTTCCGTCTCCGCCAAAGCTGACGATGGTGGCTTCATCACCATCGCCGTATCCAAGTTGGGAGGGCCCTGAGTCCCAGTCTGCGTCATTGAAGGAGGAAGCACGCCAGGCGGTTCCTTGGTTACTGCCGTCGTCGAGGTATTTCCAATCGTCACCGCTATCGACGAAGACAGTTGTTGTTGGCCCGCCACCTCCGATTATTGCAACGACTCGAATCAGTTTTTTGGGAGCAGCTGATATAGGCATCCGCAAGGTGATCGAGTTGGCTGTGGTTGTGATTTCAGCATCCGATGCAGCGAGGTTAAGATCCGTCCACTCTCCGCCATTTTGCGCGGACAATTCTTGAAACTTGATCATTTCTCTCCCTTCTGGATTGAGGGGAAGGGTGTAGACCCAGATATTTTCATCTTGTGGATCCTGACCAAATGTTCCGGGGAAAGCCGCTATTCCTAAAGGATCTAAATCAAAGACAAATTCGAGAAGGTTTTCGATCCCATCACCATCGGGATCGGCACTTGGTCCCGAAATAGCGGGATCATCAAGGTCCGCACCGGACCAAAATGATTCAGTCCATATTTCAAGCGGAGAAGCCGGCTGATTGACAGTTAGCGTGAACGTATAGGGAGGGGTTTTCTTGCCTCTCTGGTTTTTTTCCTCCCATCCCACAATTTGAACCTCAAATGTGCCACTTGTAGTTGGGCTTCCTGTAATTGAACTAATGGGCTTTCCAAAAGTATAAGTGAGCCCCGGGGGCAGAGTCGAAACGCTATATGATTTAGCGGTCTCACCGATGGTTCGGAAAAGCCAAGCGAAGGTTTCATCCACATTACCCGTAGCGGGATTGGTTGAGCCACCGGTGGGATTCACACTGGGAGAAGCTCCCGAGAGGGTGTCGATTCCAACGAACGAAATTACGAGAGGAGCCGCAAACTGGCCACCGGGAGAACCGGGCAACAATGGGAACAACTGCTTGAGAAACGGGAGCCTCTGAGCTGTCATGGAAAGACCGCTGGCTAACAAATGCAGTAACTTTTGAATGAAAAATCGATTGGTCATAGAATTTAGGTTTGGAATTTAGATTCAGTTACATCCGCATCCACCGCCTCCAACACCCTTTCCTCCCAGAGAACCTTCCCGGGAAAAATACATGTGGTCGGCCATCGCCTCCCCAAGCGGATTCCGATCGGGAGCCATTGCCTTTCTTGCGAGGTTGGCACGCTCCCAGGGCGCAACTTTCCCACAGGAAGTGAAAGCAAAGAGGGTGACAAGAAGGAAATATGGCTTCATAATTTTACTATTTTTTAAGTGCGACTTGAATCTGGGCCTCAATGGTCTTAACCGTTTTCGCTCCCCGGAATCCGCTATGGATGAATGCGACCTTGCCATTTTTTCCAACAAGGTAAGCGGTGGGCATTCCTTTTGGCCCCACCTTTGCGACAAATCGCTGCGAGTGATCGAAGATCACCGGGAAACTTGGAGAGAGTCTTTTGAGGAACCCTGCAGAATCTTTGGGTTTTTTGTCGGTTCCAACTCCCACGACGATCAAGCCCTGGCCCTTATATTTTTTATAGAGCCGGTCGTAGGCCGGGAATGCCTGGCGGCAGGGCTGACACCAGGATGCCCAAAAGTCGTAGAGAACGACTTTGCCCTTTGTAGAGGGCAGTATCCCGGTAACTCCAAAGGTTTTTGGATTTGGAAATGAAGCTCCCCTAGAAACCTCTGCACCAGAAGTTGCAAGTAAAACCAGGGCGGTCAGAAAGCAGATAGCGATGTTTTTCATTTAATCATATAGCTGGAGTTAGAAATTACACTGGAGGCCTAGCGAAATGACATTGGCGGAAGGGAAAAGGACACTCGGCGTGGAAGATTGGCGGCCTGACATTTCATATCGTTCCAATTGCAGATCAATCGAGATTTCCTCAACCGGAAAATATGAAAACTGCAAACCATAAGTAAGGGAATCGAGAGCTGAAAGTCGGTAGTCCGAGGAATAAAAGGGGCCCTTGCCGTCATTTCTTCCGTGCCCATCAATTCCGCTGCCAGTGAGAAACGGTTGATAAAAATCAGCGCCTTTCTGTTGGTAATACCGCAAATAAGGAGTAACGATCCATTGCTCGGCAAATTCCTGTACCCACTTAAGTTCAAAGGTATGTCCGGTCAGGGAATTACTATTGGCAAAGAAACGGTAAGAACCGTGAAGCGCCCCAGAAGCTGACTCAAAGTAATGTTTAGCAGCAATTCTCGCAACCCAGCGATCGATCGTGTCCGGCCGATTTTCCGGAAAATCGAAAGTATCTGTGACCAGAAAAGTTCCCACTGGAGTAACCACATCAACGGTCGATGTTTGCGAAATCTGGCGGTAAGGATCAGAAAGGTATCCCGCACTGTGCCCGTAGCCAAAATTAAGATCAACAACCGTGTTGGGTCCTAGAACCTGAGAAACGGCCAATGAGAAATCGATGGAGTCTTTGTCCTGGTTCTCTGCAATAGACGTGAACGGAGTGGCTAGAACTTCATCAAAGGCAAAGGAGGCTCCGGCGCTCACAAGGGTATTCTTGCTAAAAAGATCCCGGTTGAGTCGAAGTGAAAACGCATTAGAACCGTAATCGGATTCCTTGCTGTGGGCATATTCAAAGCTGAGGGTGTAATCATCAATTTCATGCTCAACAGTAATCACTTCCACAGTGCGTTCGTCAGAGATGTCTTGAAAATTCCAGTCACTCTCGTCGAGACTCGCGTGGGTTCCAATCGGGGTTTGACCGCTAAGAGTGTCAATTGCGAGACGGAGCCCAAGGGTCGTTCCAACGTCAAACCTGTGTTTGTAATCCAGATAGTGGGATTCAACTTCCATGCGGCCATCGTCCTCACCATAATACTGCGCCCGGTAACGCAGGATCTCCTGCCCGTGTCCTTTGGCAATGGCGAGGAGTGGGAGTGAAACGAAGAGTTTATTTTGAAAGGACATGGGGCAGGAGTATTCGGATATTGAAGGTCAATCGGGATTTCACGGATGGCCTAGCTTCTTTTTGGTTCAATTTTACAGCGTATCGCGGGGCTTCTCAATCGGGAGCTTGGATGGGAATCATGGCAGTATTTGTCCCATCACCACAAAGCTACACCAATCAACATAAGGATTTGATGAGAAGGGAGGCGGCAACACGCCGACAGTTACGAAAGGCCCATATTCCGATGAAATTTCGCCTACCACCCACCTTTTCCCCCAATCTGGACAAACCCTTACAACCGAAAAATGATTCCGTTGCTCCTAATCCACCAAGGGGACTCAGAGGTGACCTGTTCATACCAATTCCTGAAAATTGGAAATATTTTGGTTTAGGTTCCTGCTACTAGCTTTACCTACCATCTATTTTTTGAAGCTCTTCTGCAGATGAAATATCTTCGACAACGACCATGCCCGGTGCCGTATTAGGAATGAATTCACAAAGTCCTCATCCCAGCGACACACAATTTTCACATTCTAGTGGGAAGAGTTTAGTTGTGAAGATCATCCTACTCTTGCCCCTAGCTCTTCTAGTTACCGGACTCTCCATTGCTGATGAAGCAAATTCTGACCGAACAAGAATCGAATTCTTTGAAAAGCTATATGACATCAAGATCGAGGGTATCAAACCTATCGAACAATATGATGATCCTGATTCATTTTATTCTGCCATTGCCCGCCAAGTAGGAATCCCAAGAAAAGCCTTTGAAGCTGTAAACAGGAAACTTAACTGGAGGCAAGACGACGATTTTTTTCTTTCCGCGATGATCAAAGGCGGACCGGTTGGTGATTACTGGGGAGTATTGGTTACTAAATTCCCTACCGCCTTAAAAAAGGCAAAAACCAACGAAGAGAAATTAAAACTGCTTCAAAAAATGGAAATGAAAATGGTCCTTATCGGTTACGATGGAATTGTTTCGTTCCCCGAAGAAAACAAAAAAAACAAGAAAGAAGGCAAGTAGGTCTCCTGAAAAATTCTTTCACCCAATGATTTCATGCACCCCCCCGCACGAACCCTGAGCCCCAAATCCGGTTTTCCTAATCACCTTTCCGGATATGGGGCTCGGGGTAACTCTAAAACTGCGATTTGAATCGAAATCGACGGTTAGGATTTATGGGGTATCTTGGTAAAGCCCAAAGGTATTAGGACACGAGAGACACGGTAACCTCGTCGAGGTCGAGGAATCAGCGTTATAAATCACGTTAAAATTATAATACCTACCGGCAATCTTCCGCCATATCATGGGGGTTGTTAATGAAGTCATTTTTCCTTTCCTCTATTATCGTTGCGGTTACGGCCCTACTGTTCGCCTCATGTAAAACCGACGATACACGCACCCTTGCTGAAGAAGGAGACTCCAAAGCACAATACGAATTAGGTGTCATGTATCAAAACGGTGAAGGTGTCCCGCAGAATTACTCCAAAGCAGTGAAGTGGTTCCGGCAGGCGGCTGAGCAGGGAGATTCGAATGCCCAGTATAGCTTGGGTCTCAAGTTCAGCGTGGGACATGGCGTTCCACAGGATTACACCGAAGCCGCGAAATGGCATCGTGAATCGGCCGAGCAAGGAAACACAGATGCTCAACTCAGCTTGGGTCGCATGTATGATAGAGGTAATGGTGTCCCACAGAATTATGCCTTTGCTTACATGTGGTTAAATCTTGCAGCTGCTGGAGGTTTAGAGAAAGCTGAGTCTTACAAAGACATTCTTAGTCAGAAGATAACTAAAGAGCAAATCACCGAAGCTGAGAGACTTTCAAAAGAGTGGATGAAGAGGAGAGCTAAGAACCAGTAGTAAAAAGGCGACGATATTTTCACGCGCAAACCAGCTACTACCAAAATTCACTTTACTTTATCAGCAAGGGGGAGGCTTCCACCCCGAATCCTGAGTCTCCTTCCTCGTTTTCCTTTTCTCAAATCACCTTTCCGCCAAAAGAAAATTCCTAGCAGTTACGCAAAAATTTCTGCGGCCGCGCTCTCTCCCTCATTCAAGTCCACCCTCTCCGGTCGACCTTTGTGCTGATAAATCACCTTGGTGTGATCCAAACCCAACAAATCAAGCACTGTCGCGTGAAGGTCGTGGACATGCAACTTGTCATCAGTCGCATGCAGACCCAAGTCATCTGTCGCACCTAGAGTCTGGCCACCTTTAACACCACCTCCGGCCATCCACATCGTAAATCCAGTCGGATTATGGTCACGACCATCTCCCTTCTCACTCATCGGAGTCCGACCAAACTCCCCGCCCCAAATCACCAGTGTCTCATCCAGCAAACCCCGCTGTTTCAAATCCTGAATTAACCCCACAATCGGCTGATCCACATTTGCGCAAAGACGAGCATGATTCTTCTCCATTCCGCTGTGGCTGTCCCACTTACTTCCCGCTCCATGATACAACTGCACAAACCTAACCCCTCGTTCCACTAACCGCCGCGCCATCAAACACTGACGCCCGAAGACCTTTGTATCATCCTCTTCCAGACCATATAGTTTTTTAACCCCGACCGATTCACTCTCCAAGTCAATCGCCTCTGGTGCTTCAGCCTGCATCCGATACGCCAACTCGTAACTTCTAATCCGCGCCTCCAGCTCGACATTTGACTGTCTCTCCTTCAAATGCCCTTTGTTCAGACGCTCCAGAAACGCCAACTTCCCTCGCTGCCGTTTCTCCGTCATCCCCCTCGGTAAATTTAAATTCGCCACCGGCTCTTCACCCGATTCAAAAAGCGTCCCCTGGTAGCTTGCCGGCATAAATCCGGACCCCCAACAACGCGTCCCATTTACCACCATCGCATTGCTGTCCTTAATCACGGTGAACGCCGGTAGATTATCACTCACTGATCCTAAGCCATAATTTACCCATGCCCCCAGCGAAGGTCTCCCGCCAAAAACTGAACCTGTATTCATCTGCGAAACCCCTCCCGCATGATTGATCCCATCCGAGACACACGAGCGAATCACACAAAGCTCGTCCGCGATTGCCGAGTGCCTCGGCAGCCAGTCTGAAATCCAAAGCCCACTCTCCCCGTGCTGAATCCACTCCCGCTTAGACTCCAATAAAGGTGAGCCCACTTCTCCCATCGCCGTCACCGGCCGATCAAAACTCTCTGGCAAAGGCTGCCCCGCCAACTTATTCAGAAGAGGTTTCGGATCAAAGAGATCCAAATGGCTCGGCCCCCCTTCCATAAAAAGAAAAATGATATTCTTCGCCTTCCCAAGATGGTGAGGTATTTTTTCCGCTACGGGATTCCTCACCCCAAACTCATTTCCATAAAGCCTCTGTCCTGTCAGCGCCGACAACACAACCCCGCCAAACCCCGCTCCGGATTTCATCAGAAAATCCCGACGCGAATCCGGCATTACCATTCGATTGCAGGCCATAATTTAATTAGTGCAGGTAAAGAAATTCGTTCGAACTCAATAAAGCATGGCAAAAGTCAGCAAAAGCCTCCCGCGCTGTAAACTTCTTTTCCACAGCTTGCTCCCCATCATCAGCAAGTTTCCTCTGCGTCGACAAAAAACCCATCGCCGCCCACAACTCTTCTTCACTCGCTTCCCGCCCCCACACTATCCGATAAGCATCTGCCACATCTTCTTCATCCGCTAACTCTTTCGAGGCCATCACCCTCCCCGCCAAGGCCCGCCCTCGTGCCAAAGGCCACTCATTATTCACAAGCAATAACGACTGAGTCGCCGTCGTAGTATGCACGCGCTCCGGCTCCGAGGCAAAACCCAGCGGACTATCAAAACACTGCAAAATTCGATCCGGTGTGTTCCGCATTTTCTTCACATAGATCGACCTAACTGGTTCCGAGCTCTCTTGTGCATTTCCTCCATCGCAATGTTTCAACTCGCCCGAAACCGCTAACATCGCATCCCGAATCTGTTCCGCACTCAATCGCTTCGGCTGAAATCTCCACAGCAACTTGTTCATCGGATCTTTCACATTGTGGGCATTACTAGGCTCAAATTTCGCCGTTTGTCGATAGGCAGCACTCGTCATAATTAACTTGTGCATCCGTTTCATCTTCCAGCCTCCCTTTATAAAATCCTTAGCTAACCAATCCAACATTTCGGGATGCGTTGGCTTCCCACCCAACATCCCAAAATCATTCGGAGACAAAGTGATTCCTTTCCCAAAATGATGCTGCCAAATCCGATTCACCATGACCCGTGCCGTAAATGGGTTATCCTCCCGCACAATCCACTCCGCCAAAGCTGATCGCCGACCCGTTGTCATCTCTCGCTTCGTGATCTCCGGTTTTTCCGCTCCAAGCAATGTTAAGAAATGGGGCGAAATCTCGTCTAACTTTATCTTAACGACCGCTGCTTCGCTTCCTGTGTCCGTGCTTAAAAAAGCCTTCGGCAAAGGCAACGGCTTGAGCTCGGAAAAGGCCTCTAACTTCTTTCGTAACACCTCAAAACGCAGCCACTCCGGACTATTTTTTTGCAAGACCTGCTCCGGCTTAGCCAGTGTCTTAACCTCCCTCACCGCCTGACGTTTCACCAAAAACGAAATCTGACGCTCATAAGAACTCTGCTCGCCCCAACCCTTGGCAAACATCTTCTGCACTTCCGGCGGGAAAGTTTTCACCCGAAAATCATACTTCGCTTTTTCCGCCTTCTCGACAAGCGACTTCATCTCAACACGAATCTCCTCCGTCATCTCCTTCCATACCCTCAGCCTCTTCTCATACTCCGCAATCTCATCAGTAGTCGCGTGATAGCGATCATCCGGCCAGTAGGTCGAAGAAAGAAAAGACTGCAGGGCGAAATAATCCTTCTGTAAGATCGGATCAAACTTGTGATCGTGACACTGAGCACATCCGATCCCCACTCCCAAGAAAACCTCTCCCGTCACATTCGTGATCTCGTTAATCATGATCTCCCGCTGCATCTCCGCATTCCGCTGGTTCCACTCATAAACCCCGTGCCTCAAGAATCCCGTCGCGGACACTCTCTCTGGATCATTTGGCGAAATTTCATCCGCCGCCAGCTGCTCTTTTACAAACTCATCGTAAGGCTTGTCCTCGTTAAACGACCGGATCACATAGTCCCGATACCGAAAAGCCGCTGGCCGTAATTCATCCGCCCGATATCCATCGCTATCTGCATAGCGCACCACATCCAGCCAATGCTGCCCCCACCTTTCCCCATACCGAAGACTTTCCAAAAGCTCATCAACCAACCCAGCCATTGCCGATTCGGCATCCTTTTCCCACGCCTTTGAAAAGTCAGCAACCTGCTCAAGGTTCGGCGGCAAGCCATGAAGATCAAAATATGCCCGCCTCACAAGTTCCTCAGCCGAAGCCTCCTCCGCCATCTCAAATCCAGCTTCCCCCAATTTCCGCCCCACAAAAAAGTCCACCGCATGCCCCTCTTCCGGCACATCCACCTCCTCCACCGGCTGCACTGCCCACCAGTTCTCTTCCTCTTCCGTGAACTCGTGAGCACTTACAGCCAGCACGCTGCAGAATCCCAACAAATATCGAAGCCAGCATCTCACAGCCCTAAGAGGACACCACAGTTAGAAATTCGTAAAAGTCTAAAAATGAAGTCTTCCTTCAGCATAACTATGGTAAAGGGGATCTACGAGTTGTCGCTGAGTTCAAATTTCTGAACCCAGTTTCCCCACTCCTGATTCGAAATTCCGAACCTAAGCTAAGAGATAGGGGTAAACCTACCTGCTTACACCGCTGCCCTTCCATTCTAGCAAAGAAAATTTCAAACACCGCATAAGGATCCGCCCCCCATTACAGGGGACGGACTTTCACACATACGATAATATCTCATCATCCACTGCCTCATTCTCAATCTAAGATTAAGCGAAAGAGGCAGTCTTACTCATTCATGCGTGTTTCTGACGGCCTTTGTGTCACTCATAATGCAGTGATGGGGCGATAATATCGGTATCTTGCCCGAATGATGGTCCGGAATTAATCTTACCTGTTTTTTACTTATCAAATCTACTTTCAGGATTCGGCATAAAAAGGCCCTAGTAGTGACCCTATTTCGCTCTTCCGATCAGCATCACCCAAACTTGTGACGATCAAAAGGGATGGGGGTAATTTGTGGGTAACCTTGAAATGCTTATTCACAAAATTTTGTGAATAAGCATCCCGGGTCATGACCCTAAACAACTAACAACAAACCTATTATGTCTAATTTAACTAGGTTACCAGCCACGCAGTCGATTGCACATTCATGAGGATAAGTTCCGACCACTTAAGTAACTATTTGAACAATCTCTTTTTTCGATCAGTAATCTCGGGATAACTTTTTATGGACTGACCAGATCAGGCATGGGACAAATCTTTACGATTTCATTTTCATCTATTTAACTTGAGGTTTTCAAACCGAAAAGACTTACAGGTCTGCCTTCTTGTATAATTTGCTGATCCTGCTCGTTGGATTGATCCTCGCATGAGCGGGCTTTGTGATTTGCGCATGGGAAAACAACAACCAGTCCACTCCGCGTTCGAATGAACCTGAGAAAAGAACTAAGTTGCATAAAACGCCGCAACAATTGAAACAACCATCTTACTCAACACAAACAAGGCTCTTGGAAGTGCGAATCAGTAACTTACCATCAAAGGGAACCGGGGTGGCTAGGATTTGCTCTTCCATGTCATTTTCACCAAGAAGTTCAAAGCTTTTGCCTATGCGGACAGCGAACACGACCCCATCCTCGCGAGGGGCGTAGAGAATTCCTCCAGCAATCACCGGAGAGGCGTAGTAGGGAATAAGAGACTTTGGTAGCTTGGCCGTCCAGAAAGGCTTTCCTGTCTTTGGGTCAAGGCAGACCAACTCCCCTTTGTGCCGAAGCAAATAGATCCTTCCTTCGTATTCGATTGGACTAGTAACGAATACCCCAAAATCGTCGCGCTCCCAAACTCGGTGAGTCTGCGTAACTTCACCCTTCCCACCAAGGCGGACCGCATGAACTTCAGCCTGCTTCCGATCATCTCGACCCACCGGGACCACCGCTATATCACCCACAACGACGGGCGTTGCAATTGGCGGCCAGAGCTTCTTTCCTTTCGGATTGAAGCCACCGCAGGACCACAGCAAAGAACCGTTGTCAGCTGCATAGGCAGTCAAGTGGTCTGAACACCATACGAGCAGGGCATTTCGGTCGCCGTGACGAAAAGGAATCGGCGTGGTATAACCTTGGTCATTCTCAGCAGGGACCTCGTAGTTACGTTCCTGCTTCCAGCGGATCTTACCAGTCGCCTTATCGAATCCGGCGACCCACGAATCTCCCGCATGGAGACGAGGAAGAATGACGAGATCTCCGATGAGCACCGGAGAACTCCCCTGATCCCAATACAGCTCTTGTCGACCAAATTCTGCGGCTAGATTGCGTTTCCAGCGGATCGTCCCGTCCATCTCGAGTGCCGCAAAGGTCCCACTCTTAAAGTAAACAAACACCCCCTTTCCATCGGTGACTGGTGAAGCGTTACTACTAGTGCCGAGCTTCATATGCTTAGCTTTAGTTTCGGTGCCAAACTCGGTTTTCCAGATCTGCTTCCCGTCGAGATCAAATGCCAGCGCGCTATCGACACCTTCAGCGGGTGCGGTGAGAAAGATGCGGTTCTTCCACACCACCGGCGAAGAAGCCCCCTTACCAGGGAGTTCAACTTTCCAAGCGACCTTGTCGACACTCCATTGGGACGGGTAATTTTCGCCGGCCCGACTTCCATTGTGTGAAGGTCCTCGCCAAGAAGGCCAATTTTCCGCCACAAGAACCGAAGTGGGAAAAAATAAGACAGCGATGGCAAAGACTATCGAGTAACTTGGATTATTCATATCTGTAAATACCCTAATTGCAGCTATTGTCTTTCCGCTTTGTTCATAACGAAAAATATGATGCGATCGTAATACACATTGGCCAAAGCCCCTCAATCAAACGATGAGAACTATTCCGCCCGTCTCAGGATCGAGTAAGATCGAGTGATTCCCCTATCCGGATTAGGCTCTCCACCTCCAGTAAACCCGAATCATCATTCGGGTTCTTTCGTTCGTGGTGCAAAGTTCAAAAGGTGAAGACTATCAGGATCCCAAGCGATTTCTAGGCACCCTAATCCTGACTCATCGTTCTTGAACAACAATGCCGCGCAAAGGGCTACTTGAGATAAGATTCGGTGTCGAACAGTTCGAGTTTCGGGGTAAGGAATTTTGAAATTTCATCCGGGGTTTCAAGGAGAAGCCCCCACGCATCAACGAAATAAATCTTGTTGCCCTTACGTGTGATAAAAGCAAATCCATTGCGTGAATTATCAGAAACCTGAAAAGCGAATTTTGAACCATCGCCCCAAGAAAACACCTCATTCACCTCTTCAAGCACAATTTCTGTTTCGCTGATCTTATTGGCGAGCTTTAGAGTCTGCCATTCGGCGATGTAAGAGGCTAGAGCATCGCTCTTATTCCGTTCGACAGAAATAGTACAGTCAAGAGCAGTCAACTCGTCAGAATAGAGATAATAGATTTGAATTGAGCCATCAATATACCTCTCACAACTCCACTCTTCGGTTCCGGATTCCCGGTTGATGGTGAAAAATTCAGCAGCGTAGTCGATCGTGATCACAGAGTCTTTTTGAGATTTCGTAGGTTCGAAATCACGCGCGCTGAAAACCCAAAAAGCTACTTGAATAACAAAGAGAATAAGAAGCCCGGTGATCACTCCGATCACGATGAGGGGCACTTTCCATCGGGAAGATTTAGTCGCACATGGCGGGATCGGGGGTGGGGCGTGCATTCGTTATTAAAATGAAATCGGAAGAAGATTAAGCGAACGAACGCTTACGACTCTTACCGGGTAGACTGTTTTAATATTCATCTATTCTATCTAGCAGTCACCCGATCCATACAATGACCTATTTGTCGGTCACAAAATCATGGCTGTAAGAACGAATGAGAGCCTTAAATTCCTTAACAAAACCAAGGCTCGTCGCTCCCTTAGGAACACGCAGAGTCACATGCAAGTGGTGATCAATCCCATGAAGATCTTGATAAATTTTATGCTCTACAAAATGCCTACGCTCCACAGCACCCTCAGCTCGCGAATACCGCTTACTACTTCCTTCCAACAAAAAAATATCACACCACACACCCCCTTCCTCCTTTGGGCCGCGAACGTCCTCCAAGAAAGACTCCCCTCCTGCTCGAAGCTTCGTGATTGCACTCTCAACATAAAGTCGGGTTGAATCCTCAAAATGAAAATTCTGCATAAACAAAATGGAGGAGGCTTCTGGATAAAACTTTTTCACGGTTTTAAGCACCGGACGGAATTTGTTGAGAGCCTCTAACTTAGGGTCAACTGGAATAGACTGATTCTTCTCCTCGGAAAGAACCGCAGAACCCGCTGTAACGAAGACAAATATCGGCAGTATCATCTGTGCAATTTTACTCATATGCATTGGTCTTGTGTGCCTCTTGTATTAAGGCGCTAGGGATGTGGAATCAACCTGCGAATTAACGAGTTCAACGTTCCACCTGAAGTCGGAAGCAAGTTCTATCGCTTGGATCTCCAGAACGAGTAAGAAAACGCTGACAACTTTGCAGGCAATCCAAGTGCAACCACTATCCCTCCTTACTGAGGCGAGATCACTTATCGCAGTTTCTGCCTACGGGCTTTTAACTACCACGAAGAACTGACGATCGTTCAATGGTAGACCCTCGTTATTGAAATCGATCGGGTAAACAGTAGTGGATTCGCCAGCAGCAGCCGGGACCCCATCATTCAATTCGAGCCAATTTGAGAGAGGTAGGGACAGATCGTTTGATGTATAGATCGAATAGAGATTTCCTTCTTTCGATGTGAATGTGAGATCGACCAGAATATTATCTTCAGTCTGAGAATAATTCACGTCAACGATCTGAAAAAGACTGGCAGATCCACCACCCGTCAAGCTTGCAACACTGGCCCCAGCGCCGTCATTCCATATCGAAGCCACCTCTTCTGGAGTGAGCGGGCGATCCCAGATTGCGACATCATCGATATTTCCATCCCACCCTCTATTAGCAGCCTGTGGATTACCACCGATTTGCAACGATAAACCGGCACCGTTAGCCAAAACCCATGCCCCCTGCGATGCCGCCTCTTCTCCGTCGATATACATCGTAATATTTCCTGTAGCATCGTGCGTGACCGCGACATGATGCCATGATCCGTCTTGCTGATCAAGGTTAGCAGGCACATTCCCGGGGCCCCCTACGCTATATTTTAAGTTTGTCCCTGACCCTCCATGTCGGGCAATACGCCAGTTATTCCCTTCACCTTGGCTAATCAAGGTATTCCAGTTGGTGTAGAGAGATTCAGTCGTATACCAAACAGAGACCGACATACTTCCAGCCTCGAAAGCAAACTCACCAGGATCGCCAACGTTGATGAGAGCCTGATTGCCTGCCCCTCCACTGTTTTCCAAATCGACCGCGGAACCAAATTTTCCGGCAACAAACGATGCCTTACCGATGCCCGTTTGAACGAGGACACCATCGTTGGTTTCGTCTAATCCAGCTGCTAAGTCTCCGTCGAATTCCCAGTATTCGACGAGACCATCAACAAGTTCCGCATTTGAGAGCGAAGTGCTAAAACAAGAGATCCCCAGGGATAGAAAGGTTGCGAGAGTGTAATTTTTTTTCATTATAAAAGAACAAGCGTAGTTTGTTTAAATATGCTTTTTATGTTGGCAATTCGAAAATATCAAAGCAAGGCCAATCGCACCTTTTCTGGAAGGCTATTTTGGCGGAAAAGCGTCATCCGTCATCAGCGATAGAGCTTATTGTCAGTCAGTCCCGATTCGCAAACCCTACCGATGATTTCCCCAAAGCTAGCGTCCAAGCCCTTCACCATCTCGATTTTACAGGGGTGGTTTTCGCCGATGGGACCGTTATAACTTCAATCCTCCTTGCGATTTCGCGGCGTGTCGTTGCTACTTTGATAGGGGGTTATACTGCATCTGATGGGCGACGTAGTACTCCCTTTCTCCCGCCAACCGTCTGCCCAATCTCCGCTTTCCCCCCTTCTCTATCAAAAACAAATTCCTAGCAGTGCGACCTAATTCTCCGCCGGGCGGGAAATAATACGTGTCGGAACGACAAGGTCACGTGGCGTGTGATTCTCTGGAGTCAGGACACGCAAGACCACTTCACCACCCGGGGTGACCTTTCTGAAAATTGACATAAAATCTCGCCGATAGGTTACGGGACTTCCGTTGATGTGAGTGATCAGGGTTTCTTTCGTCAGTCCCGCTTCACTAGCCGTGCTCCCCTTTCGTATTGGAACCGTAAACAGCCCCATCGCTCCCTCGGGAAGGCGTTTAAGAAACCCGGATGACTGACTGAAGATTTCCTCCAAACCGCATCCAATGGTTCCGATCTTTCCATCGCCGCTTTTCTTCAAAATTGCACGCACCGCATCGATCGGAGATACGATAGCCAATCCCGAAGGGTTTTTTGCATTATCATTGATGAATCCACTTTGGTTTCCAATGACCTGCCCCTTCGAATCCACCCAGCAACCACCGGAAGTCCCCTTGGGCGAAGGAGCTGCGATGATCGAAAAACGGCAATACATGTTGAGGGTCGATATGTATTCATAGCTGGGTTCGCTTCTGGCCATACTCCCCTTGATAGTTATCCAATGGCGAAATAGGGCACTGCCATACAAGAAAACATTCTCGCCCTCATTGGGTGCCCGATCCGCAATTTTGATGATGGGAAATTCAGAAGGGCTCTTTCCTTTGATCTGGATCTGAAGTCTCGCCAGATCATGGCCCGGATCGGTCGCAACAATGCTTGCTGGTAATCGACCAATCGTTGGGTTCATCACTTCAATTTTCTGATGAGGACTCCAAACAACATGAGCTGCCGTGATCACCGATCCTTTCTTAGTCGCAATCCAACCTGATCCATTAAGCCTTCCATCAATCAGAATTTCTACGGCAGCATTTTTGACCGCTTCAAGTGGGTCTGGATTTTGGTTTCCTTTCCGTAACTCTTGAGCGAATCCTGCCGTGCCTGCAAAAACCAATATCACCGATAGAAATAAAGAGAGATGGAACGTTTTCATTCATGCAGTTTCTCACTACCGGGCACCAAACGCATCCCTAATCTCAACTCGAAACTAAAATTGCAAAATTGGGTTCAGATTACACCGATCCCAATCAACGGATTTTTTGTTGGGATCGACGAATCCTGTGGGAATCCCCTCCTTGACCGAATCACATTCAAAGCCGAACCTCTTCATTGATATGCGGAGATTGTCAGTGATCCTAACAAGCGCCTTTTTGCTGGCGCTCCACGCCCAAATCCAACCATCTGCCCCTCAACTTTCCGAGAACGGTAAATTCCGCCTCGCCGTTCCTCAAACAGAGAATCACTATGCCATCCTCTCCCGATCGAAAGACCTCGTCGAATGGAGGCCCGTCGATATTATTGCGCTTTCCCAAGCCGAAAACTGGATCAGAGATTCCGTCACCCCATCTGATAAGGCCTACTTCCAAGTGCGGGTAGTTCCCAACTCCGATCCACTGGATACCGATGGAGACGGTATCAATGATTTCTCCGAGCTTAACACCTCGGGCACCGGTTGCACCGCGCTCAATCCAGCCACAAAATTCCCTTCCACTAGCGGCTCCCGCTTCATGCTCGACCGCGCAACCTTTGACGCACTTTCCAAGACGTCCGGAGTACCCGGCGCTCAAGAGATCAGACTCGTCAAGTTTCTCATCACCGATATTCGAACCAACCCACGGCTCCACTTCGTCAACTCGAACACCCACCCGCTTCATTACGACTTCGCAAGACGCGCCCTTAACCGCTACACCAACTTCGACTACAATACGGGACGATTCTTTTTCGACCGCGAGACCTACATTGGAGGCTCGGGGCGCAAGAATATCGCCGGTTCCCTCATCTCTCACCAAAACTATGTCGCCAACGACGGGAGGAAGGGAATCTACACGGTCGAATTCTGGCCTACCGACCCGCTCCCGTTCGAGTTTATTGAGCTCGCCTACGAGGCGATCGCTCGCTGCTCCCCCTTCATTGATCAACTGCTCTACCACGCTCCCAGCCAAACCCAACGTCAACTCCAAACACTCAACCAGGAAAAGTTCGATGCCTCCTTTGTCCACACCATCGACACCAATGACCTCTTCTCGAATACTGACTACCAGCCCATGCATCAACAGGAAGCATTTGGCAGACTCAGAGTCGCCGATAGTGCCGGATCCTTGGGCGCACGGGACATCGTCATCTTCCGCAACCTACCGAACGACCTCACCAAGATCGCCGGAATCATCACTGAAGTTCCTCAAACTCCTCTTTCTCACGTCAACCTCAAGGCGCAACAAAACGATACTCCTAACGCCTACATCGCCAATGCCAGCACCCATCCGGACATCGCTCCGTTCATTGGAAAAAACGTTTTCTATCGAGTTTCCCAAGACGGTTTTGAAATCCGTATAGCCACGCAAGTTGAAGTCGATCAATTCTTGGAAAACCTTCGCCCACTCACCCCTAGTTTCCCTCCACGCGATTTATCTAAAACCACCATCCAACCTCTCTCCTCGGTCTTCTTTTCCGAGAGCGATTCCTTCGGAGGTAAAGCGGCCAACGTTGCCGAGCTTCGCCGCATCATGCCCGCCAACGCCCCTGATGGCTTTGCCATTCCATTTTACTTCTACGATGAATTCATGAAGCACAACAACTTCTACACCGAAGCACAGGCCATGATCACCGCCCCTGACTTCCAATCTAACCTTACCATCCGCGAGGCCCGTCTCGAAACCTTCCGTTCTCGTATTAAAAAAGAGAGCACCTTC
Source organism: Akkermansiaceae bacterium (assembly GCA_029242935.1). Classification (GTDB taxonomy): domain Bacteria; phylum Verrucomicrobiota; class Verrucomicrobiia; order Verrucomicrobiales; family Akkermansiaceae; genus SW10. Next base: position 32,044 of record JAQWSX010000214.1, read on the forward strand.
CCGGCCTGGATGGAAACAGCACTCACCACCTTACAAAATTCCTTCCCTTCCGACATCAGCCCACGCCTCCGCTCCAGCGCCAATGCCGAAGACTCGATCACCTTTAACGGCGCCGGACTTTACGATTCCTACACGCACAAAGCCAACGAAGGACACATCGGAAAAAGTGTCCGCCAAGTTTGGGCCAGTCTTTGGAATTATCGCGCCTACGAGGAACGCGAATTCTATCGCATCGATCACCTCACCTCCGCCATGAGTGTTCTCGTCCACTCGAACCAGAAGAACGAACAAGCCAACGGCGTCACCGTAGCCAGCAACATCTTTATCCCAACGAGAGAAGGATACTACATTAACGCACAGATCGGTGAAGACCTCGTCACCAACCCTGATGTTGCCTCCTCACCCGAGGAGATTCTCGTCTCCCCGCTTTTTGGTGCAGAGACTTACGAAATTCAATATATCCGCTTCTCCAACCAGCTCCCTAACGACAAACGTGTCCTCACCAAGCCCCAGATCCTCGATCTCGTGGCGAAAATGAAACTACTCAACAAGCACTTCAAATCGCTCTACAATAGCAGCGACTCTTCCTTCGCTATGGAGATCGAATTTAAAATCACTTCCGAAGGCAAGCTCCTCATCAAACAAGCCCGTCCCTGGGTAAACTAATTCCATTACTTTCTCTTTGGCCCCTCTGTGCAGTGTGTCTCTATACCCTCTAAAAGAACTCAGAAAACAGCCCCACACAGAAGAGGTCGTTCAATTTTTTCTGTAGTGCTAAATACAGAGGGACCAATTCACCAGCATACCACCAAGCATAGTTTGGGCTTGTTTACTCGGTCGGAGGACGCCTCTTGATTTCAATGACCTGCCCTACCTTGGGCACGGCAAACCGCGCTAAATCCCTTACAGGTTCTTGACCACGGAGGAGTCTAAAGCTTAGAAGAAATCATTCCAACGAAATATGAATACGCCCCAAAACAACTACAGAAAACTGCTTCTCATTGTTACTACTGTTCTGAGTAGCACGCTCGTTTCCAACCGAGCAATGGGTGCCGATGCCATTTTCGAACTCGATGCCGGCGCCGACCGTGAGACCGACGGCACTTTTGTTTTCGACACCATCCCATCGAATTCATCAACCGATTTCGCAAACGGCAAAACGTTTACCGTCCTAGATGGCAGTTCGCATGATGTATCGGGCACGATCGACCACCTAACAGACGGATTGGGACAAACCAACGGCGACTCGTGTTGTGGACCCGATTCCGAAAGCTTCTTTGCCGGACCCACAGGTGCAGAAGACAACCTACGCATCCAACTCGATCTCGAGGTCAATGTTCCAATCGCCGAGATCAACTCCTACAGCTGGCACAACAACAGTCGTGCCCCACAGATCTACAATGTTTATGGAGCGATTAATCCCAACAACAATGCACCAGATTTTGACGCAGCAGGTTTTCAAGAAAGTGCGGACTTGGCCGCGCTTGGTTACACTTTGATCGCGAGTGTCGATTCAATGTCGCTCGGCGGGGCTGGTGGCCAAGTCGGAGTGAGCATAACTGGGGATGTGGGAACCTACCGCTACCTGTTATTCGATATCGCACCACCGACATGGCAAGTCGGGACAAGGGCTACATTTTTTGGAGAGATCGATGTCGTTCCAGCTGGCCCCGTTTCAGTCCCTTTTAAGATCACTGAGTTCCACTATAACTCGGAATTGGAAACGGTGACTTTGACTTGGGATTCGATCCCTAAAACAAGTTACGCAGTCAAGTATTCCACTAACATGGAAGACTGGGATTCAGACCTAGATGATGGAGTGAAAGCCGATGATGGCGACACAACCACAAGTACCTTCGATGTCAGAGGCTTGGCAAGTGCCAGCGGAAAACTGTTCCTTCGTATCGAACGCAATTGATGAGGAAATGCAGGTAAATTTCTGGAAAATGAACGACCAAATTACCTCCCTTTTATTTCTGGGACTCTCCTTCTACACGAGTTTAGACGCTAAGCCACCAGAGGTCATCACAAATACGGAACCCAAGGGTATTCATGTGGATCCGGAAACACGGCTCAGAGTGGTCTCTTACAATGGGTATTGGACCTCGATTTTCCCTCAAGACAATGGCGACGTCAGAACCAGCCCATGGATTAATGGAAAAGGCATCGATGGCGAGGCGCGCCTCCATCGCTTTGCTGCTTGGGCGCCTAGGGCCCAGGCGGACATTTGGGCGATGCAGGAAGTCATCTACAGTAAAGAAGATCAAATCGATACCACGTCCGAAGCCATTGCTAAGTATTTTGGTGAAATCACCGGACAATTCTGGTATGCCGCTGCCGATGGAAGAGGTCGGTTGATCCTAAGCCGCCACCCGATCCTCTGGTCCGAAGCGATCCAAAATGCCCGAGGAATGGCTGCATTAATCACCCTGCCGAACGATATAGGTGGCAACCTCTTAATGATCAATCTGCACTTCTTTACGCAACCCAAAGAGGTGCAAATCAAGCAAGCAACGAGAGCCTTGGATTTCATCAATTCGGTCCGCAAAGGAGAGCATCCTAAGGTGCCTAAGGAGACTCCAATCATGATCTGTGGTGATTTCAACAGTCTTCCAAGCGACAGACCTTACCAAATCCTCGCTAAATTATCTGAGGATGCGCAGGAGG
>JAQWSX010000192.1 GCA_029242935.1 Akkermansiaceae bacterium
GTAACCCTTCCCTGACAGAAGTGGTCTCTGAAATCGATAACGGGAATGGCACTTCGACCGTCACTATCCGTCTCGCTTCGCCCATTGGCACGGATCAGCGCAAAACCTATCTTCGGCTCCGCGGCCGCTAAATGGTCAAAAACGCTTAAAAGCCTGCATTCAAAATTGGACCCTTAGCATTCGAAGTCCAAGATCTCAGCGTTCCCATTCACTTCATGACATCCAAACGAACTACCGTTCTCGCAGGCCACTCCTCTACCAACGCCACTCTCTTTCACCGCTGCCGTTTCCTCGTCGGTGACTCCTCGGTCGCAATTGACTTCGCCGATGGTACTTCCGCATACCTCGTCCGAGACATCGAAATGGATCGAGCTCGCAAATCCGTTCAGGCTAGCCGAATCGCGTGTGCCGCTGACTTCATCCCGGAGGGTGGACTCTCCGGGGACCGTGATACCGCCCTTGCCCAAGCGACCGCAGAGTGCCTCCGCCAGGCTGGAGAATCAGTCATCACAGTCGACCGCTCGCTCCCCTACCTATACGCACACTTCATACAGGAAGCAGGAATCTCCATCCACTACTCAGCCGACTTCGGCGTCCTCGATCGCCGAATTAAAGACGGTCAAGAAATCGAGCATCTTCGTCTCGCTCAAAAAATTACCGGGGAAGCCATGACTCATGCTTGCCGCACAATCGCTCACGCCACTCCAGGCAAAGAAGGCATTCTCCACCACGACGGAGACGTCCTCACATCCGAGCGCCTCCGCGCGATGATCACAGCCTTTCTCCTCGAACGTAATTTCTCAAACTCGCACGACTCCATCGTCGCTACTGCACCCCATGTTGCCGACTGTCACCACTACGGCACGGGGCCTCTCAGAACAGGACTTCCTACCATTGTGGATATTTTCCCCATGGATAATAAAACCCGCTACAATGGCGACATGACCCGAACCGTCGTCAACGGGACGCCCTCAGATGAAGCCATCAGAATGCACACCACCGTGTGTGAAGCCAAAGCTGCTGGTTGTATCTCCTTAAAACCAGGCACTACCGGCGAAGCGGTTCATCTCGCGACCACTTCCGTCCTTGAAAAACACGGGTTCGCATTAGTACGTGGGGACACCGAGCACGACATGGCACGTCCTTTCATGAGCCACGGCACCGGACACGGAATCGGTCTTGAAGTCCACGAACCCATCCTTCTCGATCACGGTGGTAGCGAAATTTTTGAAAACGAACTCTTCACCGTCGAACCCGGTCTCTACTCCTCCACCCTAGGTGGATGCCGCGTTGAAGACATGGTTCTTGTCACGGCCAACGGTCACGAAATTCTCTCTCCCCTTTACGAAGGACTCGACTGGAAGGACTAAGCGATACTCCTGAAAAAAACCCCGCCAACCCCGAACCTAGGATAAGAATCATTGAACCTTTGCGACTCTAGAATTCCTTAAATTTCAAAAAATAACAGTTTCACTTGGCAAAATACGCCGTGGCTTTTAACTCCGCCTTGATGCTCTCACAAGAAACCATTGCATGGCCAAACCCAATTGAAGTTCTCATAGATCAACTTGAAAACGAATCTTCTAAACGTGACTTCACCCGCGAGGAACGGGCCCTCATGGACATTTATGAGACCGTTCCCATCCTTCAGAGCGATGACTCACTTCACGAATTTTGGCAGAGCGGAATGGATCACCAGCGGATCATCAACTCCTTCGAACTCATCGGCGCCACCAGCCTCGTCGATCCTCTCAACGCAAGTCGCTGGTGTGAAACCCGCCCCGAGGACCGCAACGACTACAGTGAAACCGAAGCCAATCACCTCGCCACGATCGAGGAGGAACTCATTGACGGAATGGACGAACTGATTGAGCTGGTCCTCGACTTCATCGAGGAAGAATTAAATTAGGTATCCGGTAGTTACGTTCAGAACTGCCGATTCTATTTTCACTCATCCTCGAGAGCGAAGCGGTAGAACTTTCTACCAGCTTCGAGAGGCATGGTAACTTCATTGATCTCTCCTCGAGGGATCCAAGTTCTGAAGTCATCAGTCTCTTCGATGGAGAAGCGGATTTTAACGCTGTTGTTGGCACCATCGGGCTGCAGCACGACAGATCCCAAACGGGCATCCTTCACTTCACCAACGGTGGGACGGGTGTCTCTTTCCTGAACGACCAGGTTGTATTGTTCACGTGTCGGCCTCGAATCGCGTTGGGCAACCATTGAACTGTAGGCGACCTGAGTTGGCCGGGCGTCCCTCTGATCAATCACGGTGTTGTAGGCCGCAATTGTCGTTAATTCGTAATCCAGAGGATTCCGCGTTACATCGCCTCTTCCTGTGATTCGGGCATTAAGAACTGCCTCCTGATAAACTCCTCCGAGATAGAAAGTCGTTACTTTCTGCGAATCTGATGAAAGCTCCGCTTCCTTAACGTCGGTGATCCCGTCCGCATCAGTATCAACAAAGCGTTCATCTCTTTGCACGACGATTTTCTGATAAGCTTCCTGGGTTGGCCGGGCATCACGCTGGGCAACCACCGCGTTGTAAAGCGTCTGACTGGTTAAATCGTAATTGGCAGGATTAGTAGTGACGGCTTCTTGACCCTCCTCGCGCGCTGTCGCGACAGCGGTCTCAAATACACTTTGGAGAAAGAAAGAAGTTCCTTCTTCTAAATTTGTATTCAACTCCGATTCTTTCTGATCGGTCAACCCATCCTCGTCGCTATCCACAAAACGAGCGTCCCGCTGCGCAATCACAAGATCGTAGGCTTCCTGTGTTTTGAGATTGTAGATCTGTGGATTTGCAGTGACTTCCGTGCGTCCGGTTTGGCGAGCATTGGAAAGCGCTGAATCATAGGCGGTCTGTAAATAAAAGTTTGTTTCTTCTGTAGCGTTCGAAGCTAGCTCGTTTTCTTTTTCATCGGTGAGGCCATCGCCATCGCTATCCGAAAACCGGGCATTTCGCTCGGCAAGCACCGTTGTGTAGGCCGCACTCGAAGTAAGTTCATAATTCTGAGGGTTTGTGGTGACATCCGTGCGACCCCTCTCTCGGGATGAATCCATGGCAGTGTCAAAGGCATCTTTAAGATAGAAAACTGTTTGAACATCCGGGTTGGTATTAAGTTCTTCTTCCTTGGTGTCGGTGATCCCGTCCAAGTCCGAATCTGCAAACCGGGCATCCTCAGTGGTGGCAAGAGCGAACTCGGGGCCATCAGAAATTGATTCCCCCCCTTCATCGGCGACCTGAGCCAGTGCAAAGTTGAAATTGAGAAGCGCCGCATCGATCGAAAAGAGAGTCTCGACATTCGGATCAGTCTCGAGTTCCTCCTCCTTATCATCAGTCAAACCGTCTCCGTCAGTGTCGAGGAAACGCTCGTTCCTTTGAGCCAACAAGGTGTTGTAGGCTGTGCCAGTTGTCAGGCTGAAATTCTGAGGGTTCGCGGTGACTTCGTCACGGCCAGTCTGAAGGGACTCAGAGATTGCACTGTCATAGACGTTCTCAAGATAGAAGTTCGTTCTTTCCGAGGAATTGGTTGCAAGCTCACGTTCTTTTTCATCAGTCAGACCATCCCCGTCTGAATCAAGGAAGCGGCTATTGCGTTGCTCCAAAACGACATCGTATGCCTGCTTGGTGATCAGGCCAAAGTTCTGGAGGTTTGCGAGGACCTCTTCAAGCGCTGCCCCTTTCGCATCCGTGAAGATGGTCTCAAAGGTATTCTCGAGATAGAATGGTGTTTGAACATTAGCATCGAGTCCGAGTTCGCCTTCTTTTTCATCAGTCAGGCCGTCTCCATCACTATCGAGGAAGCGAGCATCTCGTTGGGTAACAATTGTATTAAAAGCGGCCCGTGTTGTGAGCTCGAAGTTTTGGGGGTTGGATACAACATCATTCCGACCTGCTTCTCGGGAGTCTTGGAGCGCTATCTGATGATCATCTTCAAGAAAGAATCGAGTTTCAGCCTCCGAACTCGATTCCAACTCCCCTTCTTTGAGGTCAGTAAGTCCATCCCCGTCACTATCAAGATAACGGGAATCTCTCTCGATAACAACAGCCGCATATGCCTCGGCCGTTGGGCGAGCATCACGTTCCGCCATGACCGCATTAAAGGCATCTTTTGTGGTAAGATCAAAGTTCTGCGGACTCCCAAGAATATCATTGCGTCCTAGTTGCCGAGCCTCAGCAATCGCAGTGGTATAGGCGGGGCGAAGGTAGAAGACGGTTTCAAGCAATGGGCTCGTTCCAAGTTCTGCTTCCTTGAAGTCAGTGAAACCATCACCATCAGAGTCAGAGAAACGCTCATCACGTTCCGCCACAACCTTATTATATTCCTCGAGTGCAACGAGCCCATACCCAAAAGGAAACACGACAACGTCATTTCGACCTGTCTGGCGGGCCGCAGCGACCGCATCCTCAAACCCGGTATTTTCTAGGTAGAAAACAGTCCCGTCATTCGGATCTGTCTCCAGTTCAGTTTCCTTGACGTTAGTAATACCGTCTTGATCGGTATCCTCAAAGCGGGCGTCCCTTTGGGCCACTACGAGATTGTAAGCATCCTCGGTTTTAAGATTGTAGTTTTGAGGGTTGGAAAGGACTTCCGTTAGCCCGGACTCTCTTGCATCGGTAATTGCTGTGTCATAAGAGCTTTGAAGGTAAAAGGTGGTTTCTTCAGAGGTATTCGAAAAGAGCTCGCTTTCTTTTTTATCAGTCAGTCCATCACCATCACTATCAATGAAGCGACCATCTCGCTCTGCAACTACCATACTGTAAGCCGCCAAAGTAGTAAGCTCATAACTTTGAGGGTTTGTAGTGACATCATTACGTCCTACTTCTCTCGCATCAGCTATTGCGGTGTTGTAAACCGACTGCAGATAAAAGGTGGTTTCTTGAGTTACGTTGGACTGAAGCTCCGCTTCCTTAACGTCGGTGATGCCATCAGTATCGGTGTCGACGAATCGCGAGTCGCGATCGACTACCACCGCATTGTATTGAGCAGTCGGAGTAAGATCGTAAGAACCAGGAGCTCCGGTCACGTCGGATCGCCCAACGATGCGCGAGTCCACTACGGCGGCCTCATAAGCATCTTGAAGGTAGAACACGGTGGCCTCCGCGGTGTCAGTCTCAAGTTCGACTTCTTTGACGTCGGTGATGCCATCAGTATCGGTGTCGACGAATCGCGAGTCGCGATCAGCTACGACGTTATTGTAGGCGACTCGCAAGCCACTCAATTCATTGGCAAGATCTTCCATATTTGTGGCAGTTTTCGGGTCAAGGTTGAGACGAATCTCCGTGGAGTCGCTTAGCCCGTCGCTATCGGTATCAGCAAGTAGCGGATTGGTTTGGTAGATGCCAATTTCCTGCGCGTTGGTAAGTCCGTCGTTATCATTATCCTCCTCACCGTCAACAGTCCCGTCACCATCAGAGTCTGCCACGATCGGATCCGTATTGGTAATCGTGAGCTCTATCCCATCAAGCAGGCCATCACTATCGGTGTCAGCAAGATTTGGATCAGTTAACCCATTGACCTCTTCAGCATCAGATAGACCGTCTGAATCGGAATCGGCTAATTCAAAATTGGTCCCCAAGAGATTCTGCTCCCGGTAATCAGAAAGGCCGTCTCCATCCGAATCATTAAATACCCGGTATTCAAAAACTTGTTCAGTCGAGCCGGAAGAATTGGTTACAACCACGCTCCACCTTCCATTTTCGTTAGCAGAACCTAGTAGGTTGAAAATACGGTCTTGTCCTCCTTGCTCAGCATCAATCGCATTGCCGTCAAAATACCACTGAAATGTAAAATCAACAGGATAGCCAGCAATGGGGGTGGCATCGATATTGACAGGCTGAGCTAGAGCAGTTTCATAGAAGCCCGCAACTTCCAAAGCGGGTGAAGAAGATTCAGGAATATAAACCCGGTGATCAAAAGTGTGCGAAGCAGAGCCCGCCGTGTTAGAAACGATAATCGTCCAAGTGCCATTGTCTACAGCACTTCCAGTCAACGTCCGTGCAGCTTCTCTTCCTCCTTGGCTGGCGGGATAAGCATCCCCGTTAAAATACCACTGGTATGTGAAAGGGGTGGGAAAGCCGTCTTCGGGTGTTGCATCAACGGTGAGAATCTCCCCTTCTTCAGAAGGATAAAAATCCTTAAGATCAGCGCTGAGGATCGGAGCAAGAGGTTCCCGAATAGTCGTAAGTCGGATTGCCTTGTCAAAAGTTAGCCCGAGACCAGTGTCTACGTCGGTCAGAATATCACCCACAATTAATGAATCGGAGGTCAAGGTCTCACTTGTGATTGTAATGTCTGAGGCACCCAACCCAAGGATGTTTTCGGTTCCAAAAGTCAAACCGGAGTCAAAAAGCGCGAAATCCGTAGAAGTAGAAAGACTATCCCCATCTCCAATCACGACATAAATCCTCTCACCAACCGGGGCGCTTGTCGTCCCTTGTGGGATTGGAGCCGAACGTCGCAGATCATAAAACCCAGCGGCAATTCCGTTGAAGGAGCTTGGTCCTTCCCCAAAAATCTGAAATTCATCAAAATTGGTGATTTGTTCGGGAGGGGTCGAAAAAGTCCCTGCGGCAACATAACCAGAGCCGCCCTCAATAGACGCTCCCGTATTGTCCAAGATGGGAACAGCTGTAGAATCGGCCAATTTGATGTTATTAAACCAGACAGTGAAGCCCGAGCAGTGACCCACAAGTAGAAGAAAAGTAATTAGGTAACGAAGCATAATATTATATGTGTTTGTTGATTATCTTAAAGACATAATATTCAGGAAACAAGTTACATTTTTAGTAGC
>JAQWSX010000016.1 GCA_029242935.1 Akkermansiaceae bacterium
TAGACGGCGTCCTTTGCGTAGCGGTAAAGCTTGGAACGGAAGCCTCGGAATCCTTTGGCGCGGAGTAGAATACGCTTGCGACGTTTTCTACTGGCCGGACTGTTAGTTGCTCTTGGCATGGTTTCTTTTAGGTGAGCGGGTGGTTGGGTTTTAATTTCACTCCGATAGTCTCACTCGCTCGTGGTCCTTCCGAAGAAGGCTGGCTATCTAGAGGCCGCCCATTTGGCAGGCGGGGGCATCGTGCACGTGTGCACGGTAAGACTTACTTCATGAGTAGATTTCTCTTCACATTCGTAATATCTGCGTCGGAGACAAGCGTCGCTTTACCCAGCATTCTTTTCCGTTTCCGGTTTTTCTTCTGGAGGATGTGACGTTTGCCCTGTTTGCGGCGCAAAATCTTACCGGTACCAGTCACTTTAAAGCGCTTGGCGACGGACGATCTGGTTTTGGACTTGCAAGCTTTGCGGGCCATGGGAGCGGCTTTTTAGGGCTCGCGGTGCCGAATGCAAGATTTTTTGTGAAGTGACTGCGGCTTTTTTCATTAGGAATTGAAAGAAGCTCGTAAAACTTCTTTAGAAAGAGGTGAAGTGACCTTAGGCGCTTAGGTCACATCTGAGTTTTCCTGTAAATTCCTATCGATTCGCTTCGTGCGAGACGGTAGGAGTTTTGCATGCGAACTTCGGTGAAAAATCTTTTAAACAGTGCGACGGCTCTGGACTCGGTGGAATTAGCGGGTTGGGTGCGGACTCGGAGGGATTCGAAGGAATTTTCCTTCATGGAACTGAATGATGGATCTTGTCTGAAGGGAATTCAGGTCATCATTGATTCAGGGACTCCTGGATCGGAGGAGGTCGGGAAAATGAATACGGGGGCGTCAGTAAGAGTTGCTGGTGAATTAGTGGAAAGCCCGGGGAAGGGGCAGAGCTGGGAAGTGCGGGCGACCGAGGTGGAGTTGGTGGGCGGAGTCCCAGATGATTTTCCACTGCAGAAGAAGGGGCACACGCCTGAGTTCTTGCGATCCATTGCTCATCTGCGTCCGCGGACGAATCTTTACGGAGCGACTTTTCGGATGCGAAGTCGACTGGCTTATGCGGTGCATCGATTTTTCAATGAACGTGATTTCACCTATGTTCACACGCCTGTCATTACCGCGAGTGATTGCGAGGGGGCGGGTGAAATGTTCCAGGTGACAACAAATGAGGCGGGCCAGGCAGAGGAAGACTTTTTCGGTAAGAAGAGTTATTTGACAGTGAGCGGCCAGTTGGAGGCGGAGACCTTTGCCTGTGCACTTTCGAATGTTTATACCTTTGGACCGACCTTCCGGGCGGAGAATTCGAATACCTCTCGCCATGCATCGGAGTTCTGGATGATCGAGCCGGAGATGGCTTTTTGTAATCTCGAGGGCGACATGGATCTCGCGGAGGATTTCATTCAATTTTTAGTGAAAGATGTCTTGGAGCATAATGAGGGCGATCTGGAGATCTTTGCGAAATTTGTCGACAAGGGATTGCGCCAGCGGCTTGAGGGATTGGTGGGGGGAGGCTTCGAGCGGATGAGTTATACCGAGGCAGTTGAGAAGCTGATTGGATCGGGTAAGAAGTTTGACTACCCGGTTCAATGGGGGACTAACTTGCAGTCGGAACATGAACGTTACCTTTGCGAAGAAGTCGTGAAAGGGCCCCTTACCGTGTATAATTATCCAAAGTCAATTAAGCCCTTTTACATGCGGGCAAATGATGATGGGAAAACGGTGACGGCGATGGATGTGTTGGTGCCGGGAGTCGGTGAAATCATTGGTGGAAGCCAGCGCGAGGAACGGTATGGTTTGCTGAAAGCGGAGATGGAAGCAAATGACCTAAGTCTTGAAAATTACGGGTGGTATCTCGATCTAAGAAAATATGGAACTGTTCCTCACGCGGGCTTTGGTGCCGGGTTTGAGCGCCTCCTTATGTATGTCACCGGGATGCAAAATATCCGCGACGTCATTCCGTTTGCTCGGACGCCTGGCAATTGCGAGTTTTAAGAGGCGGATGTTTTACGACTCAGGACAATTGCGGCGAGAGCTGCCGCTAGAATTGCGGTGGACAACCAGGCCGGTAATCCGACCCACATCAGAGCGTATGCAATGGCAGCTCCGGTGGCAGCGATAAGAGCATAGGGAAGTTGGGTTGCCACGTGGGAGGTGGGAGAGCATCCGGAAGCGAGGGCGGACACGATAGTGGTGTCGGAGAACGGGCTACAATGATCACCAAAGACAGCGCCGCCAAAGACCGCCCCAATCGTCATTGAGATCAGGCTCATGAGTTCATTTTCGGGAAGATCGATCCCAAATTTGAGGACAAGCGGAAGCGCCATGGGCATAAGGAGCCCGAAGGTTCCCCAGGAGGTACCGGTCATGAAGGACATGACCGCGCCGATTAGAAAAATGACCAGGGGCACGGACATCGGGCTGATTTGATCACCGAGCATTTTCTTGAGAAGATCAGCAGTGCCGAGGCTTTCGAACATGCTGCCAAGAGTCCAAGCGCAGATCAAAATAATAAGAGCTGGGAAAAGAGAGGCCGCACCATCAAGCATGTGTTGCGGTGCTTCGGATCTTTTGCTTTTGGGAAAGCAGAGGTAGGCTGCGGTGAGAGCGACAAAGCCTGCTGCGACCATGGCGTAAGGGACGCCATCCGAGATGAAAGCGTTT
>JAQWSX010000018.1 GCA_029242935.1 Akkermansiaceae bacterium
GTCATCCCACTGATCAAGCTGGAGGCGACCCTCAATGAAGACCGAGCGGCCTTTGCTCAGGTATTGTCCGGCAAGCTCGGCCTGACGCCCCCAGAGGGTGACATCGACGTAAGTGACTTCCTCAATTCGCTCTCCATTATCGCCGGTACGGATCCGGTTCACCGCCATACCAAGGTCACAAACTGCGGTTCCCTTGGGAGTATAGCGAACTTCGAGATCCCGGGTAATATTCCCGAGGAGCATGACTTTGTTAACGTTGGCCATAGGAATTGGAGAGCTTAAGGTTTAAGAAAGGCGTTGATAGTGCTGAAGGTGCACCGAATTGTTGAGGCTTAGGCGCTCTTTGATCTTTCCGATCACATCGCCCTCGGCCTCGAAAACGTAGTTCACGTAGTGACCTCCATCGAGCTTACGCGCATTGTAGGCAAACTTTTTGCGGCCGAGTTGCTTAATCTCATCAAGCTTGGCACCTTCTTCTTCGAGCTCTTTTGAAACAGTGCTAACCAGATCATCAATGCTGGTCTCGGTCCCCTGGGCGTTCAGGACAATCAGTCCCTCGTACTTGCGATTCATCTTCTTCCGTTGGTTTTTTCGGTTTTTTGGGAATTCTGGTATTGAACTCGTTTGAGGCTCTTTCAAGCCCGCTGTGAATCGCAAGCTGAACAGCATCGGCGGCTCTTGCAAGCGTGTTTTCAACGAGTTCGCGTTCGCCGACCGCAAAGTTACCTAGCACGTGACCCACAAGTTGCTCTCCAGTGGCTCCACTGATGCCTAATTTTAGTCGGGAAAATTTATCAGTTGGGAGGTGGGCAAGAAGTGAGCGTATGCCATTATGCCCTCCGTGCCCGCCATTCATGCGAAAACGAAGATTGCCAAGCGGCAGGGAAACATCATCAAAAACAACAAGAATTTCCTCCGGCTGCCAACGGAAAAATCGGGCCAGCGAGCCAATCGCGCGACCACTTTCATTCATGTAAGTTAGAGGTTGAACCAGCAGGGTTTCACCCACTTTGCAGGTCCGCGATTCCCACTTGTTTTCGAGCTGAAATTTCTGTCCAGCACGATCTGCAAGAACATCAAGGACCCGAAACCCGATGTTGTGGCGGGTGTTCAGGTACTTGTCTCCCGGATTCCCGAGGCCAACGATGCATTTGAGGCTCACGATGTAGAAGGTAGTGAATGTCGAAACAACCGCCAAAGAAAAACGCCCGGGCCATGCTGCCCCGAACGTTTTAAAATGATGGGTTGCCTGGAGGTTACTCGGCTGCGGCCTCTTCGGTAGGAGCTTCGGCAGCTTCGGCAGCTTCTTCTTCAGCCTCGTCATCAGCAGATTTAGTGACACGGGACTCATTGACAATCGCGACGAGGACCTCATCAGCGAGAGTCGGCTCAACACCCTCAGGGATATCAAGGTCACCGATCGTGATGGACTCTCCCAGTTCAAGATGCTCGATGCTGGCATCGATTTTCTCGGGGAGATCCTTGGGAGAACAAGAGATATCAAGGTCGCGAATGAGCTGCTCAACGATACCACCAGCTTTCACACCTGCAGGCTCGCCGTGCACTTCCACAGGAATAGTCGCACTAATCTTCATTCCCTCGGTCACAGCCAGGAAGTCAGCGTGAACCAAAGCACCGCTAAGCGCGTTGTGTTGAGTAGATTGAAGGAAAGCGGTCCGGGATGCGCCGCCATCGATTTCAAGATCCACAAGGATACTTTCCGAGGCACTGTGAGCCAGCATATCGGAGAGGGCCTTGGTGTTGACCTTAATATTGATGTTTTCGGAGCCCTTTCCATAAACAACGGAAGGAATGTAGCCTTCGCGACGCATTTTCTTGAGGACACCAGATCCGGTGCGATTGCGGGTTTCAGCCTTGAGAGTTTGGGTCTTCGCCATGGTTTGAATGGGTTGAATTTTCCGCGGTGGGTGTCGCGCGGGGCGGTTGGTTACACGGAGGGTGCGTCAATGTCAAAGAGAGAAGTAACCGATTTTCCATTATGAATGCGCTGAATGGCCTCGCCGAAAAGATCGGCAATAGAAACAGGGGTCACTTTTCCCTGTTTGGTGACCGGTGTGGAATCGGTGGTGATCACCTCCTCGATAGCGGACTCCTCGATACGCTGGTGTCCGAGTTCCCCTATAACAGCGTGAGTTACGGCGGCAAAAATCCGTTTTGCTCCCTGTGCTTTCAAAATATTCGCGGCAGCACAGAGCGTGCCGGCAGTCTCGGTCATGTCATCGACGAGGACAACATCGCGACCCTCGACGTCTCCAATGACCTGCATCGCTTCGACTTCAGTGGCAGAAACACGGTGTTTTGCTACGATTGCGAGCCTCGCGCCGAGGGCATCGGAATAGGCACGGGCCATCTTCACTCCACCAACATCAGGCGAAACCACGGTCAGATTCTCACAATTATCGCCAAATCGCTCACGGAGTTCGCGAATAACGATAGGCTTTCCGTAGAGATGATCGACTGGGATATTGAAGAATCCCTGAATCTGGGCGGCGTGGAGATCGAGGGTGACGACACGGTCGACTCCAGCGGCGGAGAGAAGATCGGCCACCAACTTTGCGGTAATAGGCACGCGGGGTTGGTCCTTACGATCTTGACGAGCATATCCGAAGAACGGAATCACTGCGTTGATACGACCAGCGCTAGCCCGCTTGGCTGCATCGACCATAATCATGAGTTCCATTAGGTTGTGATTGGTTGGAGGACAGGTCGGCTGAATGATGTAGACATCTTCTCCGCGGATGTTCTCGTTAATCTTCACGAAAGTCTCACCATCGGGGAATGCCGTGACACTCACGTCGGCGAGAGGGCAATCGAGACAAGTTGCGATGTCGGCAGCGAGTGCATGGTGGGCAGTGCCGGAGAAGAGTTTCATGCCGAAATTAGAGGTCATCTGTAAGAAGACTTAACGGGTCGTCGGATCGGAATCAAGGACGGCTTCCTGCTCAATGGCATCCCGAATCTGTTCCTCAGACAGCTTTACCGGCTGATATTGCCCAGCCTCCAGAGTTTCCACGCTAAAATTAAGCTGCTTCGCTTCCTTTTCCCAGCGTGGATCTTTTCCTTTTACAAGCTTCTCCGAAAGCTGATATCGGCTTTGAGCCTCCAAAAGGAAGGCTAGGGCCAGTTCGGGATTTCGCGGCTTGGCATTGATCCAAATGTCATTCCCTCGCTGGAAAATCGTCCTGCCTTCATAATAATTAAGCCAGGCTTGAATGATCCCCCGGATCTCTTTCTCTTCATCTAACTCCCGACTAGGCTCTAAGATTTTCCGCCTTTTCAGAATACGTGATTTTGCTTCACGCAGCAAGTTCAGGGCACTCGCATCGTCATCGGATTCTAAGGCCTGCAAAAATGAACTTCTGGCAGCGTGAAAATAAGGACGCAATTTAATTTCTCTGGCCCAGATCAACCTCATCGCCTTCTGATGGCCTTCCTCCGCTGCTGCGTGATTGCCGAGGGCATCTTCAACTCTCGGAAGACCAGCTAAAGCCGCAGAAAAATTTGGATTAAGTTCAAGTGCACGCTCAAAGGCCACTTTCGCCCGAAGATTGAATTTCTCAGCAACGGCAGGATCTTTTCTCTCCAGCGCGGCATTGGCTTCCGACATCGCACGTCGGGCAACAATCTCAAAAGACTTTGGATCCCACGACCGATCACCAGCTTCTTCCAATGTTTCAAGTCCCGCAAAAACCTCATCCGCTGATTCTGCCGCCGTGAGTTGCTCAACGGCCTCCTTGGAAAGCACATATCCTTTGAAGAAATTGAATCCAAGGAATGCCAGAGCGGCCGCAACCCCCAATCCCCCAACCCCGATCACGAGTTCGGTGAAACGAAAGGCTGGCCGGCATTTGGACCTCTCTTTGGATTGACTTGCAAGAATTGCGAGTTGGAAGGCGCAAAGAGCCACACATGCCGGAAAGTGAAAGACAAAGCTGAAGTAAGACTGGCAAAGCATCGCCACCAAACCGCCGGCAGCCCCCAGCTGCCAAATAGAAAGTCCGGAATCACGATCATCCTCGTTCACCAGATTTATGACTCCAACAATCCCGTGGATAAACAACAGAATGAGAATGAGAGCGAAACCCACAAGACCGTAATCAGAAAGGAGCTGAATAAATTCATTATGGGCAAATTCCGGATCTCCCATCCACAGCTCGAGAGTATCCGGATCCCATTTTTCGAGCGCGCGGTATGAAAAGGCACGTGCGCCTCCACCTACAACCGGAGAATCGAGAAAGATTTCAAATCCCATTTGCTGGAATGCCACTCGCCCACCATCCCTGACCTTAGCTTCGACTTTCCGCCCGGTAGCCTCCTCATACTTCTCCACACGATTCTCGGTAATTCTTTGAACCATCCAAACCGAGCTCACAATCCCTCCAATTCCTAGCGCAACAACCGCAATAGACACAATCCCCAAGAACTTACTGCGCCGTTGCTTTAAGAACAAAATCAGTAGAACCATCCACAACGAACCGCCCACCACAAACGAAAGCCATCCCCCCCGTGATTGACTCATCACAAGACAAACGATCAAGCCTA
>JAQWSX010000022.1 GCA_029242935.1 Akkermansiaceae bacterium
GCGGCGAAGAGATCGCTTCGAGTCACGATGAAAGCGGTTTGGTAGGCTCCCCAAGAGTGGCCCACCAGACCGACTTTATTTTCGTCAATCATTCCGGATTTCAGGACTTGTTTGACTGCGGGAACCACACATTCGAGGGCCGAGATTCCGGGTTCCTGAGGGCGATAAACGATATCAGGTTGAAAAACGAAGTATCCTTCAGCAGAAAAGACGGCGGGATTGTAGGGATGCTTTTCGCTTGGGACTTCGTAACGATGGAGCCCTTGGGATCGCTTCTCGTAGATGTAGACGACCATGGGGTATTTCTTTCCCGCACGGTAGTTGGCGGGGTAGCGGAGGGATCCTTGGAGTTTGACTCCATTCTTATTTTCGAAGTCGATCAACTCAGTCCGCCCCCAATGATACTGTTTTTGGAACAGGTTGGTTTTAGAGATCTGCTTCCGCTGGGCAAGGTTTGGGCCTGAGATGTAAATGTCCGGTGAATCATTGCCGCTTTCTATGGTAAGGAGGTAACGGTCGGCATTTTTGGCACGGGTGAGCGAGCTAATCATTTTGTCTTCCCAAACTAAGACCTCAACAGGCTTTTGGGAGCGAATGGCCTCCAGTTTTCCATATCCTGATTTCTTGGTGCGATCCCCATAAAGAGCGAGATAGAGCGGTTGTTCAGGGTCGAGCAAACCATCGTTGTCTTTTAAGAAATTGGCTTGTGAGAGGCGATGGCGGATACGATCTTTGCGACCATTGGTCATTTTGGTAGTCGGCGAGCCATCTGGGGAGATGAGCCAGAGATCGTAGCGATCATACATTAGGAAGGCGGAAGAATCCTTGAGCCAGATCCCCTGGCCATACGGACGCTTTTCAACGGCGAGAGTATCGTCTTCTTCGTCAGAGAATTGAACATCGAGGTCTTTGCCAAGGTGAACGTCTTGGTTGGATTCGAGATCGCGGGACCAAAGTTGCCCGTCGCGCATGTAGAGGAGGTGCCGGCCGTCGGGACTTTTTGATAGCACATATTTGAGGCTTTCCAGAATTTTCTCCCGCTCGCCGGTTTTAGCGTCGATTTCGTAAACGTCTTGAAGACGAGGCCCGAACATCGCGGTTTCTTTGTGAGGGGTGCGGTCGATGCCAATGGCCCGGTTTCCTTTCCGGGTGATCTCGATTCTTTCCGTTAAGTCGTTTCCGAGTTGCACTATTGATTCTTTACCTAGCCACCAAATTGCTTTTCGACTTGGGTTTTTTTGGGACGAAGCCTGCTTCTTTTGCAAAGGCATGATTTCAGTGTCTTTGGTGTGCCAGACTTCGACATTTGATTTCTCCTGGAGGGTGTCACGGAGCGTTTTGCCTTTGGTTTCTTCTTCTTTCTTGGGCTGTGGCTTCTTTTCAGGTGCTTCCTTTTCTTTTGTTTCTTTCTTGGGCTGAGGCTCTTTTTTAGGAGCGTCCTTTTCCTTTTCCTTTTCCTTTTCCTCTTTCTTGGGTTCTGCAGCAGTCTTTGGCTTTGGTGCTTTTGGTTTGTTCTCCCACTTTTTCAAATCGCAGTAAATGGCGGTCCCATCCTTCGCCCAGTTGATTCGGCCGGCCGGGAGGAACATATCCGCTGAGAAACTTTTGTCTTTGGTATGATCATAGACATGCTTTTTCAGTTTCTTTTGAGCAACTCCCTTCCACGCGAGGAGAGAGTGCGAGACGTCTTCTTTCTCGGCGTGTGCTTTTTCGCGCATCACGGCGAGATCGAGCGAGTCTTTGCGCCATTGGAGGGATTTGTATTCCAGCTCGCTTGAGTCGAGCGTGCGTAGCATTCCGGTCTTCGGCGAGAAGACTTGGAGTGAGTTGCTGATGCTGGGAGAGTCGATGACCATCGCCAAGTGCGAGCCTTGATCGCTCCAAGCATGTTGGGTGACATTGCCGAAGGTAGTGTTGCTTTTGTCAGAGAGATTCCGAACGACGAGGGCTTTAGCGGGTGATTTTCCGTTAACTTCAATCGCGGCAAAGCGGCTGTCATCGCTGAAGTGGAATGCGCTGACATTTTTGAATACGGTGGTTTCCTTACTGGCGAGATTTCGGAGGTGGGTGGTCGCACCGGGCAACTTTTCTTTCGATTCTTTTTTTGCCTCTGCCGGTGATTTTCCGATGGTGACGGCAAGCCATGCGCTGTTATTTGAAAAGACAGGACGCGTGCCATGTTGGAAGCTCTTCATTTCGGGCATTTTTTTCCCCTTGAGGCGATGAAGTCGCAAGGTCCGCTCTTCATCGACACGGGTGACCCCGTAGATCAACCATTTCCCGTCTGGTGAAAATTGACGATTTCCCGAATCAAGTCGCTCCCATTGGGCGTAGTCGGCGGGTTTGATGGGGGATTTTTGGTTTCGCTTTTTCTTGGGAGTCTCTTTTTTAGGAGGATCCTCTTTTACTGGTTCTTCGGCGAAACTAGAAATCGGAAGGAGAGCGAAAGTGAAGAGGAGGACAAGTGATGACCGCATGATAAATTCGTTGCGGAACGATTTTAACGGATTTTTCGCCAAGTTGCGATCTCAAGTTTCAAATCCTGGTCTCGATGTGAGCGGCTTTCTTCATTTCCTCCAAAACTGGATTAGGCTAGCGATCTCTTGATCTGCTCGCGCTCGTTAGTTGCGATCGGCTGATTTCGTTAGTGCCTGCAAAAAAGAAGGGGTGATTGCCTAAAGGCAATCACCCCCGAAAAACGCTCTGACAAGAAGCCAGAGTGCTGGGTCTTATTCAGGAATCCGCACGATGTAGAACCTTGTCTTGGTATCAAGTGGGAGACCGCTTTCAGTGAATGATGTCACATCTGCGCCTACGGCGGCTTGGACGCCATCATCAAGCTCGTCCCACAGCGTGAGATCGCCTAGGGCGAGGTCTTCACTTGCAAGAACCGAGTAGGTCTGTCCCTCGCGGGAGTTCCATGTAATTGTTACCGAGACACTTCCATTCACAACCTCTCTTGTCACTGAGTTAATGACGATCCCGGAGTTTCCTCCTCCGCTGCCATCGACAATCAGCTTGAGGTTATCAATAGAGAAGTTCATGGCTGAACCACCGGTGCGGCCTTCGATCTGAACTCGGAAGTCCTCAAGGGTCATGCCTTCAACCTCGAAGTCAGTGTAAACATTTTCAGCAATTCCCTGACGATCCGGGGAGTCGTAAACAGTCACATCGACAAGCGCCGTTTTGGTAATGGGGTCTCTCTCAACGTCGATGCCGACAGAAGCCCATTTATCGTTCGTTAAGGTGAAGGGAAGCCTTCCGCTGACATCGATGCCGTTCCACGTGATCGAAGATTCAGTGGATTGGAAGGTCTTAAAGCCAACTCCGAAGGAATTATCAATCAGTGCATTTTCTTCCTCAGAAAGAACCCCAACAGCACCAGATTCACCATGGACTTCGGTGTCCAGGAAGTTGATTCCGAATCCATCAGCCTGCATCTCAGTGCTAAGATAGTCCATTTGGAACGAGAAGCTTTCCCAACCGGTGTAGTCATCACTTGATTCAAATGAGATGTAGTTTCCGGCACTCCCAACGGTTTCTAGAAGTTGGTAGAAGTTTCCATCGGAATCTCCTTCTTGGGCACGAAGTCCTACGATCGGAGCTTGGCGCAATGCTTCTTCAGAGTATTTCTCACCTTTGAGATCGAAGTTTGCTATGATTCCGTCGCCTGCGGTGATGGAGTCACCAGAAGTGGGGTCGCTCCCAGCCGCAATTTCGATGCCGTCCTTGAAACCGTCACCGTCAGTATCATCGTTAAGGGGATCTGTTCCGGGTTGGTCAGCATCTACGAAATCAAGCAACGGGTTCTCGACACCATCGAGGAGGCCATCGCCGTCAGTATCTGGATTGATAGGACTAGTGCCAGTCTTAGTCAGGCTTACGAAGGTTCCTCCGTTATCCTCAACTCCATCCTTGTAACCATCACCATCGGTGTCGTCATCGATTGGGCTAGTGCCAAGGGCGTTCTCCTCGAGGTTCGTTAAGCCATCTCCATCTGGATCACCGATTGGTCCGTTGTTTGGATCAATTGAGCCGTCATCGTCGGTGGAGAGATTAAATTTGTTCTCCCAAAGGTCAGCTAAGCCATCACCGTCGTTATCACCTTCACCAGC
>JAQWSX010000024.1 GCA_029242935.1 Akkermansiaceae bacterium
TCGACATGAAACAAGATCCCAAACAATTCACCAACCTCGCCAAGGACCCCAAATATGGTCAAACCCTCGCCCGTTTCCAAAAGCAAATGGCTGCCAAACTCAAGGAAGTGCGAACCAATGACTTGGGCCTAAAGTATTAAGCCATCTCTTTTTTCTCTAATAATTTTCAAGGTCACGAGACCCTGCCTTAAGAGGAAATCTATCGTCCGTGGGTGGGATGATCCCCGAGGAATTCCTTAGTTTGGGTATGAGTTAGAGAGCTCTGAAATTACACTTTCAATTCCAATTAACAAAAATGGCCCGAACCTGGAGGTTCGGACCAATCTAAAATAACTCTGAAAAGGTAAAACCTAGTTTTTGGAAAGAGTGGTATAAACGTGGTCTAACCCGCTCCGAAGAACCCAAGCCCGCTCAGTATCGCTTTCAATATCCCCCGACTTTTTCACCAGTTGCTTGATCACCATGCTGACGCGAGAATCGACGCAGGACGCTTCGGAAATTGAGACCATGCAGTCGCGGTAGATACTTGCGCACTCCCCGTGTTCTCCACTGTTGAAGATCGGAACTCCACGGTCGATCGCTGCCTCAATCTGCTCTAGAGGGCTCTTCCCACTCATCGCGGCGGTCTTGTTCTCACCACGATTCGAAGAAGAAAGAATGACTGCGTCAATCACGTGGATCACTCCATTGTCACACTTGATATCAGTCTTGACGATGGTCGCTCCATTGACCTTGAGAAGACCATCCACAATCTCAAACTTGAGGGATCCACCGCTGAGGGATTTTGCGATTCCCGCATTGAGTGCATCACCAGCGCTCACCTTCCCTGGGATCGCATGAAGGCTCAAAATAGCTGTTAACTTATCACGGTTCTCAGATTTCAAAAGCTCTTCAACCGTGCCTTTTGGCAGTGCAGCGAACGCGGCATCTGTCGGAGCCAAAACAGTTACATTTTGATCGCTGGTCAAAGCATCAGTCAGCCCAACCGCATCGACTGCCGCAAGAAGAGTGGTGAAGTTGCCGGCCCGCTTTGCGACACTCGCAATGTCATTGGATGGCTCGGCAGCCTTCGGGGGAAGAATGACCGAGTCGATCACGTGGATCACTCCGTTGGAGCACTGGACGTCCGCATTAATAATGGCGGCGTCATTAACACGAACCCGACCCTTCGAGAAGGCAATCTTCACAGAGGATCCCTGCACCGTTTTCGCTTCAGCAGCAGAGATCGCGCCCGCTAAATCTACCGAACCACCTAAGACATGGTAGGTGAGGACAGCCTGAAGCTTCGCGCTATTCTCCGGCTTCAACAAGGTTTCAACGGTACCCTTTGGAAGCTTCTTGAAGGCATCATCAGTTGGGGCAAAGACCGTGAATGGGCCCTTACCTTGAAGAGTTTCTTCTAATTTTGCCTCAGTCAGAGCCTTAGCGAGGATACTAAAACGCCCATCCGCTAAAGCTGCCGAGACAATATCGTCCCCGCTAGATGATCCGCCGTATGCACGAATCCAATCAACCTGCAGCTCAAAAGGACCCTGCTTCTTGTCCCCAAGAAGAAGACCAACGCGACTGATCTTGCCGGGATCAAACTTCTCTTTGGAAAGGCTCATTCCACGGAAGCTTCCCTTGAATTGCTCAAAAGGCACCTTCACCTCAAGCCATTCGTCTTTCTTCGTCTTGAAGTCTGCCTTGAACGAAATTTCCATTCCGCGAAAGCGTGCTTCGGTGCTGAATCGCATTTGGTAAGTTCGACCATCGCCCTTGACCCGAGCAACAAGGCCATCAGCCTCCGCAAGATTCATCTTGAGCCTCTCGGTCCGAAGTGAGGAAAATCCCCCGTTGTTTTCCAACGAGAGTTTACCGCTGAAAGTAAGGATTCCATCCTCTGAAACCTTTAGGTTGCCTTTCGAACGCCCACCCATCACGCCATCATCAACAACTCGCCAACCGAGGGAGTCAGCTTCGCTTCGGTCGAACTCAGCAACGGAGTTTTTTCCGGCGGATGCCGAAATTTGGGAAAGGGCCAAACATGCGAAGGCCAGGGAGGTTTTTCGGAACGGATTTTTCATTACCAGCCAACAACGCACCGGAAATTTTTCTGTCAAAGGGATTTTGCAACCTTATTTATTTAGGATATCAAGAGCAGTTTAACGATCGCAAAACTCCCCGAGATACGTCTGCAAATTTTTCGTATCCGTCTTCGAAAGACCCGCCAAATTCGAATTGTGTTAGGAAGGCGATGTTCATGACACTGTGCACAATGTCTCATATAAACCCCGTAGCCACGCTTTAAAGTCAGGAAAGCTTTCCCGCTCACCACCGCATTCGCCTTCGTCGGCTCAGGTGTCCGCGGTCTTCTGAATAGAAGATTGGCACGATGAAATACAACCGAGCCCCACCAAACCGATCAGAGTAAAAGGGTATTTCATCCGCAATAGAAACACCCTCCAAGTTCATCAGGCGAGAAAAACTCAAAGCAACAACGCCCGTAATTCACTGATCCTCCCGATTGTCTTATCAGGCTCAAGATCACCAGGTTTGCGCTCAAATTTCTCATAAGGCAGGTGCTCAGTCGTAAGGATCGACTTCATCCCCATCCCCATCGAACCCTGAACATCGGCAAGCCAATTATCACCAACATAGACACACTCATCCGGCTCATTTTTCAACTGGTCCAAAAGCACCTGATAGGGTCGCGGATCCGGCTTTACCCAGCCAATCTCTCCCGACACCACAATCGCATCAAAGAATTGAGTCATTCCAAGCTTTTCGACACCATCACGAATCGAGCGGCTACACGGAAAATTGGATAACAAGGCAAGTCGATATGATTTAGCCAGATCCGTCAGAAGAGGCAAAATCACATCCGACAATTCAATGATCTCAACAAAAATCTTATATCGC
>JAQWSX010000050.1 GCA_029242935.1 Akkermansiaceae bacterium
CCCACTTGGAGGTCGACCTCATGGACCATGTCGGAATGGGCGTTGCCACCCCAGGATGCATTGACTCCCTGGACTGGCACGTTGGGTGGACTGCCTGGGTTGCCGTTGGCGTCTGGTTCGAAGTCAACTGGCGGCGTGTGCGGAATATGCACCTGCGGAGAGTTGTAGTAGAGCAGGAACGGCTGGCTGTCATGATTTGCAAGGTGGCGATCAATGAACTCGACAGCCTTGCGTGTGTTGATGATGCCGTTCTGACTACCGTTCCAGTTGACATCTCGCCAACCGTCCTTGTGGCTCCCCGTGCCGTTGGGGCCAATCGGATTTCCGGACGAACCGTTGACTAGGTCCGAGGCCGTTCCCCAAGTGTCGATCGCGGACAGGTTCGCCGGATCGACGCGGGCAAAGCGGTCGTTTTCAAAGTAAACATATGGCGGGGCCTGGATGCCGTCGTGCACCAGGAAGGTGTAGTCGAAGCCGTAGGAGGTCGGAAAAGTTGGGATGGGCAAATGCGGATCGCTAAAACTGTAGGTGTTCCCTCCGCCGACATGCATCTTCCCCATCATCGAAGTACGGTATCCTGCCGCTTGCATGATCTCTCCCACCGTAGTGTGCTTGCGGTTCCGCAACACCGCTGCGGTTTCGCTGAAATTCCAAGTACCGTAGCGCTTTCCGATGCGGAACGGAAGAGAACCGGTCAACATCGCAAAGCGGGTCGGAGCGCACAGCGAGCACGGACTGTGCGCATCAGTGAACATCAGGCCACCCGCCACGAGGCGGTCGAGATTGGGGGTGGGGATCGGGGTAGCGCCCTCGGCCTCGAGTCCCTGCTGCACCCGGTAAGCGGCCACGTCTGACCACCCTAGGTCATCGGCCATGATTAGGACAACATTGGGAAGTTTGCCCGCAGTTGTTGGAATCAAGGAAATCAATGTCAGCAGGGCGGCGCGGGCGATGCTCTTGCTCAGCTTGTTCGCTTCGCCGTTCAAGACGTCGTTGCGGTTGAGGTTCTTCATGACGTTTTGGTTGGACTGTTAGGAACTTCCTTTTGGCGGGAAAGGGTTAGAGTCGTATTTGGACTGAAAGTGGTTGGGATGAAGTGGTGTAAATTTGTTTTTGCTAGAATCAGAGATTGTGTTCTTTCAAAAAGGGAACGAGCTCCTCGACGCCAAAGTCGGCAAGTTTGAGATCTCCTACGGTCATGGAGGGGGCAGACGTTGTCCCGAATATCTCGCCCATACGTTTAAAGGCTGCTCGGTCAGCGATGACATTAATGCGTTCGTATTCGTAGCCGTTTTTTTGAGGTAGGCTTCAACGTCGATGAACCAAGGGCATCCGGGATTGATGTAAATGGTCATGATAGTGGGTGGAAGAAAGAGAAATTTGGAGTGATGAGTTTCCGGTCTCTCAATTCGAGATTGCCGGAGGTGTTGATATCATTAATTGAGCCTGCTGCTAGGAAATTACTTTTGGCGTAAACGGGTTGAGGTTACGATTAGGATCGGATCTGATGGGGAGAAGAGGTCGTAGCTTTTGGTCGAGATGATGAAGTTTTATCTGACTTGGCACGATGGGTGGTCAACACAAGCTGTTACTACAACAGCGTGGTGCTTCTGCTCAAAACCTATACGCAGGTTTGACCTGCTTATTTCCTCCGTTAGGCCGCACGCGGCTTTGTGGTGGGAGCTAGCCCGTTTAAATCTCACTTATGGACTTGTATAACTCTAAGAGGTTAATTAACCCCCTTTAATTGCTGTCGATGTGAAGGTTATGCAAATGTTAAAGTTAAGGTTAGTTCTTGCCGTTCTGCTTGTAGCCATGGCCTTGGGCGGTTGCAATAGATCTAAGAGGGGCGAAAAAGATCCAGCTGCAAGAGATATCGAGGGACAAGCTTTCATCGTGACAGAGACTAGAGATAATGTGAAATTGGGGCTTCTTGGCGTCTACGTCGCAGATCAACAAGCTGTCTCTAAATTACTCAATGATTTAAGAGGCCAAATTAGCTTGGAACTTAAGAGGAAACGGCAAATGGCATTTGATCGCTTTAAATTTGAGGGTGAGTTTAACTCATTTAAATCGGCTCTCGATGACTGGGCAAAGGGGTCAAATGCTGTTGCTGACCCTATTGAAAAATTGGCTGAAAAGTGGGATGATAAATTTGTCTCAAAATGTAACTCTATCATTAAGAATTATGAGCCAAAATTTCCTGAGGGAAGTTCAGACGAAGAATTTCTTCGATCAATTTCGAAAAGGATTAGTGATGGGCTCGATCAGTTACGACGGAAAGGTGATGGCGTGACTGTTCTTACGACAGACGCGGATGGAAGATTTTCAACCACCTTGGTGGGAGAACGTCATTTCATTTTTGCACAATCAGAACTCACGATTGGGGATAGTGAGCAATTTCACCTTTGGTTTCACATAATCAGCCCTGACTCTAAACAGTTTTTGGCGAATACCGATTTAATCAAGTCTGCGGGGGATCTCTACGAAAGACTGGCAACGATAGGTGACTGGGATCTTTTAGAGAGCGACGTAGATGCGACAGAAATTTCTTCTGCTGCGAGAGACTTGATTGGAAAGTGCAACGGCGAACTACTTCAGGAAAGGGTCTTACTCACTTTCAGATCTGTGGAAAAAAAAGAAGCGGAGGAAGAGCGCCTTCGAATTCTTGAAGAGGAGCGGATTCTTGAAGAAGAAAAAAATGAAAAGATGAGGATTGCTGAGGCGGAGGAGAAGAGGGCAAAAAGTGAAAGCGATGCAGCCAACAAAATTGAATTGTTCTCAGAACGGCTGGAACGGCTGAAAAAACTTAAACTTACAGATCCAGATAAGTTATTAGGCTTTGTGGAACTCATGCCTGCGCATCAATTAAATGGTAAGGGCCGCCGACCCGATCCGCTCCCCGAGGAGGATGATTATGTTGAGCCTGCATTCAATTCATTAGGTTTTCGATTGAGTAGAACCGAAAAGGGAAAGCCGCACGAAAAGAGATACGTTCTTCAAAAAATTCTAGATAGGCTGAATCGTAATTTAGAGAGGTTTGGAGAGGAGCCTCTGAACAATAATCAATTTTTAAGCGTGATTAAGGCTGGAATTCCCGTTCATGTTTTAGTCGAAAGTAAACTGAAGTGTGGGACATGTTTTGGAGATGGTAAGTTGGGTAGAATAGAGAACTTTAGAAAGTGTCCAAGCTGCCGTGGATTAGGGAGCTCTGAAACTACCACTCTTTACAAAGTTACATGGAAGTGAATGGAAATTCCATTTTGGTGCTCATTTCACAGGATTTCTTCTCTCGAACTTGTTTAACGATGTCGGCATATCCGGCCTGATCGATTTTAAAAGCATTGTTGCAGTGGGGACAGCTAATTTCATTCATACAAGTATTTGCTGATTTATAAGAGAGGATTTGGAGTCAAAAAAGGCGGGGATTCTACATGTAAGTAAAAATCAACCAGAGATCTCCGAAATATTGGAACTGCACCTTCGTCGCCTATTAAAATAAGTTTGCAGCAAATTATTTCTTGGATTCAAGAATCGAGCTTAATTTAGGTTGGCGAAAATACCGGGGGCCGTAGAGGCTCTCTTTTTTTTCTTCCTCGACCGTAACCAAATCAGTTTCTCGTGCTATATCCCTAGTGACCAGCTAAAATTGAGCACTGAAATAAATGCCCGGAAAACGACCAGAGCCACCCTTTGAATTTGTTCAGCTCCTGACTAGTAACCAGAGCCGACTCTACGCTTATGTCCTTTCGCTTCTGGGCGACTGTAATCAGGCGAAGGATGTCATGCAGGAGACCAATGCTGTTCTATGGCGTAAAGCGAATGACTTCGAACTCGGCTCGAACTTCGGCGCCTGGATGCTCAAAGTCGCTTACTTCCAGGTCATGGCTCATCGCCAAAGACTGACCCGGGATCGCCTTGTATTCGACGATGAATTTCTGCACGACGTCGCTGAACATGCGGAGCAGATCTGTGAGCGGCAGGAAGAAAAACAACGGCTTCTGGGCGACTGTATTGGGAAACTCAATAAGCGGTATCAAGAACTTATCCGCCGCCGATATAACGAAGGTGCTACTCTAAAATCCATCGCTGACCAAAGCGGCCAGTCGGAAAATTCAATTAAGCAGGCCCTTTTTAGAGCACGTGCCGCTTTGATCGAGTGTGTCAAACGTGAATGTCCGGAGGAAGCAGTATGACGGATGACGAGAGAAAAGGCCTAGCTTCTCTCCTGATGGAGCTAACGGAGGGCAAGATTTTGCCGGAACAAAGCCGTTGGCTCACGGAAATGATGCGACAGTATCCTGAGGTCAACCAACTCTACCTCGAATATTGCCAGATGCACACCATGCTTGCTTGGGAGCACGGTGTCTTAGGCGAGCTGCAGTTACCGGATCCTTCAAATAAATCCGAAGTTCCTTCGAAGGCTTTGTACCTATGGAAGCCAGTAGTCGCGGTCGCAGCGCTGATGTTGATTGGAGTGGCACTGTGGTCACAAATGGGGACGCCCTCCAAAATGAAACCTGGTGAAAAGGTTGCTTCCCTGACTCGGAGTGTGACCCCCAGTCTTAAACTATTCGGCGCATCGTCTGTCTTCAAAAATGGTAGTGCCGTGCGAACTGGAGCCTACCATCTCGACGGAGGTCTTGTTGAAATTACTTTTGAATCAGGTGTCGAAGTGCTCATCGAAGCACCAGCTTCTTTCGAAATTCATGGCCCTGAAAGCATGAGCTTAAGCGAAGGTCGTCTGGCGGCTAATGTTCCACCGGAGGGGATCGGCTTCACCGTAGAAACTCCGGATGCCAAAGTGGTCGATTTCGGTACGGAATTCGCCATCGAGGTCGTGGACGAACGCAGCAGTGAGATCCATGTTTTTAAAGGAGAAGTAGAAGTGCGGCCCAAGGAGCAGGACATTTCGATCGATCCGGTGCGCCTGATCACGAATCAGGCGACCCGCATCGATCATTCGACATTGATCCCTCTCGGCATCTCCGTGGACGATCAGCGATTCCTCAGAAATCTCGACGAGCCGGACCCAACTTACAGTGGCAAGGTTCGTGAACTCCTGCCGCTTGCCTACTATCGCATGGCCGTTATGGACGACGGGCATACTTTGAAGGACACGGCCAAAGGTCATCAATATACGGCTTCGATCGTGAAAGGCGTTAAGCGCCGCCAACCATTCGCTCCGGGCCGTATCGGCTCATCTCTTCGTTTAGATGGGCCTAGAAGAGGAGGTTATGCAGAGATCTCCCCAGACTTCAAACTCCCGACAAGCGACTACACCATCATGGCTTGGATCCGCACCAAGACTTTGCCAAGGAACGCCGTTCTCGTCTCAGACATGAATCTCTCGGGCGACGAAACATTTCGCTTTGGGCTTGTGGGTGATCATGGGCATTTAGGGCTCACCCTCGCCAACGGAGAGCAATCCCTGCAGATTGTAGATTCGTCTCCCTTGCCGCTCGAAGAGTGGACTCATGTTGCCGTTGTTAAAACGAATGAAGCTTTGCGGCTCTACCAAAATGGAGTCCTAGTTTCCTCGGAGCTTTCAAATGGGTTCCAAGTCAAACCCCATAGCCCTTTCAGCATCGGGGGAATCCCTAAAAAGTTCGATATAAAGAAACGACATCAAAGATCGGGCTTCTGGCATGGCCGAATCGACGAACTTGCCTTCTTCGGATCCGCTCTGACCAGCCAACAGATCGAGCATCTTTTTAAAATCACTCCATCCAACTAAATCTCAAAAGTAACCATGAGACTTCGATACGTCCTACATACACTAGCCCTCAGCCTGACCGGAATGCCGTTCATCGCCTTGGCGGAAGATAAACCGAATATCGTGATCATTCTCACCGACGACCAAGGCTATGCCGACGTCAGTTATAATCCGCATTCCCCGCCAGAGGTTAGGACTCCGAATATCGATGCCCTTGCCCATTCGTCCATCATATGCACTCAGGGTTACACCAGTGGACACGTGTGCTCGCCGACTCGTGCCGGGCTCATCACCGGTCGTTATCAGCAGCGATTCGGAATCTATACCGCCGGTGAAGGAGGATCAGGCGTTCCGCTTGATGAGGTGTTTATTCCTCAGCGACTCAAACCGGCCGGTTATGTCTCCGGGGCATTGGGGAAATGGCATCTTGGACTTACTGAAGAATACCACGCGATGAAGCGAGGTTTCGATGAGTTCTATGGCTTCATGGGACGCGGGGCCCATCCCTACTTTGATCACTCGGATATGAGTCACCCCATTTATCGTGGGCTCAAACCCATCAAAGAAGAAGGCTACCTCACCACTCGAATCACCGAAGAAGCGGTCGACTTTATCGATCGCCACAAGAAAGAGTCTTTCTTTCTCTATGTCGCCTACAACGCTGTGCATTCGCCACCGGAAGCCCCCGAGGAAGACATCAAGAATGTGACCGGCGACAAAAAACGCGACACCCTGATGGCCATGATCAAGCACCTCGATCTGGGAGTGGGCGAGATTGTGAACTCGCTGAAGAAGCACGACCTTTTTGACAATACCCTGCTCATCTTTCTCACGGACAATGGCGGTTCCGGGGCCATGAGCGCCAACAATGCTCCGCTTCGTGGCTTCAAGCAGATGGACTACGAGGGCGGAGTTCATGTTCCCTTCGTTGTCTCGTGGCCCGACCAACTAAAAGGCGGGAAGAAGTGTGACGTTCCCATGTGGTCGATCGATCTCTTCGCCACCGCCCTCGACGCGGCCGGGCTTCCGATGCCCAAGGACAAGCCTCTGGACGGCAAGAGTATCCTGCCCGCCCTCAAAGGTAAGACCGACAAACTCCACGACGAATTGTATTGGAGCTCTGCGGGTGAAAAAGGAAAGTGGGCCGTTCGTTCCGGGGATTGGAAGCTGGTCGCAGAGAAAAAACGTATTGAGCTCTTCAATCTTAAAAAAGACCTCAGCGAAACAACAGACCTCGCGGCAAAACACCCGAAAGTCGTTTCCGAACTCACAGTCAAATACAACGCATGGCTCGACGAGATGGCCGATCCGGTCAGCAAGCAGGCCAAACGCTGGAATTCCGATGCCGGTGCGCCCGCCAAAAAAATGTCGAACAAAGAAAAGAAAGCGGCACGCGAGAAAAAAAAAGCTGAGCGTATCAAGGAACGCGAAGCAAAGAAGAGCAGCCCAACTCCTGAACCATCGAAATGATCGGCCCTGTGCGGAACGTATTCCACTTGATTAATCTCACCATGAAATCCTTTCTCTCATTTTCGCTCTTCTGCCTGTCGGCAATGGTCGCCTCAGCCGATCGCGGAGAGCTCCCCAATATTATTATGTTTCTGATCGATGATCAGAACCCATCGAGCATCGCGGCATTTGGGGGCGATACGTACACGCCGAATCTGGACCGCATGGCAGAGGAAGGGATGAAGTTCACCCGTGCCTACGTCAGTAGCTCGGTTTGCACCCCGTCCCGATACAGTTTTCTGACCGGTCGCTTCGCTGGTAATTCGCATAGTAAACTCTACGCCGACGCGGTCGGCGGCAAAGAGAACCAGGGGCTTCCCAATTTCAATGTCGCTCTGGAACGCGACAAGATGAATGTTGGAAATGTTCTCCGTGAGGCCGGCTATACCACGGGGTTTGTTGGGAAATACCACCTCACTTCCAGTTTGGATTTTCCGGAGTTCTACAAAGGGAAAGACAAGTGGATCAACATTCCCAAGGACGCGAAGACCGGGCCTGAAACCTCTGCTCAGTTCAAACACAACGAACGCTGGATGCGTCGTTACCTCAAAGAGCTCGGCTTTTCCTGGGCGAAGAATGTCTATCCGAGTAACACACCCTCGCCCTATACCCAACACAATCCGGAATGGACCACGGTGGCTGCTCTGGAATTTATTGAAGAGAACAAGGACGGCCCCTTTTATCTTCATCTTTGCAGCACTCTGCTGCACGGGCCGGATAAGTCTTGGCGAAAGTCGATGGATCACCCGCTCATCACTGGCGAGGGAGAAGTCGAGAGTCTCCCCGAGGTCATGACACCTCGCAAGGAGCTTCTCAAAACGATCACTGAAAAAGGATTCGATCCCGACAGCCATGTGGCCGGTGAAGCGTGGATCGACGATTCGCTTGGGGCGATTCTTCGGAAGCTGAAGGAACTCGGAATCGATGACAACACGCTGGTGATTTTTGCGCCAGATCATGGTCGCGATGGCAAGGCCTCCGTCTTTTCACACGGAAGTTGTCAGGTCCCCATGATCATGCGCTGGCCGAAAGGAATTCCCGCCGGGCAGGTCTGTGAGGAACTCGTGCAGAACATCGACCTTGTCCCCACTTACTTCGAATTGGGCAAAGCGAAGAAACCGGAACCTTATCGAATCGATGGCGAGAGCCTCACTCCTCTTTTCAAAAACGGACAAGCCAATGATTGGCGAAACCATCTCTATCTCGAAATGGGATCTGCGCGGGCGACCGTCACCAAAGACTGGTCCTACATTGCCGTTCGCCATACCAAAGAACAGGTTGCCGCCATCAAGAAAGCCGCGCCGCAAAATCTTCCCAAAGCGATGTCCTACATTGGGCGTTTGGGCATCGGCGTTCGAGGAGCCGATCGTCCCGGCTTCTTTGAGGAAGATCAACTCTACCATCTAAAGAGGGACCCGAAGGAAATGAAAAACCTGGTGCGCCAAAGAGCCCAGGCCACTCGCATGAAGGAGATGCGCGATCTCATGCAGCAGGACCTCGAAGCCATTGGCCGTCCTTTTGGGGAGTTCATTCCCGGAGGGAACGCCGCTAAACCCGGCCAAATCGACAAACAAATCGCCATCGTGAAACAACTCGAAATCAAAGGGAAAAAAGTGATGGTGCCGGAAGCGCTGAAGGTAGATCCGGGAGTTTCCGCTAAACCAACTCCGGACGACAAAGCGAAAAGAAAAGCAAAACGCGAAGCACGTAAAAAGGCTCGCGAGGCAGCCAAGGCGAACGATCAGAAAGACAAAGAACAGAAAAACAAAAAGAAGTAAGGTAGGAAGATGAAACGCTTTTGTTTATAATTAGCTGTCTTATTCGTTGCTCCACTCTAGTGCGAAGCCACCGATCAACCGGCAGGAGCTCGGCCGAACTTTGTCATTGTGTTGGCTGACGACGTCAGCTGGTCCAGCTTCGGCTGCACCGACTCGGGCCTATTCACCCGAACGCCGAATATCGACAAACCGGCCAAGCAAGGGCAAGACTTCCCGACTTAATGTGACTTCACCCATGGGTGAAATTAAGCCTGCCGCCCCATCCAATTTAACCGAGAAACAGAAAAAACGGAAAGCTAGGAAGAAGACGGGGCAAAGGGGTAAACAAAAAACTCATGCAGAGGAATAAGTGAAGAATGATCTCCAAAAAGAAAACGAGGGGTCAGCCATGATTCGATAACAGGACAAATTTATCCTTCTCTGGGTCTGTCTCGCTCTCCTTGTGGGAATGCCGGAATTGCAAGCCAAGAGAAAATCCAATGTTCTGTTCTACTTCAGCGACGAACCTGACAATGATGACGTAGGTTGTTGTGGAGTTAAGGGGCGGAAGACGCTTGCAATAGACCATTTGGCAAAAGAAGAAGTATTAATTAGCGTGATCGTTTAAAGGTCATTATGAAACTCCCTTTCTTCATACTGCTTGCAGATTAAGCTGCAACGATGCAAATAAGAGCGTGAGTTTTTCGGTTATCTTGCAGGCGATCCTTCCAGTCTACCTCCTAGTCGGAGTAGGGTTGTTTCTCAGAGGGACAAAGGTGGTGACTCCGGAAATGGAAAAGGGAATGCTAAAGTTGGTCATTCACTGTCTCTATCCTTGTCTAATTTTGGATAAGACCTTGGGCAACGAGCTGGTTCGGCAGTTTGATGTTTTGGCATGGGGCGTGGGGTTGGGATTTGGACTGGTCATTCTAGGTATGGCGGTCGCTTATTTGATGGGACTTGGGCTCGGATTGAAGCCCGGGAATGGGCGAAGGACGTTTTGTGTTGCGGTGGGGACCCAAAATTATGGCTATATTGCGATCCCGCTACTGGGAGCACTTTTCGTGGCAATGAATGGGAACGAGCAGGTTTATGGGGTCCTCTTTATTCACAGTCTGGGTGTCGAAATCGCATTATGGATGGTTGGGGTCATGATTATGACAGGTTCGGTCTTTGGTAATCCCAAGCTCCTGATAAATGGGCCGACGGTTTCGGTTGTCTTAGGAGTGCTGCTTTCCTCAACGGGGGGATGGCAGTTTTTTGAGGAATCAGGCGGAGGGATCGTGGGAGCTGGCGTCCGTCAGATGATTTCATGGCTCGGGGTCTGCGCTTTCCCGATGGGACTCGTTCTGATTGGAGCGATGATGTATGATTTGATCGGAAAGGAGCGAATTTCTAAGAAGGTGGCGACAGGATCGCTTTTGGTTCGAATCGTAGTAATGCCTGTCGTTTTTCTGGCAGCTGCCAAATGGTTACCATTGATTCCGGAGTTAAAGCAGGTGCTTGTAGTGCAAGCTTCGATGCCGGCTGCAGTGGGGCCGATTATTGTGGCACGTCACTACGGTGGGAGTCCAGGCGTGGCGGTGCAGGGAGTTATTGTGACTTCGATCATAGCCCTTGTGACAATGCCTTTATGGATTTCTTGGGGGATTCGGTTTGTTTTCGAGTGAGATGATTCGTCAACCGTTCTCAGGATCCTTAGATTAGGAGGAGACTTTAAAATCATTGAGATTTTGGTCTGTTGCATTTTTGGAAAAATCATAAATGTTAAGCGCATGAACCGTGTAATTTTGATTAGCGCTCTTCTTGTTCTGTTGTCTCAGGCTCAGGAAGACGCAAAGAAGGAGGAAAAGGTCGTTCGTGGGCATGTCTTTGCTTGGCCTTTTTCGGAGGTTGAGAAAATGCAGCCTCGCGGCGGGACGAGTCGCGGCACCGAAGTGGTGCTTGATGAGAAGCCTTCTGATCAATGGGAAAGGCTTCAAAAGAAGGTGGATTCTAAAATCGAGAAAGATCGCCGGGCAATCTTAGCCTTGGCAGGGAGTTACCGAGTCAGCTTTGATTTTATTGAGACCATGGGTTTTTCGAAGGGCTACAAGCCGCCCCGGCCCTATTTTTCTTGGGGCACCGAGCACGTTCAGGTTCTTGCGTCTGAGGATAAGTTCATCAGTCTTCAGCACACTCTTGTGATGTTTTTCAAAGATGAAGACGGGAAGGAAATGGGTCCGATGGTCATGAAACACTGGCGTCAGGATTGGAGCTATGAAGACACTAGCCTCCAAACCTTCCGCGGGAATTCCACTTGGGCTCACGAGAAGGTGAAGTCCCGGAAGGTGAAGGGAAAGTGGACGCAGGCGGTTTTTCAAGTGGATGATTCACCGCGCTACGAGGTGGTTGGCCAGTGGAGTCATATCGGTGGTATGTCAACCTGGCGAAGTGATTCTTGTTGGCGGCCCTTGCCCCGGAGGGAGTTTTCGGTCCGGAGTGATTATCAGGTTTTACAAGGTGTCCACGAGTTGACGGTTACAAGCAATGGGTGGGTTCACACTCAGCAGAATCAAAAGGTAGCTCTGGGAGAGAAGGGACAAGTTTCAATCGTCGGTCAGGAGTTGGGTGTGAATCGATATGAGCGGATCAGCGAGCCGTCACTCATGGCAGCGGAAACGACTTGGAAAAAGACTGGAGAATATTGGAAGGCGGTCCGTGAAACTTGGGCTGAGGTTTACAAGAAGCACCCGGCATTCTCGTTGAAATCGGAGGTCGATGGGAAGAAGCTTTATCAACATCACTTCGGTTACGCGATGAAGCTCGAGGGATCCGATGAAGCTTACGATGCGAAAGCCGGAAAAGCTCATGCCAAACAGACTGTCGCGAAGTTTGTCCAGAAAGTGGATGGCGGAAAGGTCGGCAAATACTGATGGGCCAGCTCTGGATCATTTGTGGTCCCGCAGGAGTCGGGAAAAGTACTTACGGAAGGAAGCTAGCAGCCGAAAAGGGGGCCTGTTTTCTGGATAGCGACACTGTCACAGAACCGGTGGTGCGTTCTGGAATGGTTCTGGGTGGATTGGACCCCGATGATCGTGATTCCCCGGACTACCGGGCCGCTTTTCGGACGCCAGTTTATGATTGTCTGTTCGCAACTGCCTCCGAAAATCTGCCTCATACCGATGTAGTTCTCGTTGGGCCCTTTACCTCGGAAATTCGGAATGCCGGTTGGCGTGACGGGCTAGAGGAACGATTTAAGACTCCAGTCCGGGTCATCTTTGTAAGTTGCGATGAGGTCGAGCGAAAGCGCCGGATCGAGCTTCGCGGTAATCCACGGGATGATTTTAAACTTCGGAATTGGGTGGAATACGTCGAGCTAAGCGATTTGAGGTCACCTGCTTTTGAGCATGAACATATTGTGAGTCAGTTTCTTAAGTCTTGATGTCTTTGGCCGGGCTTACTAGCGTGAGGTGATGTGGGTTTGGTCAAAATTGTCCGCCGTGAAATGGGTAGACGCATGGGAGGAAAGGTTTTACGGGAATCCAAACTCGGTTATTAGTGGAATCAAGGGCGGCAAGACGGTTCGGGTGGAGGTCTATTGCGAGGACGAAAAGGGCGCGCTTGAGATTCAGGAACAATTCGGGGGAACGGTCCGTGAGTTGAAATCACGGAATTGGGTGGCGATGAGTGCTCCCAAGGCGGCCCCCTTGATGATTCGAGATCGTCTGATCATTTCGCAGGTTGAAGTGGCGGAGGGGACCTACCCTGACAAGAAAGTCATTGTAGTTCCTCCGGAGATGGCTTTTGGAACCGGCGATCATCCGACTACGGCGACCTGCTTGAGATTATTGGTGGACCATTCGGAGAGTATTTCTTCCGGTTGGAGCTTCTTGGATCTGGGAACCGGAAGTGGGGTATTGGCAATAGCTGGCAAGCTTTTAGGAGCTGGGAAGGTCAAGGCATTTGATTTCGACGGCAAGGCTGTAGAGGTGGCTGCTCTGAATATGGAGCGAAATCAAGTTACTGATATTGAGATCTTTGAAGCTGATGTTTTCGAGTGGGAGAATTCCCAAAGATTCCAGGTGGTGGTAGCCAATCTATTTTCGACGGTATTGGTAGAGGCCCTTCCTTTGATGGCAAAATGGATTGAAAGCAAGGGACGCCTTATTCTATCGGGAATTCTTGCCGAGCAATGGCAGGAAGTTTTGGCCAAGGCCGAGGAATGTGGATTCCAGCCGGTCTCGGATAAAAAGATCGGAAAGTGGGTGACTGCGAGTTTCGATGCTCCCTGATGGGCTTGAGTCACGGAGTCACAAAAAAAATCCACGGACAAAACTCATTTGCCTTGCAAGGACGACTCCTCAGGTGCAGAAATCACCCGCTCCTCGGGGAGAAACGCGACGATCGCCACCATAGATGTTTTTTTCCCGGTTTTGGGGTATTACTTATCTAAACAACATCATGGAAAGTCTCTCAAATCGCGTAACTTCAGTGACCCCTTCACTGACCCTCTCCGTTACCAATCAGGCCAAGGCGCTCCGAGCCGCAGGTGAAGAAGTTTATGGACTTGCCGGCGGCGAGCCAGACTGCGACACCCCTGATTTCATCAAGCAGGCGGCTTACACTGCTCTAGCGGAAGGTAAGACGAAATACACTCCCGCCGCTGGGATTCCCGAGCTGCGTGAGGCGCTCTCAACCAAGCTGAAGACTCAAAACAACGTTGACTACGACCCAAGCCAGATTTGCGTCACCTCGGGTGCAAAGCAGGCCTGTTTTAACGCCATCCTTGCCGTTGTTGAAGAAGGGGATGAAGTCATCATTCCTTCCCCATACTGGGTGAGCTACCCCGAGATGGTGAAATTGGCTGGTGGTGTTCCCGTGATGGTAGACACCAAGGAAAGCAATAAATGGAAGATCACGGCTGACGAGTTCGAAGACGCGATGTCTCCCCGCACCAAGATGATCATTTTGAATACTCCTGGCAATCCAACGGGTTCGGTATACAGCCGCGAAGAGATTGAGGGTATCGTCGAGGTCGCCTCCTATGAGGATATCATTATTCTTGCTGACGAGATCTATGAGCACCTCGTCTATGGGGACGAAAAGCATGTCAGCGTGGCTTCCGTCAACGAAGATGCCTACAACCTCACCATAACTGTCAATGGATTCTCCAAGTCACACTCGATGACCGGTTGGCGTGTTGGTTATACCGCTGCTCCCGAAGCGATTGCAAAGGCACTCTCAACCATCCAGGGACACACCAGTTCGAATGCGACTAGTTTTGCTCAATATGGAGCCCTCGCTGCGCTCACTGACGAAGCCTCAGCACCGTTTATCGATAACCTGCGTGGTGAGTATGACGTCCGCCGTCAGTTCATGCTGGCTCGCCTCAAGGCGATTCCGAATGTGAGCGTCGTTGAACCGAAGGGAGCCTTTTACTTTTTCGTGAATTGTACGGGCCTCGGTCTCAAATCCGTCAATCTTTGCGACAAGCTTCTTACCCGCTACAAAGTGGCTGCGGTTCCTGGCGTGGCTTTTGGTCACGACATGGGTGTTCGTATCAGTTATTGCACCACCTTGGATGTTCTTAACGAGGGGATTGGCCGCTTTGAGGAGTTCTGCCGCTCTCACTAGGCGCTATAGAATTCAGATTTCAAAGGGCACGGGAAACCGCGCCCTTTTTTGCGGGCTGGCGGAGCTACTCTTCTTCGCCCCAAAAGGCGCGAGTGTTGGCGGTGAATGTTTCCTGTCCGGTGTCGCAAATTTTCGCAAGTTCACGGGAAATAAACGCGAGATTTGCGGGATGGTTGATGTTGTTGAATTGGAACTGTGGATTGGGCAGCGCCATGTCGGGAGCATCAGTCTCGACAAGGATTCGCTCAATTGGCAGACGACTAAAGATCTCGCGGGTCTTGGTTTTTTTAGGTTGAAGAAAATATCCCGAAAACGAAAAGTAGGCTCCGAGTCTGGCCGCTTCTTTCCCTATTTCCAACGATCCTCCAAATGAGTGGAGGAGAAAGCGTGGGAGTCGCGGGAAATCCCTGAGCTCGGACATCAAGGGGCCCCAAGCTTTTAGACAGTGGATCGTAGCGGGGCGATTGAGGGAAAGAGCAAGATTCATTTGTTCCCGGAAGACTTTGTGCTGATCCTCAAGGTTTGGAGATTTCATCCAGCGATCGAGACCGCATTCACCGAGTGTGGCATGGGGGAATCGATCGAGATAGTTTTTCAGAGTTTCTATCCAACCCGATGAGCGGGAGTCGATCTTCCAAGGGTGGAGTCCGAAGGCCGGGCGGATGTAATCCGGGAATTGATCGGCCAACCGAGCGACTTCCGGCCAATCGGCTTCCGATGTTCCAGTCACGACGCAGCCTGTGATGCCGGCCACCTTCATGGTCACAATGATCTCGCTTTGTTTGCCGAGAAATCGTGAATCTTGGAGGTGATTGTGGACGTCAATCACGAGTGCTGGGAAATCAAGTCAGCCGCCGCCTTTTCATAATCGCTATCGCTAGCGCTAGGGACTGAGACAGTGGCAATGGGTTCGGAATAAATCGAATCTTCCGACCCAGGTTGCCGGTAGCAAAGGTCGTAGTGCTTCAAGAGAATTGACTCGAGGAAGGTGGGCCAATCACACGCTTCAATTTGGCGGTGCCATTCGTCGACTTGCTCGTGACCACGCAGCCTCCGTAAGCCATCCAGGGTGTCCTTGAGTGATTGAGGGTTTGCGATGAAATGCTCGTATTCGAGAGCGAGTAATTTGCCTCGTTCTGGGAGGGGGAGATCAATCAATACCACTCTTCCTTCACCGAGGCGTTTCCACAAAGGCGGCGGACACTGTAGGCGACCAATTCGATTGGACTCGGCTTCGGTAAATACGGGTTTGTTTGGATCAAACTTCTTGAATGCTTCCCAAAGCCGGGATTCAAAGCGCTTCTGACTCGGTTGCGGACTGTCGGGAGCGGTGCCTAAAATTGATCCTTTGTGGTTTGCAAGTCCTTCAAGATCGAGAATCTGAGCCCCTTGGCGATTTAGTTCATGGAGTAAGCGGGTTTTTCCGCAGCCAGTCAGCCCGCCCAGAATGATTAATCTTGGCCTGCTGGTGCCGATGAGTGGATCGAGGTCTGCACTCAGGAACTTTCGCCAAGCCTGATAGCCTCCGGTCAGAACCCGGGCTCTCCAGCCGATGGCCCGGAAAATGAGGGCCATCGAGTTCGATCGCAGATTGCCACGCCAACAATAAACGAGCGGGGCGAAGGAGTTTGGGGTGTCCTTTAGGGATCCGTCGAGATGGCGGTGAATGTTCTTTGTGATCAAGGTCGCACCAAGTCGCCGCGCCTTATAGGGATTTTGAGCATGAAGGAGTCCGACTTCATGACGCTCTTGATCGTCCAAAACCGGTAAGTTAATAGCGCCGGGGATGTGGTCGATCTCGAATTCAGCAGGCGAGCGAACGTCAATGATTTCCGGGAACTCCTCGAGGGAAAATGGAGGGGTGAGGCGCTCGGGAAGTTCCATGAAATTCAGGGTTTCACCTCAACGACGAGGCTGACTTCAACAGCAACACCAAGAGGCAAAGAGGAGCAGCCAACGGCAGTGCGGGAATGCTTTCCGATCTCACCGAAGACTTCGACAAGGAGATCAGAGGCTCCATTGACAACCTGAGGGTGGTCAGTGAAATCGGGAGCGGCGTTCACAAAGCCTGAGACCGAAACAATACGAGCGACCTTATTAATTGATCCGAGTTCCGATTTAATAACGGCGAGGCGCGTGATGACGGCCAAGCGGGCTGCCTTATTAGCTTCTTCGACACTGCATTGGGTTGGTACTTTCCCCAGATATTTTTCGTCCCCCATAATCGGGAGTCCTCCCGAGATATACAGGAGGTTTCCGGACCGGCTGGCATTAAGGTATGAGCCTAGTGGCGTAGCGACATCGGGGAGTTTGAGGCCAAGTGAGGCTAGCTTTTCTTCAGGAGTCATCAGTTTTTCGGTAGTGGATCTGAATTATGGCTTCGTGTATTCGTTTGTGAATAGCGCAACAAATTTACGTCCGTTACGTGTGAGGGTGGCCTTGCGGCCAATCCCTGTGAGACGTCCCCTCGTGTAAAATTCGTGCTTTGAGCGGGTAGTGCGGACAAAAGTGATCGTGGCCTTTGTGACTTTACGGTGGCTCGGAACAACAGAAAGTGGAATGCCCGAATCGGTAAACGAAATTTCTAAAGACGGACTATCAGAACTATGATCTCCTTTTTTTAGCCAAGGATAGCGTTTGGTGATTTCCAACTCGTCTTTTCGAGGGATCGCGACTTTAAAGTAGGGCGAAGCACTCTCAAGAAACTTAGGCAACGTCACCTTGTCACTCTCTTTTGCTGCCAGAAAAAGGGAGGCAAGATCAACACCTATGAGGTTCCGCCCATCGTAGATTCCGTGGGGTGCCTTTGTCCCGA
The DNA here is from genome assembly GCA_029242935.1 of Akkermansiaceae bacterium. Classification (GTDB taxonomy): domain Bacteria; phylum Verrucomicrobiota; class Verrucomicrobiia; order Verrucomicrobiales; family Akkermansiaceae; genus SW10. The sequence continues at coordinate 17,414 of JAQWSX010000050.1, forward strand.
TCCAATCGGTGAAGTTTTTGGTCGAGAGCATGCAGAGTTCTAGGTGGAGGTGGGCTCGGGTTCGGCTGATGCCGGTTCCGCTATAGCCCATGATAGCGATGGGAGTTCCGCCGATGACTTTGTCACCGACCTTTGCGCTAACCCGTGAGAGGTGAGCATAAAGGCTATAAAAGGGGCCGCAGTTCCAGTCGTGTTTAATGACGACATATCTACCGTAGGTGCTTCCACCTGCGCTGTTATTGATGTAAACCACCTCACCATCTGCAATAGATCGAACCTCATCAAGGGGGTTTCCGCTGCGATCCCGTTTCGTTGGTTTGATATCGAGCCCTTCGTGAAACTTTGTAGCGATCGGGCCCTCTTTT
>JAQWSX010000056.1 GCA_029242935.1 Akkermansiaceae bacterium
GAAGGCCAGTAAGATCAAACTCCAACCACCTGCCAAAACCACAAAGCTGGAAGTCCAAAGGTTTTTAATGACCGGATGATAACCGCCCCATAAATGCCCTGCCAAAACCAAAGCCACCCCGACTCCCAACAAAGTTAGAGCCTTCTTCCCTCGCGCCATCCGCTCATTTTTCAAAAGCAACCCCGCGAAAACTCCCAACAGACAAGTCGCGATTGCCGGCAATGTAGAAAGAATCCCTTCCGGATCATGCGTCCCATTCCACTTGAAAAACGGCAGATATTTCGAATCAAACCAATTGGTTATATTCCGCCCCTCCTCGAAACTCACCGCTTCTTGGCCAGGCACCGCGACAAAAGACAAAAGTGCCCAATACCCACCAAGCAAAACCAGAAACGCCGCCACCAAACCACGCACTGGTAAATAGATAAACAGCAACCCCGTCACCAAATAGCAAATCCCTATCCGCTGTAGGACACCCAGCAACCTCACACCTTGGTTCGTCCCAGCATCATATAATCCCTTCGAGATTCCCCCATAATAGATGATCCCGATCAACCAAAGCAAAAGCCCCCTCCAAATCACCCTCCGAACCGCATCACGCCGATCGCTCGACGCCAGCAATTTCCCTAGCGAAAACACCACCGAGGTTCCCACAATAAAAACGAAGGAAGGGAAAATGAGATCGTAAAAACGAAACCCCTCCCAGCTCACGTGTTCTAGCTGAATCATTACCGTATTTAGAACCTCTGATTGCACCCCATCCAACTTCGCCAGCGCATGAGCCAGCGCCTCGCCACCCACAATCCAAAACATCACAAATCCCCGAAAAGCATCCAACGACATTAATCGCCCACTGGAATTCGGGGGAAGAAAAGGCGAATTTTCACCAGACATGCCCCAAACTTAGTGAATCCAAACTGATTTGACAACGCCTCAAATCCATATCGCGCGCCCCTCCCAACCAAGCCTCAGCTGCTCTGCATGAGATTTCAAACCCACCAAGCATTCAAGATTTAGCGCTCGCCACTCAAGGTTCGACGTTTTTTCATTCAAATTCCCTTCTCCACTCTAAAGACTTCCAACTTCCTTGAAAATGTGGTCCTAAAGCCCCCGTCATGACTTCGGCAGAGATTCGCAACAGCTTCCTCGACTTTTTTAAGGAGAAACAGCACACCATTGTCCCCTCCGCCTCGATTCTGCCGCAGTCCCCCGGGCTCCTTTTCACAAACGCGGGGATGAATCAATTTGTCCCCTACTTCCTTGGCACTGAAAAGGCTCCCTACGATCCCTCACGCGCTGCCGATACCCAAAAGTGCATCCGCGCTGGCGGCAAACACAACGACCTTGAGGATGTTGGCTACGACACCTATCACCACACCTTTTTTGAAATGCTCGGGAACTGGTCCTTTGGCAACTACTTCAAGGAAGAAGCGATCGCATGGGCCTGGGAACTTGTTGTCGAACACTGGGGCCTTCCCGCCAACCGACTTTACGCTACCGTCTATGCCCCCGGCGAAGGCGACCCTTCGGAATTCGACCACGAAGCCTACCAGCTCTGGAAAGGTTTCTTCGAAAAAGCGGGACTCGATCCGAAGGTCCACATCGTTAACGGTAACGTCGAAGACAACTTTTGGAAGATGGGCGATACCGGACCCTGCGGTCCCTGTTCAGAACTCCATGTCGACATGACCCCCAATGGCGACACCGGTGGAAAACTCGTCAACATGGACTCCGATCTCTGCATCGAGATCTGGAACCTCGTCTTCATTCAATACAACGCAGAAGAGGACGGCACCTACCGTGACCTCCCCTCCAAACACGTCGACACTGGCATGGGCTTCGAGCGTGTCTGTTCGCTCATTCAAAATACCAAAAACTTCACCGACTTTTCCGAAAAGCCCACAAACTACGCCACCGATGTCTTTCAGCCAATTTTTCGCAAGCTCGAAGAACTCAGCGGCAAAAAATATGTCGACGTTTACCCCGGCGACGAATCCGAAGTCCTCGGACAAGCTATCGCTTTCAGAGTGATTGCCGACCATATCCGCACCCTTAGCTTCTCTATCGCTGACAGTATCATCCCCGGCAACACCGGACGAAACTATGTCCTCCGCCGTATCTTACGCCGCGCTGTCAAATACGGTCGCACCCTTGGCTTCGATGGCAACGACCCCTTTCTCCCTAGACTCGTCGACACCCTCGTCGAGGAATTCGGCCACATCTTCCCCGAGATCAAGACCCGCGCCGAAGTCGTCAAAGAAATTCTCACCCTTGAAGAAGAGTCTTTCAACAAAACCCTCGACCGGGGAATGGAGAAATTTGAGAAGGCCGCCGGTGAAAAAGTCTTTCCCCCGGAAGACGCCTTCCAACTTTACGACACCTACGGTTTCCCCCTCGACCTCACCGCTCTTCTTTGTCGGGAACGTGGGATCACTCTCGATGAAAAAGCCGTAGAAGCCCGCATGGAAGAAGCCCGCGAACTCTCGCGAGCTTCACAAAAGAAAACAGTGATCCGCGCCACCGAGATCTCCACCGATGTTGTCACCGAATTCCTCGGATTCGAAGAAGACTCCTGCGAAGCCACGATTCTCGAAGTCCACAACGATCTCGTCATCATCGATAAGACTCCCTTCTTCACCACGATGGGCGGGCAGGAAGGTGACACCGGCACTCTCAATGACGCCACCATCACAGGCACCCAGAAAATTGGCTCTGCCGTGGCTCACCAAGTCGAAGGCGATCTTCCTTCCGTCGGTGACACCGTGACACTCACCATTGATCGGAAGCGCCGTGCTCCCATTGAGGCTCACCACACCGCCACCCACCTTCTTCACTGGGCTCTTCACGAAGTCGTCTCGTCCGATGCCGCCCAGCAAGGCTCCAGCGTCTCACCCGACCACCTCACCTTTGACTTCAACTCCAAGGCCCTCACTCCGGAGCAAATTTCCGGTATCGAAGACAAGGTCAATGCCTCCATTCAAGCTGGCGACACCGTCTCCTGGATCGAAGTCCCTCACACCAACGTCAAGGAACGCTCGGACATCATGCAGTTCTTTGGTGACAAATACGGTGACCTCGTCCGCGTCGTTCAAATCGGCGGCGGCAACCAAACCCTCGACGGCTATTCCATGGAACTCTGCGGCGGTACTCACGTCCGTAACACCTCCAAGATCGGCCTCTTCAAAATCAAGTCCGAGGGCTCCACCGGTGCCGGCGTCCGACGCATCGAAGCCGTCTGCGGCCCCGCTGCCGAAACCTTCCTCGCCGAACAACAAGACAAGGAAGCCGCTGAAAAATCCGAAGCCCTCGCCAAACTTGCGAAAGCCAATGAGGCCCTTGCCAAGCTCGACGCGACCACCCTTTCAGTGGATGATGATGCTTCGGCTTCCGAGGTCAAAAATCAGGCTATCGAAGCTGAAAAATCCCTTAAAAAATCCCAAGCCGCTGGAGCGGCCCGCATCGCTGACTCCCTCATTACCGAGCAAAATATCACCGGAAATATCGTTATCTCCACTGAAGGATCACCCGCACTTCTTCAGGAGTTGCTAAACGGCTTGAAGAAGATCCACTTCACCCAAGCCGCCTTTATCGTGATCGACGACGGGAGCAAACTCCACCTCGGGGCCTTTTGCGGAGAAGAAGGAAATCAAAACGGTTACGGAGCCGGCAATCTCATTAAAAATCTTGGGCCCATCGCCGGAGGAAAAGGAGGGGGCAAACCTGACATGGCTCGGGGCGCCGCTTCCGATCGCAACAAGCTCGATGATCTCGTCGCTGCCGCCAATCAGGAACTAGGTCTTCAGTTCTGAGCCAGAAAAACAAGGCCACCCTTACTTGCCTCCTCTAGATCGTAACCGCCAGTTCCTCGCCCTCGAACGCGGTCTTATCGTGCGGAGCTTCTTCCCACGTGAGGAGAATCTGTCCCTCATCACACCGGGCAGGACGCCTTTTATTGTGGCACAACCCCACCCTACCCTTGACCCAAAGCAACGCACCCAAGAAGCCCCGCATGATCTCCCAATTCGGGAAGCACGACAAGTTCTCCGACATCTGGCAGCTTTAAGTAGCCATTGACCAACTTGATCACCTTCTGACGCACCATCGCAAGTAGCTGTTCCTGATGCATCACGCCCCCACCGAGAATGATCTTCTCCACCGGAGCAATCGTCAAAACGTTCACACAAGCTTGCGCAAGATAGTGGGCCTCTAACACCCAGGCCGGATGATCCGCCGGCAATTCCTCGGCCTTTCCCCCCCAACGTTTTTCAATCGCGGGACCACACGCGAGACCCTCCAGACAATCTCCGTGAAATGAACACACTCCCGCAAAATCATCATCGGGATGCTTCGTTACTCGCATGTGCCCCATCTCGGGATGTCCCGAGCCATGCACTAACGCACCATCGACCATCAGACTTCCGCCAATGCCAGTTCCCACCGTAAAATAAGCCGAATGTTTGAATCCCTTCGCCGCCCCCCAGCTTGCCTCTCCAAATAAGGCCGCATTTACATCAGTCTCAAACACAACCGGGACATCACCTACCACCTTCCGAAGGGGCCCAAGCAAATCCGTTTGCGACCAATCAGGCTTGGGCGTTGAGGTGATAAAACCGTAAGTCGCCGACCCCACCTCAAGATCCGCCGGACCAAAAGTGCCGATAGCCAAAGCCTCCGCTTTCCCGTGAGCAGATTGCTCTCTCTCGAAGAATTCTACCAAGCGATGAATGGTTTCCCCCGGATTCGTGGTCGGGATCTTCTCATGCGCGATGATCTCACCCGGCCCACGTGAAAGCGCGGCGACCATCTTTGTCCCACCCGATTCCAGTGCTGCCACCATTCTTCTACTCATCTGAGATCATTGCGTATCAAACCAATCTGACTGCGTAAACCTCTGAGATGACACTTGTCAAAAACATGATTTGCCGATACGGGCCTTGCCCGTGGCTGACTTTCGATTTGAAAACCTCGAGGTATGGAAAATGGCAACCGAGATTGGACATCGCGTTGCCGACCTCGCCGATGGCATTGATTCCTTGGGAAAACCCGCTTTTGCCAATCGCTTACGCGAGTGCAGTTATCGTATCTCCGGCATCCTTGCCGAGGGCAGCAACTGCCCGACCAAGCCCGAATTTGCCGTCTTTGTGGGCTATGCCCGTGGAGCCACTCTGGAAATTGCCAACCTCATCATTTTCTTCTCCGAGCGGGAGCTCATCTCCGAAGAAGACGAAACCAATCTCGTCAACATGCTGAAGCGTGAGTCCAAGATGCTCGACAACTTCCGCCAAAGCCTCGAGCGTGCCGGCAAGCCTGATCCCATCGGAGCCTAAAACTCCTTCGACAAATTAGAGACTCGTTTGCGAGCGCTCCTGAGTTTGCTCAGCAACCAAACTGTCAAGATGGCTCCCGCGCCCTGCCAGAACCAAAAGGCATTCGGGACCGCTCTTGCCACATCTCTTGGCATTCCTTCCTCGGAGAGAAAAACCCCTGAGCCATAAACCGGCCACGACACCGGACAAATTCCAGCCAACCAGACCGCCAGAGCGATGGAGTCGTCGCTGCTCACTGCCAAAATAACACCCAACATTACAGGGAGGATTCCTCCGAGAATAACCACAAGCCCAGTCACCTTGCGTCCAACCGATTCCAGAAGCGCAGCCATTCCTAATCCCCCGCAAAGGAGAATAGAAAACATTGCCATAGGAGTCACCACCAGCAGTGACAGCTCGGGATACCAGTGGGACTCGATGAGCGTTCTTCCAAAGATAAACCACCCCGCTGCACCCATCACCGACATCGTCAAAACCCACGGAACCGAGGTTGCGGCATCCGATAGCACAGGCAATTTGGAATGGCCAAGCTTACGCGCCCGCCGCCAGCCACGGACTTGCCCATGCAATTCAGGAGAAATGATAAAAGTCAGCCACCAGAGACTAGCAAGAGTCACGAGGCCATAAATCCCAATCATCACAGTAGCTTCCCAAGTCTTCGGACTCCAGAACTGGATATCCGGATTAATCAAACGACCAAATCGTCGATCAAGTTCACGTGAGGGAAACAAATCCCCCGAATCCATCAGGGGTAACGCATTCCCCAACAACATCATCTGAAGCCAGCCAAAAAGCCCGGTCGCGGTAAACTTCCCGAGGAGATGACAATCCGCTTTTCGCCACCTCCGCCAAAGCATCATGACCATCGCAAGACTTAACACGCCTTGCGAAATCAAGGTGAAAACATACTGCGGGAAATTTAACCCAAAGAACTTAGCCGGGGGAATGATCGTATTAAAAACCTCCGCGGCATCGCCCAGCGGTCGTGGGATCAAACTAGGATAAACCTCATTAAAAACGGGATAAATTGTAACGTATTTTAAATAGACCAAGCCGAACTTGGCAGCTTGCGGGATGATCAAATAAAGGAACATCACCAGACCCGTTGAAGTCAAAAAAGCCCACCGCCGATTCTTCATCACTGATCCCGCCACGAGCCCAGTGAGATGATAAAGAATCGCCGCCATAAAAAAGACTGCGTAAAGTTGCAACACTCCATTAAGCGGAACCTGCCCCTTCCAAATCGAATATCCAGTGAAAGGTATCGTCGCCAGAAAAAGAATCCACTCACGAATGGGGAGCCCAAACAAATAGCCCAACACCTTCGCAAACGGGGTCATGGGAGCCAACCTCTGATAATCAATGACTCCTTCATCAGCCTCTGTGGTGATTCCCGCCGCCGCTTGCCCGGTCCCCAGACCGAATAGGATGAGACCTTGAAGAATCAGTAACGGGATTAAAGGTATGCGCCCCACGTCAATAGGATTCTGGATTGCTCTCGCAGTAGTTTCCCGCGCAAGAAAAAAGAAAAAACCGGCCACCAAAATTGTCATCAACAACGCCACCCCAAGACTGGCCGGACGCAGCCGACTCCGCGCGTAACGTTTTAAAATCGGATTAGCCCAAATCATCCACGCCGGTAACGGCTTTAATTTTTTGCGTCCCTTCATACCTCGCGATTTCCTTTCGCAACTCTCACTAAAATCTCCTCGAAGGAAGAGCTCTCCTCTTCGAAAGCACAAACTTTCAGACCCGCGCTCACAAGCTCCACCAACAGTTTTTCCTGCTCTTCCTCTCCTCCCAAAAACTGAAATCCCACCCGCGAACCATCCACCTTCAAGTCGCTCACACCCATCCGGCCCTCCAACCATGATTCCACTTTCTTCGAGTCACCAAATGTCACCACACTTAAATTCCGCTCGGCCCGTCCCAACGCCCTTCTAACCTCGTCCGCCGTTCCGCTCGCCAGCAACTCACCTTGGTTCATGACGCATAACGACGAGCACATTTCCGCCAACTCACTGAGGATATGCGAACTCACCACCACCGTCGCACCATCCGCCGCCAAAGCCTGTAGCGCAATCCGCATCTCGCGACGCGATAGTGGGTCAAGTCCGCTAGCTGGCTCATCAAGAATCAGGATCTTGGGCCGGTGCAATAGCGTCTTGGCAAGAACCAGACGCTGCGTCTGCCCACGCGAAAGTTCTTTGCACCAAGCACTTCGCTTCTCATACAAATTCACGATCCTAAGGCACTCTTCCACTCTCTCGCGGCGCGCTTTGGCCCGGCCCATTCGATGAGTATCTGCATGAAAATCTAAAAACTCCCAAAGTTTCAAATCCGATGGCACCGGCGCAAGGTCTGGCATGTAAGCCATTACCCGGCGTGCCTCCTCGGCCGATTCAAATATATCAAAACCCGCCACGTTCACCTCCCCATAAGTTGGCTCCATCAAAGTCGTGAGGACTTTAAAAGTGCTTGTCTTCCCCGCTCCATTCGGTCCCACTAATCCATAAACGACCCCTGAAGGGATGGTCAGGCTGATGTCATTGACCGCCACAAAGTCTCCGTAATCAACCCGAAGATCTTTGATCTCGATTGCTGGCTCGCTCATCTAAAAAATATCTCCCTCCAAAAGATCAAAGTCTTTAGGAGGAGCCAATTGATAACGCTCCCATTGCTCGGCCACCTCCCGCACCTGATTCTCACGGTATTCATCCAGCACCTTTCGTTGATCCGGAGTCAACACCCCATTAATCGCAGTATCCCTCGCCATACGATTCAAGGGAGCGGTTTCTCCACGATAGTCCTGAGGGTTAACCTCTGGCCGATAGTCTTCGGCACCCCGCGCCATCACCCGGAAAAGCTCGGCCTGCTGTTCATCACTCAGCGCCACGATCTCATCCAGCCGTCCCAGTTTGCGATCCGCTTCCTCCTGCACCGCGTCCACCCTCTTTGCCAGACGCTCTTCTTTAAATTGCTCCAACTCTTCACCTTCCAAAAAACTCTCCATCAAATCGCTCGTTCCCTCGAAGTCACGCCAATCGTTTTCAGTAGCCTGCACGAATTCCACAAAGCCGCTCTGATCACTATTAATCACTTCGGTAATCTTCTCGGCATTTTCCTCACTTCGTTTCTTAAAATACTCACGCAGTTCATTTCTCTCGGCTACCGTTAAAGTATAATTGCGCGTCCACTCGGAAACCCGGGCATCAACCCACTTCGCCTCATTCACCTTCCTCACCCGTTCCATCACCGGAGCAATCTGCCGCATCCAGGGTTTCGCGCTTCCTAAAATATCATCAAAGCTAACTTCCTTCCCATCCTTGAGATCACGAGCCAACCGGCGAAACTCGGCAGAACCCGAGCTCTCCGCACGTTTCACGTAAGCTTTTAATGCCCTCGCTTCTCTACCGCTCTTAGCGGCCTCCTGCTCGGCAATCTCCAACCGGTCTTGAATCGAGCCCGGATCAGGACGCTGACTCTTTGAAAAGAGATAGCCGCCCGCTAAGCCAACAACGAGACCGATCACCAAACCAAGAGATTTTTTCAACTGCACGAAAGACCTCTAGCAGATTATTTCAAAGATACCCCTAGAAAGTATGCGATGAATCAGATTGAGCCCAAAATTCAATTCGCCACCGCACTAAGATGGAGCGTCGCAACGTAAACGAACTCATCGTCGCCCTCCCCCAAATTATTAATCTCCTTTTCAATCTTCCAGCCTGTTTTTTTGAGGAGATTCTTCAAAGCCACATCGGTAAAGAATCGTAGTCGCTGAACCGTCTCTTCCCTCCTGACAATATCCCCTGAAGTATCCTTCAAAGTGTAACGATGTTTTCGCACCAAACTCCCGACCTGCTCTTTGATCTTATGCTGTGTCTCCAACTCTCCAGTTTCACCGGTTGGCAAAACGACATTTCGATCAAAATACCATTCGTTCTGCGGCAGATCTCCTGAGATCTCTGCCCATGGAAAAAACAAAGTCAGATAGAGAGAGTTCGCTTGTTCACTCAACCGCGTGAGCTGTTTTTGTGGATCTAAAAAAAGTTGGAAAGTGAAAGCCGGGATTACGATAGCGGCATACTCACCCTCATGTTTTTGCCACTCTTCTTCAAGCACCTCCGCATCAGGAAAACTTTCTCGTGAGAGCCTCGCCATCTCAGACGAACATTCAAGCCCCAGCACATCATACCCCGCCCCGACTAAAGGACCCAGTAAGCGCCCCGACCCCGAACCAACATACAAACACTTTCCTTTCTTGGCTCTTAAAAACCTCTCCATCAAAGGCAGTTCGCTGGGCGCCTCTTCGACCTCCCAAAACAAGTCGTGCCAGGAAGCCTCAAACCCCTTGTAACCCGAATTCATGATTCCGATTTCCCCTCTGCCACTTCTTTCTTCTTCAAGGCCTTAGTCTCGGGATCATCCTGTTCAATCACGAGCGAATGAATGGTAATTGGCCCTTCAATTTTGTCGTCCTCAGATAAAACAGGACTCAACTTTCCACCCTCGGTTTCAGTAAAAAGAATCATAGTATTGTCGCCGTGCGCTGTCTTGAAATCTTTCATCGTGAAAACATCCGTCAGTAAGGTCGACTTCATCTCAGCGCCCCTCTCAACAAAAGAACTCAGTTCGGGAAATCTCGGTCCACCAAGAAAACAAAACCGTCCACGCATGTGGTTAGCAACTGCTTTTTGGTGATGGGCATCGACATCCGCCGGCGTGATTTGCCAAACATTGGCCTTGCCAAATCGATGCTGGAACTCGCGCGCCGCCAGTGAGTTCACCTCGTTGTTGGGAGTCGCAGCCACCAAGTGACCGAGCCCCGAAAAATCGATTTCCTCCTCGGCATACTCGGAAAGGATGTTGGCCCGCACCGCCTGTAAGCCATCAAGCCTCGCAGCCGATACTTTCTCGAAGCGTGTGTCCAACAAAAGGCAGTGATGCCCCTCATTGACCAAGCCCTTGGCCACTACCCGAATCCAAGGATCAGCTCCCGCAAAAAGCACACCTGTAGGATTGGCATCAGACAGACCAAGACGCCGCGCCAGCGGAGCCGCCAGCAAACCATAGAAGGTCACCGTCCCTAAAATCACAATAAAGACTAGGGGCACCAATTCACCCGCCTCCCCGGCCAAAACGGCATAAGTTTCATTCTCGGGATTCATCTTCGCCGCCCCGGTAATTTGAAGAGCAAAAACCGACGTCACGGCCGCCGCCACGATTCCCCGGGGAGCCAGCAGAGCCAAAAACAGTTGTTCACGGAAGGTCGTACGATCCGAACCAAGATTCGCCAAAAAGACAGAAGCCGGACGAACCACCAAAATCAAGACGAAGAGGAACATCAGCCCCTTTTGCCAAACCATCTGAATCTCCGCTATCCCGATCCGACCGGAGAGCATTAAGAAAAGGAGCGAAATAATGAGCACCCTCAAGTTCTCTTTAAACTCAAGAATATGCCGCACTGACACCTTCTTCTGATTGGCCAGAGCCACCCCTAAAACTGTCACCGTCAGCAGTCCAGCCTCATGCTGAATGGCGTTGGATCCCGCAAAAGCCACTCCAACCAAAGCCAGAAAAAACATACTCTCCAAAAAGTCTGGGATCAGGTGACGCGACATCAGGCTCTCCGTCACCTTCGCCAATCCCCAACCAAGCCCCACACCGACAACAAGCGTCTTCACCAAAGCAATAGCCACACTGTCCCAACCCTGGCCGACTCCACCTTCCTGGATGGTAATGAAAACCAAAACCGCCAGGACTGCTCCGATGGGATCCACTACAATTCCCTCCCACTTGACAATCGAGGCCACCTTTCGACGCGGCCTAATTAAGCGGAGCAAAGGAGCCACCACGGTCGGTCCGGTCACCACTAAAATTGCTCCCAGTAACGCACAAATTTGCCAGTGGTATCCAAGAGTGTAGCGTGCTGCCACCGCAGTGAGGCCAAAAGCCAAGACCACCGCCGTTGTACAAAGTTTTAGCACTGGAGTGCCCGCTTCCTTGAGTTCGGAGAATTTTAAAGTCAGCCCGCCTTCAAAGAGAATGATCGCCACAAAAAAACCAACAAGACTCAACAGCGAACTCTCGTCCTTGAGATAATTATCGATCCGCATTCCGGTAAAGTGCGAGAGCGCAAACCCCAAAATGAGCAAAAGTAAAATTGACGGTAGCTTCATCCGCCAGGCCGACCACTGGGCCACCACCCCAAGGAGTAATAGAAAGGCAAGATAGGCAAGGAGACTCACGTGCGAAGACTGACTTCAATCTCCTTTCCCGCCAAGTCTCGATCTCATTCGAAACCGAACGCCAAATCAGATAAGGTCATTCTTGAATGGCCAGCCCCCGAGCTTCACCCCGCTCGTCGCCAGACGATGTAACCCCACCTTCGTCGGCTCTCGCAATCACGAGACCTAACTTCAGAATGGTGGATTCTCAAAGATGCTACCAAGGCAGTGGAAAGACTGCGTTGAAGGCAAAGACCTTCTCACGGATCTCAGCGAGTTTTTCGTCATCTTCGCGGGCTTCTAAGGCCTCATGGATAAGATCAGCCACCGTTTCGACATCGCTCTCTTTCATCCCACGAGTCGTCACCGCAGGGGTGCCGACCCGAATCCCGCTCGGCTTCATCGGACCAGCTTCGTCAAAAGGAATCGAGTTCTTGTTCACGGTGATGCCCACCTTATCGAGAGTGTCGGAGACGATTGATCCATCGAGACCGACCGGACGAAGATCGACCATGAAAACGTGATTGTCAGTACCTCCAGAAACGATGCGATAACCGTTCTTTTCTAAAGCAGCAGCCATTGCCTGAGCATTCTTAACAACCTGCCCCTGATACTCCTTGAAACCAGGCTTGAGAGCTTCACCAAAGCACACCGCTTTGGCTGCGATGACATGCATCAGCGGCCCACCCTGCACCCCAGGGAAAACGCGACCGTCGATTTTCTTGGCATACTCCGATTTACACAAAATGATACCGCCACGAGGCCCGCGCAGAGACTTGTGAGTGGTGGACGTCACGAAATCAGCATGCGGAACCGGGCTAGGATGAACTCCGGCCGCGACTAGTCCAGCTATGTGCGCCATGTCGACGAACAAATAAGCTCCAACCGCTTTGGCAATTTTGCCCATCCTCTCAAAATCGATTGTTCGCGAATAGGCACTCGCTCCACAAGTAATTAACTTGGGCTGCACCTCCTTCGCCTGCGCTTCGAGGGCATTGTAGTCGATACACTCATCTTCCGCGGCCACTCCGTAATGGGTCACATCGTAAAGCCGGCCCGAAAAGTTGGCCGGATGCCCGTGCGTCAGGTGACCACCGTGCGCAAGATCCATGGTCAAAATTTTGTCACCCGGCTGCAACACTGCAAAGTAAACTGCCGTGTTGGCCTGAGACCCAGAGTGTGACTGCACGTTGGCATGCTCGGCTCCAAAAATTTCCTTGAGCCGATCGATTGCAAGTTCCTCGACCACATCAACATTTTCGCATCCTCCATACCAACGACGTCCGGGATAACCCTCAGCGTATTTATTGGTCAGAAGCGAACCTTGCGCCTCCATCACAGCAGGACTTGCGAAATTCTCCGAAGCGATCAGCTCAATGTGGCTACGCTGGCGTTTTTCCTCGCCGACAATCGCCTCGAAAACTTCCGGATCCGTCATCGCAAGGCGCGATCCCGACGCTTTACAAAGCCGGCGTTCGTGACGCCCACCCCCGAAATCTGTCTTCAAAAAAACCTCGACGATCTCCAGTGCGACTTCTTCTTCCACTGCTTTCTGACCAAGACAGAGCACATTGGCATCATTGTGAGACCGGGCAATCTCCGCCTGCTCAACATTGCGAATGTTGGCTCCCCGCACATCACGGAAACGATTCGCAGCGAGGCAGACGCCCACTCCGGAGGTGCAGACCAGGATTCCACGATCGACACGCTCCTCATTCACCGCACGGGCCACCTCGTTGGCAAAGTCAGCATAATCAACCGAGTCGGTCCCGTGAGTGCCATAATCGACAAACTCACGGCCTGCTTTTTTCAAAGCCTCCACGATAGCATTTTTCAACTCAACTCCGCCGTGATCGGCCCCGACTGCAATGCGGTAAGAATCTGCACTCATTAGACACCCCTTCCCTGACGCCTACTTGCCGAAATGGCAAGCGCTCACTTGCCAAAAGACTAATCACGAGACCTCTTCCCGATTTTCCATAAAGCCTAAAATCCCGCCCATTGCAGCATTGAGGACTTTCGAGGTCATTTCGTAAGCAGGACGGCCCATCCCGATGGGATCGGGCACATCCCCCCCCACTTTACCATTCATCTCCACAAAATCGCAGGCGAGATGGTATTTTTCCTCATACTCCGGATGCATTATTTCCAACATTTCAAGATGCCCCTCGGTCATGCAAAAAACGGCATCTGCTTCCTCGAGCATCGAGCTATCTACCATGCGGCTCCGGAAGTTCTCCAGCTCGACTCCCTGCTCTTTTAGAACAGTGACCGTTTCCCGACTCGCCGAACTCCCGGGCTGGGCCGCCACTCCTGCCGAAGAAACCTCGATATCCGTTTTTCCGGCTGCCTTGCGAAACACCCCTTCCGCCATTGGGCTCCGACAGGTATTTCCAGTGCACACAAATAAGACCTTCCGAGACATGGAAAGAACGCTAGCGCCTCCCAAGTATCTCTCAATAAGCAATTCACCTGTCATGAAAATCCTCTTCTTTCCCATTAACATCATCCTGGCCGGCCTCTTCTTTGTTTTTGCCTGGTTTCAACGAAACGATATCGATCCGAAGATCTATTCAAGCCCCTCCTTTGATAGCCCAACTCTCGACTCCGCTCTCTGGTTCCTATTTTATGCTGTCATTGGATTAGCCTTTCTCCTTCTCATCAAAAAGCGCATCCCAATTTGGTATTTCATTCTCGCCATCATCGCCTGCCTGGCGGAAATGTATCTCTCCGGACCCGGCCTCTGGGAAAACATCTTCGGCAAAAAATCTTTCACCATGACCGGCGAATCGATGTCCGGAACCGACCCGCGCGTCGAACTCACTCGCGAATTCTTTGGAGCAGTCATCGCTCTCACCGGAGTGCTTTTTCAATGGTGGCAGAATAAAAAACTCAGCGCCTGATTGAGGAAATCTCTAAGTTGCAGGAAAGACAATATGCAGCTGGGCATTTGCATAAACCCGAGAGCTCCCCAGGGCCGGATTAAATCCCCACAGGCTTCCAAGCCTCGGAGTATTCTCTCTGCCAGTATTTCTTGGGAGCATCAGTGCCTTTAATTTGAATTCCCTCACGGTAGGAGATATTACCGAGATGGCAGAGCATCGTGCTCTTTTGGGCATCAGAAATTTCCGCATTAAGAGATTCTCCCTTTCGGATGGCATTCACGAAATTCTGGAAGTGTGGGACGTCACTAAGCTTGGGAACATTTTCATGCACAAGCTTCCCAGCATTATCA
>JAQWSX010000061.1 GCA_029242935.1 Akkermansiaceae bacterium
CTCATCATAACGAAGAAGGGTCCGAGTATCCTCCTGTTTATCCTCGTCAAGAAGCTCAAGAAAATCCCGACGTTTTGAATCACTGACATCCTGAAGAATATCAACCCGATCATCATCTGGAAGAGAATCCAGAATCTCGCGTTGCTCTGCAGGCTCAAAGGAATCGAGGGTTTTCTCGACGAGGGTGTCGGGAAGTTCGGCGAGGATTTCTGAAAATTTCTCCGCGCCTAGAGTCTCCGTTAAAAACTCGCGGCCATCTTGATCAATATCTTCAAAAAGCTCAGCGAGATCAGCATAATGCAAATCTACACAAAGCTGAAGGACCTCGGAGCCATTACGATTTACAATGGCTTGCTCAGCTCGTTCAAGAATCGCTGCCAGTTTCTCGGACACAGAAAGAGTGTGCCGGAAGTTTTGCGAACGTGAAAGCGCGATCTGATTGAATCCAAAATCGCGCTCGTGAAAATTTCGAGGACGGCAAGTAAAAGGGTGTCCAATCGATTTACCAACCCACGCGAGCTATAGAAGCATAGAACGTTTCCACGAGTTTTGCATGGCAAACACTAGGATCGGCCATTAAACACAGGGTTTGGGGTAACTTCACACAATACATGTAATGCTGAGTTGAAGATTCCGCCGGCCCTGAAGGTTCGCTTGGGCGGCCACCCCCATTCAAAGCACTCCCAAGAATTCTAATCTCAACCCGCTATGATAACCGCATTCGCAGCTGCGTAATACTTAGAATGTGTCAAGCTGACCATGACTTGAGACGCGTTCTTTTCCTTAGCCTTCAATGCGGCGGCTCCTTTCAGCTGAACTTCTGGTTCACCACTCGACTTTTTCAGAATTTCCATATCGAGCCAGCCAACATCCTTCCCGATCCCTGTCCCGAAAGCTTTCGAAATCGCCTCCTTTGCTGCGAACCTTGCCGCATAGTGCATTTCAGGCCGTTTTTGCCGCTCGCAGTATTCCTGTTCCCTCTCAGTAAAGATCCGCGCTAGGAACTTTCTGCCGAATTCATCCATCGAAGATCGGATTCGGGAAACCTCCACAACATCAATGCCGATTCCAACTAAACTCATTTCATTGACTGACTTGGATATTCCAACATGACGGCCTTCATCTCTTCAACTGCGGACCGAATTCCAATAAAAAGACTGCGGGATATCAAGGTGTGTCCGATATTAAACTCTTTTAAGTTTTTTACATAAAAAAGCTCATTAATGTTCTCCAAATGAATGCCATGCCCCGCATTAACACCTAACCCTAGCGAGTTCCCGAGCTCTGCCCCGAAATACAGGCGCTTTATTTCGGACTGGCGTTCCTCACCAGTGGTTAAGGCGAAGGTTCCGGTGTGTAATTCGATCATTTCTGCACCGATATCTGCGGCCGCTTTAATCTGGTCCTCTTCTGAATCAATGAACAAACTTACTTGGATACCTGCGCTTTGGAGTTCGGTAATTGTTTTGCGTAAAGATTCCAAATTACCGACTACATCAAGCCCCCCTTCAGTCGTGACTTCCTCTCGTTTCTCGGGAACCAGACATGCGAAGTCGGGTTTCAAATCGCAGGCAAAATCCACCATCTCGGCCGTATTGGCCAATTCAAGATTTAAGGGCAAATCAACTTCGCGTCGAACCAATCGCGCATCGTCATCCTGCATGTGGCGACGATCCTCGCGGACGTGCACCGTGATCGAATCAGCTCCACCAGCCTTTGCCTCGAGTGCAGCCTCTAAAACCGAGGGCTCAAGGATCGGAGCCTCCGGATTCATGGCGTATCGAGCCTGCCGCAGCGTGGCGACATGATCGATATTAACCCCGAGGAGAAGTGACATTTCTTAGTAATTTAGTGTTTGAAGTGCCTATACCCGGTAAACACCATTGCAATTCCGGCGGCATCGGCCGCCGCGATTACTTCCTCATCCCGAATTGATCCACCGGGCTGAATACAAGCAGTAGCACCAGCTTTGATTGCTGCATCCAGGCCATCTGCAAACGGAAAGAGAGCGTCAGAGGCAATAATACTCCCCTTGAGAGAGAGCCCAGCTTCTTCAGCCTTCCAAACAGCAATCCGTGAAGAATCAACTCGGCTCATTTGACCGGCGCCGATGCCAAGGGTGCGATCACCTGAACTGAAAACAATCGCATTGGACTTTACGTGCTTGACCACGCGCCAACCAAATCTCATCGCCGTCATCTCAGCCTCGGTCGGTGGACGTTTGGTCACAACTTTGACCTCTAGGTCCTCAAGCCCCATAACAGTGTGATCTTTATCCATCACCATTAAGCCACCAGGTGCAGGACGAACAACGGAATCTTTCCGGAATTTCTCATAACCAGGCTCCATTTTCATGAGACGCAGATTCTTCTTCTTCTGAAGAATCGCGCGTGCTTCAGGCTCGTAATCAGGCGCAATGATAACGTCCGTAAAAATCTCCGAAATCACCCTTGCAAGATCTTCGTTGATCGGACGATTACACACGATTACTCCACCAAAAGGAGCTGAACGATCAGTTTCGAAGGCCTTCTGCCAAGCTACCCGAAGATCCTCATCTTGACCAACTCCACAAGGATTGGTGTGTTTGAGAATCCCAACTGTTGAGCGCTTATAATCCAAAATAAGATCAGTCGCAGCTTCAATATCAAGGATGTTAGTGTAACTCAGCTCCTTGCCCTGCAGCTGCGAAAAACATTCACTAAAATTACCATAAAGTCGGGCTTTTTGGTGAGGATTATCACCATAGCGAAGATCACTCACCAGCGGAAGATTAACTGAAAAACTGCAAGCCGTCCCCTGATCGCACTGGCCCAAGAAGTTAGAAATTGCAGCGTCATAAGCCGAGGTTCGGCGAAAGACCTTGATCGCAAGCTCCTCACGAAGCCGGAGAGTCGTAGCACCATCATGCGTTTCCATTTCCTCCAAAACTCTCTGGTAGTCAGCAGGATCCGTCACCACGGTAACCGCAGAATAATTCTTAGAAGCACTGCGCAACATGGAAGGCCCGCCGATATCGATATTCTCGATCGCTTCAGTTAACGATACATCCTCTTTGGCAACAGTTTGCTCGAAAGGATAAAGATTCACAACGACGAGATCGATGGTTGGAATGTCATTCTTTTTACCTTGGGCAACATGATCGTCTGAATCCCGTCTCTGAAGTAATCCGCCGTGGATCTTCGGGTGGAGGGTTTTTAGCCGCCCCTCGAAGAGTTCGGGAGCACCTGTGTATTCAGCAACATCAGTTACCGGAAGCCCACCATCACGGAGAGCCTTGGCCGTCCCTCCCGTCGAAATGAGCTCAATCCCGAAGCCCTCATGAAGGGACTTCGCAAAATCAACCAATCCGGACTTGTCGGAAACCGAGAGGAGCGCGCGTGCAATCGCCATAAATTTGAATGTGTTTGGAGCCAATCTGGCCCTCAAGATGGCTAGGCTACCTCACGCCTCCGGGCAAGGGTAATATGGGGCCCTGTATGTGAATAACAATCCACAGCCCCCGCTTTTCGGGTGAAATTTGCGTTCCCCTTTTCGATTTCAATTACTAAAATTCGGCTAACCAATGGATGAAGAAGAGAGTATCGAGGAAATCATGCGTCGAGTCAGACGGCTTGAAATCCGCGCACGACGCCTTGCTCAGGAAGTTTTCTCGGGAGACTATCACTCTTCATTCCGTGGGCAGGGTCTCGATTTCGATGAGTTCCGCGAATACCAGCCGGGCGATGAAATTCGGTTCATCGACTGGAATGTCACCGCCCGGATGGAAAGTCCCTTCATTCGAAAATTTCGCGAAGAACGGGAGCTTGCGGTAATTCTCGCCGTGGATATTTCAGGTTCAACCGAATATGGCAGCGATCATCTTAGTAAACGCGAACGCGCGGCCGAGATTGCTGCGCTCCTTGGTTTTAGCGCGCGATATAACGGCGATAAAGTCGGACTTCTTCTTTTTGCTGAAGACCCGGTTCTCTATTTACCTCCAGCGAAAGGAGGACGCTCCGTGCTCAGAGCGGTACGAGAAATCTTAACAGCCAAACCACCCAATCCGGGAACTTCAATCGCCGAAGCTTCGAAGTTCCTTCTCAAAACCCTCAAACGCAAAGGTCTGGTCTTCTTCATTTCAGACTTCGTCGATTGGGGGTTCGAACGACCTTTGGGATGCCTCGCGCGGCAACATGATGTCATTGCTCTCCCCATTTTCGACCCTCTCGAAAAAAGGATCCCTGATGTCGGTAAAGTTTACCTGCGCGACCCTGAAAGCGGCCACGAAATCTTAGTAAATACTTCAAACAGCAACACGCGTATGGGGCTCTCAAAACTCTCCAAAAGATATCGAGAGGGACTTGCTTCGTTCTTTAAAAAGCATGGAATTGATAGCACTCAAGTTTCTACCAAGGATGACTATATTGCCGATCTTCATAAGCTCTTTCAGCGCCGAGCACTTCGCAGACGATAATTATGGATCCCAATAATCCCCCCACTCTCCAGCACGGTATTCCGGATCCAGAGACCTACCTGCCAGAGACTCCGGATTGGTTTCTGTGGTTTCTGATTTGCGGTGTCATACTCACAATTCTTGCGATTAGGTGGTTAATTCGCCTCCTTTTTACGGAACCTAAAAAAACAAAACCAATCTCTGACCTCGATTTTTTCACGCCGGCGATGAGGGTTCTTGACTCACTCGAATCGCAAGCTGACGAGAGATTGATTTCGGAGATCGCGGCCGAAGCTTCATTGGCAATCCGAACCTACCTCGCCGGCGCTCAAGCAGAGCCGGCGCTTTACGAAACAGTCGAAGAATTCCAAGCCCGCCAAAAGATACTACCGGCCGATACCAACTATGTTCTTAACCGCTTGAACGATGCCAAGTATGATAAGTCGAAAATCGATCAAACGCTTTCTTCTAAGCTGCTTGAAGAGTCACGAGTATGCCTCACAAAGCTCCGCCAATTCACGCCAACTAAAGGTCAAAAAAACGATCAAATACCAACCTTGCCAGAAGCCAAATCGGCACCCTGGATTCAGCGAACTTTCGCCAGACGAACTCTAGCAGCCTTTCCTTTCGGCATGATTCTTGCACTCGGAGGACTACTGGGCAGCACCTACAAAAGGCGCGGCGGAGGCGCTGAAATCCAGGCAAATGCTTTGGTCTGGGTTGGGCTCTCGATCAGTGCCGTGGCACTCATCACCTTCCTACTTATCCGTCCTTCGCAAAAATCATCATGAGCTTTTTGGATAATTATGATTTCGGGGAACCATGGTGGCTTTTGCTTCTTTTGGCTGTTCCGCTGCTCATGTTCCTTGGCTATCGTAAAGGCTCTCGCAGTTGGCTCATCTATCCGACCTTGCGGGTATTAGGCACGCTGGGACTTAAGCCTAAAGACCGCCCCTTTCAGTTCGCACCCTTGATTCTCCCGCTCATGCTAATCCCCGCGATTATCGGACTTGCCCGCCCGCAAGAAACGAGGAGCCGAACCTCAAGGACAGCAAGTGGAATTGACATCATCATCGCGCTTGATGTTTCCTACTCAATGTCGACTGCTGATTTTTACGAATCTGACAGAGGCATGCGGCGCCCCCAACTCAGAATTAATGCCGCTAAAAAGATTATTACCGAGTTCATTGACCGTCGACCTGATGATCGAATCGGAATCGTAAGTTTCGCGGCACGCCCTTACACAGTCGCCCCAATCACCCTCGACCATCAAATTCTTGAATACACATTGCGCGATGTCGCCTTAGTAAAGGACCGAACGGAGGGAGGCACCGCTATCGGAAGTGCCATTGTGGCGGCAGGCGATCGTTTAGAAACTCTTGCAAGAGACACTGAGAAAAAAGATCCAAAGAGCAAAAGCAAAGTCATTGTTTTGGTCACAGATGGCGCCAGCAATTCGGGGCAACTCTCACCGATTGAAGCAGCGGGCTTAGTCGCTGAACTCGGCATTAAGGTTTATCCGGTAGGGATTGGAACTCCCCAAGGCCGGATTCGAGGAGTTAACACCGGACAAGAATTTGACACCGAAACTCTTAAGGAAATCGCTAAAATCACCAAAGGAGATTACTATCGGGCGCGCGACTATTTAGGACTCAGGGAGGCTTTTAAAAGCATCGACGACCTTGAAAAAATTGAGGTCGAACGAAAGAGCTGGGTTATCAGAAAAGAACTCTACTTCTGGTTTGTTGGGGCATCGGCCCTTCTCATTTTGGGCTACCTATCTGTTTCAGCATTCAACCCACCACCGATGCCATGAGTTTTGCAAAACCCGAATGGCTTCTTTGCCTAATCGCCCTTCCCCTAATTGGGTTTATGGCTTGGCTATCGTGGAGGAAACGGCGCTATCGTTGGAAGAGAATGGTGGCACCTCGTTTGCAAGGCCGCCTCAGTCACACTCGGCCACCATGGGTTTACTTCACCTCTCTAGGTCTCGCTTTAGGAGGCATGACCGGCTTAATCATTGCGATCGCTCAACCGGAATCCGGCGAGGAATGGATTGAAGTAGAAAATGAAGGGCGCAACATTCTTTTTTGCGTGGATATTTCCCGCAGCATGCTGGCTCGCGATATCGAGCCCAACCGACTGTTGGCATCAAGAGCTGCTGCCCTTGAAATTCTAGAACGATTCCCTAACGATCGAGTCGGAGTCCTTTTATTTTCTGGAGAAACGCTTGTTCAATCTCCACTCACCATCGACCACAGCTTCGTAGAACAAACTTTGGCTCAACTTGACCCCAATGACATTCCAGTGGGAGGCTCCAACCTCACCACAGCCATCGATTCTGGGACGCGACTCCTGAGGGAAACAGGCCAACAAAGTAACATCATGGTGGTATTCAGCGATGGTGAAAAATCCTCCGAAGGACTAGAGGAAGCGGCCGCAGGTGCCGCCAGAGAGGGTATCTTTATCTACGCAATTGGAATAGGAACAACAGAGGGCTCATTCATTCCCGACTCTCGGGAAAGTGATGGGAATTTCCGAGATCGCTCTGGGAATGTTGTTTTCTCCAAACTCAATGAAGAAGCTCTACAGGTAATAGCGGAAGAAACTGATGGATATTATTCCAAAGGAATGGGGGCCGGTTTTATCGGCAAGTTGGATTCAGCACTCGCTGAAATGGATCGCTTTCGAGAAGAAGGAAAACACCAACGGGTTGCTAAACCAGCTCATCGGTGGTTTGTTTTTGGCGGACTTCTCCTTATTATGGCTTCTATTTTCATTAAGTGCCTTCCTTTGGCTCCGATCGTTGCTATGGCGGCATTTATTCTCGCCACCCCAGGAGCTGAGGCAGGCTTGGTGGAAGATGGCGTTGCTGCCCTGAAGGCAGGCGAAACAACTACAGCACAGCAGTTGTTCACCGAAGCTGCCGAAGAGACTTCAGGCGACCGTGCAGCAAGCCTATATCTTGCGTCTGGTTCGGCAGCATCCAAGGCTCAAGATTGGCCTACCGCTGTCGCTTCATTTAGCTCGGCACTTTCGACTGAAGATTCTGAAATTCTACAACAAGCCCACTACGCTCTCGCAACTTCGTTATTCTATCTAGGAGCGCCAAAAGCCAAAGAGGAGAAAGTAAAAGCCTGGGAAGGATCAATTGAGCACTTTAAAGCCGCATTGAAGATTCAGCCACAAGACGAGGCATCGACCGATAATTTACGATCCGTAGAGAAACAATTAGCCGAACTTCAAAAAGAAAAGGAGAAAAAGGACGAAGACAAAGCGCAGGAAAAGGAAGACGGGAATAAAGATGATTCAGAAAAAAAGGATCCCGAAGAAGAGGCTCAAAATGATCCCAACTCTCAGGATACCTCGGACGAGCCAGCCAGCGATCAATCAAATGAAAATCCGGACGATGATAACGAAGGTGATGCATCTAAAGAAAATAGCGATGACAACCAGACCAACGAATCAAAGGATGGTGAGAGTGAGATCGATGAAAAATCTGAACAATCAAAGCCTAGCGATGAGCAATCGAATCCGAACCAAAATCAAAGCAATGAAGAGGAGAGCAAACAAGGCACCGAAAACAAGTCACAGACAGAGAATTCCAGCCTAAAGGATGACCCCAATGCTCCGGAAAACGAAACGCCCCGCGAAAGAGCTCGGCGGCTCTTAAAGCAGTATTCCGATTTTGGAGGAAAGGCCCCGCGGAGGATACGGAGACCTTACAATCGGAATCCACACGATTGGTAATTTGCGAAAAAACTATCGTGAGATTTTTGGTAATCATTTCGTTTTTAACGCTTGCTGGAGGAAATCACCTCCTCGGTCAGGGCGCCCCGGCGATCCAGACAAAACTCGACAGCTCGATCATCGTGGTTGGGGAAAAAACCTACCTCACTGTGTGGGTCGAGAATCTCACTCTAATCGATTGGCCACCCACCCCTAAAGCTGCTCCTCTCACTCTTAAACGAGAAGCCCAGCGCCGATATCAAATCAACGGAAAAATCCGTGAAGGCTTCCGATATTTGCTTTCAGCTTTCGAGCCAGGGATTTACAAAGTTCCTCCCTTCGAGCTTCAAACCAGTTCCGGGGTGGTTCGCTCAAAAGGCCACACTCTTCGAGTTGCACCAGTCAAAAGCTTGGAAACTCACGGCATTAAGATCAATGGAAAGGTCACCCCGTATTTGACCGGGGTCTTTCTTGAGAAAACAAATCCTTATTTAGGTGAAACACAGGACGTCGAGGCTAAGCTGTATCTTTCCCAAGCGGCACCTCACTTACTTCGGTTATCAGATGGAAATGTCATCAACATCAAGAAGGATGGGCTCGCAGCATGGCGTTTCACCACGACGGCTGAACCAACTGGATATCTTGATTATGATGGGCATCAATTTGCGATTTACACCTTTCCAAGCTCAATCAATGCACTTCGGGACGGCCCTCTCGTCCTCGGACCTGGAACAGCCAGCGCCACCTTACTCCGACGGCAAATGGTTCGCGGAGGCTTCGCCACCGGTTCCTTTACCGCGAAGATCGATTTTCCAGCAGTAGAGCTAGATGTTCGGCCTCTTCCTGAAGGAGCGCCTTCCGGTTTCGGTGGAGCCGTCGGAACATTTTCGATTGAGGTTCGCCCTCTGAGTCTTGAACTTGAACTCGGAGGGTCGCTTACTGTTGAAACACGCATCACCGGCTCTGGAAATATCGATCAATTTCCTGGGCCTCAGTTGGTTGATCTTAACAATGATTGGAAAAAATTTGAAACAATGGCTAAGCCGAGCGGCGGTGAACGCCGTTCGAGTTCAGGGACCGCTGAGTTCTCGCATGTCTTAAGACCTCTAAAAAAAGTTCAGACACTCCCTCCTTATCGCTTCATTTATTTCGACCCATTACTCGAGAATTACGTAAAAAAAGAGTCCCTTCCTTTGCCGATAAAGATCACCGGACAACTCCCTTCTCCTGAATCTCCAGAAGAAGCTCTGGAATTTCTAACCCCTCGCGAACGCCCTCTAAAAGTTTTTGGGAAATCATCCTCCCTCACCAAGTGGACCTGGCAAATCATTCCAGCATTGATCACCTGCTGGATTCTTGGAATCGCATTCCGAAACAAGTTAAAAGCTCGCCGAATTGCTTCGATGCCTCTGAGGGAATTTGAAAACAAGCTCAATGAAGTGACTTCCGCAAGTAACGACCGGGTGACATTTTTTCGGGAAGCCGCCCGGTTTGCGACGGAGCACGATGCGACTGAAGGATTTAAGGAGATTTTTGAAATTCGAGATGCGATTTGCTTTCGGCAGAATCCCAAACCAGAAAGCCTTGAACCGGGCGAAAAAAAGCGGATCTTAAGACTCCTTAAGACTTTGTCTCCCCTCTTACTGTTTTTCATCTTTGCGAGCTCCTTGATTCAGACTGGCAAAGGAAACAACCTTCCTCCCAAGGAAGCCAAAGCCGAAATTCTTGCATCAATGGAAGCGGGAGCTGTGAAAGAGCATCTTCATAACCTCTGCATTTGTGAGAAAAAATTAGAAAACTACGGCGAAGCCGCTTTGTGGGCCCATCGATATCAATTACATGGCGGCGACAGCTCCAAGCTAATGATCGGGCTACCAGGGTTTCACGCCCGTTTGCCGGAGGGGACCGAATGGTTATCCAGACTCCCTAAGTGGATTTACTTTCAAATCTTCCTTCTGGGAATCTGGTCACTCGTCATTGCCATTCTAACTGCCTGGAATATTTTTGGTAGTAAGCGAAAACCTCTCCTCGTCACTTTCTGCGTTTTCACCGGATTTGGACTCGTGATTGGAATCACCGGGATGAAGCTCTATCCAAAGGGAGTGAGCTTCGAGCCGCTAAGCGAACTGTCAGTCGTGACAGAGAAAGCGACGATGAGGAGCCAGCCCTTCGAGGGGGGCGATGCCATTCGCGAGAACGTTATTGGAAGCCTGTGCCAAGTCAAAACGACTCGGGCAGGATGGTCTAAGATTGAGCTTCCTGGCGGATCCACCGGCTGGATCAGGCAAGAAAAGCTTTCACCGATTGTAGAATCGGCACAATAGACAAGTAAAATCACCCTGGGCTCACTGGCCCCCTAAGGAGTAGAAGCGCCAGCCTTCTTTGGCTTCTTGCGAGCTTTAGTTTTGAATGAAACTTTTTTCTCGTCCTTCTTCACCTTGGCTGTGACGTGTTGACCCTCCTTAACTCCACCCGAAAGAATGGCTTCAGCAAGCGGATCTTCAAGCAATTGCTCAACGGCCCGGCGCATCGGGCGAGCACCATAATCAGGATCGTAGCCTTCGGTGACAATGAGGTCGCGTGCAGATTCCTCGAGAACAAGGTCGATCTCTTTATCAGCTAGGCGCTTCACCAACTTCGCAACTTCAAGATCGACGATCTGATTAAGGCTCTCTTTCTCAAGCATCCGGAATACCACGAGCTCATCAAGTCGGTTCAGGAATTCGGGTCGGAAGTGTTTTTTGGCAACGGCATCTATTTTGGCCTTCATTCCTTCGAAGTCTGCCTCATCCTCTGCCATCGCATTGAAGCCCAATGTCGTTTGGCGCTTGATGCTCTCGGCTCCGACATTCGAAGTCAGAATAATAATCGTGTTCCGGAAATCGATTTTACGACCGAAGCTATCGGTAATCATTCCTTCTTCCAAAATTTGAAGCAGTAGATTCATGACATCTGGGTGAGCCTTTTCAACCTCATCAAAAAGAATGACGGAATAAGGACGACGCCTCACAGCCTCGGAAAGCTGACCACCCTCTTCGTACCCAACATACCCCGGAGGCGATCCGATAAGACGGCTCGCGCTGAACTTCTCCATGTATTCCGACATGTCGATCTGAATAAGCGACTCCGGATCCCCGAACATGAAGTTAGCAAGATTTCGAGCAAGGTAGGTTTTACCGACACCAGTTGGCCCAAGAAAAAGAAATGATCCGATCGGACGGCGTGGATCCTTAAGGTCAGCACGCGATCGACGAAGAGCCTTAGAAATTGCAACAACAGCCTCACTCTGCCCGATGACAGTCTCCCTGAGATTTTCCTCCATCTTCAGGAGCTTAGCCGCTTCCTTCTGCTCCATACGTTGGAGCGGAACACCTGTCCACTTAGAGACGACCGACATAATATCATCCTCTTCGATATCCACGATTTTCTCTTCGCTTTCACCACGCCAGCCTTCGATCTTGTCATCGAGCTCCTTTCGGGTGTTTTTTTCTTCATCACGAAGAGCAGCAGCTTTTTCAAAATCCTGATCGTTAATAGCAGCAACCTTCTCATCGTTAATCTCCGCGATGCGTAACTCCAACTCCTTGAGTCCGATCGGTCGTGTCATTGTTTGAATCCGGGCACGGGCTCCAGCTTCGTCAACAACATCGATAGCCTTATCAGGGAGAAAGCGGCTTGTAAGATAACGAGAAGTTAACTTCACCGAAGCCTCGAGAGCCACTTCGGAATAGCGAACTTTATGATGGCTCTCATACTTCTCGCGGAGGCCTTTCATAATTTCTATGGCATCCTCAATTGAGGGCTCATTTACCTTAACCTGCTGAAAACGGCGCTCCAGAGCGGAGTCTTTTTCAATGTGCTTTCTAAACTCATTAAGAGTGGTTGCACCGATGCATTGAAGCTCCGCACGACTCAAGGCAGGTTTGATAATATTTGAAGCATCCATCGCTCCCTCAGCCGACCCCGCACCAACAATGGTGTGTAGTTCATCGATAAAGAGTATCACATTCTTGACCTTGCGGATCTCATCCATGACAGCCTTGATGCGTTCTTCAAACTGACCACGGTATTTCGTGCCAGCAACCATTAAAGCAAGATCAAGAGTGACGACTTTCTTATCGCGAAGTATTTCAGGAACATCACCAGCCGCAATCTCCTGTGCAAGCCCTTCAACGATTGCGGTTTTACCCACTCCCGCCTCCCCTACCAAGACAGGGTTATTTTTGGTGCGTCGACAAAGGATCTGAATAACCCTCTCAATTTCAGAGGCGCGGCCAATCACCGGATCCAGATCCCCGGATTGGGCCAGCTTGGTGAGATCACGACCGAAAGCTTTTAATGCCGGGGTCTTGGTCTTTCCTTCAGCATCCTCCCCATTTTCCATCTCGATTTCATCGTCATCATCAAAATCAAATTCGTCATCAGATTCTTCGGCTGCGAAATTAGGATCGATTTCCGCAAGCACCTCATTGCGGGTTGTTTGAAGGTCCACACTTAAGCTGGTAAGAACCCGAGCCGCCATCCCCTCGCCTTCGCGAAGCAGCCCCAAAAGAATGTGCTCAGTTCCAACATAGGAATGATTGAGTTGCTTGGCCTCCTTATTTGCAAGAGCAAGCACCTTCTTGACGCGCGGAGTGTAAGGGATATTGGTCAAACTCTTGGTGTCCGGTCCGGTTCCAACCTCCTTCTCTACCTCCATACGGACTGACTCGAGATCAAGCCCCATGCGCTGAAGAACGCTAACAGCGACACCTTGACCTAACTTAATGAGGCCCAAGAGCACGTGTTCGGTCCCAATGTAGTTATGATTGAATCGGTCGGCCTCTTTTCGAGCTAAAGCCAGCACCTGCTGTGCGCGTGGTGTGAAATTATTCATAGAATCTTTGAGATGGAGTGAAATTTCGTTTAACTTTCTTTCCCTGATAAATCAATAGCAGGTGGTAAAGATGATTGCAACTGCTCACGAATCATTTGGGCCCGGATCATATCACGGGCTTCCGGTTCAAGTTTACGTCCTGCCCGCCATTGAAGGTGGGCAGGTTGGGTCTCCATGAAGAGGCGATCGCAACTCTCGACGAGGTCCGCCGGGAGCAGTGTCAGATCGGCGCCCAAGCGGAGCATGGAAAGATGGTTAAGGGCCTCTTTTGAGGTAATGATATGAGCATAGGAGAGATTGCCTGCTGCACGACCTATCCGGTCACGCACCATTATCGAATCTTCAGTCATTAGCTTTTTCCGGGCCTGGAGTTCGTATAGCGCCACGTCGCTAATCACCTTGGTTAATCGGTCGAGAATTTCTCCCTCGCTCTCACCGAGCGTCGATTGATTTGAAATTTGGAAAAGATTCCCCAACGACTCGGTTCCCTCGCCATATAACCCACGAACCGCTAAACCAAGTTTATTGATTCCCTTTAACACTGGGCCGATTTGATCGCTCAAAACTAAGCCAGGTAAATGAAGCATCGAAGAGGCCCGCATACCAGTCCCCAAATTGGTCGGACAAGCAGTGAGATATCCAAGGGTCGGGTCAATCGCAAAGTCGACCACTTTTTCGAGACGTTGATCAACCGCATGGGCCAACTTGAAAGCGTCCTTCAACTGAAGGCTAGGACGGATCGCTTGAATCCGAAGATGATCCTCCTCGTTGATCATCAAACTCAGGGTCTGCTTACGATTTACTACCGAACCACTTCCCTCGCTCCGAGCCGCTTGTTCCCTGCTAATCAAGTGACGTTCGACGAGCACTTGCTTCTGTAGAGGATCCAAATCACAAAGCTCATGAGAAAAGCCATCTTTCATTCCTGGAACCGATTCTAGCTTTTCCCGAAGAGATAAATATACGCCTTCCCGATCTTTCTTCCTAGACCATCCAGGGAAGGGAGATTTGGAAAGATTGCGGGCAAGGCGGACGCGGCTAGTCAGCACCACCGATGTTTCTTCTCCGTGCCCAGTCATCCAATCTGCGGGATGCTTCAGGAGTGTTGCGAATCGCATCATGGCTCGACCACCCCTTTCTTCTTTTCAATTTTGCAAATCTGATCCCGAATCATTGCAGCATCTTCAAATCGCTCATCTCCAATTGCGCTTTCCAATTTGTCAGCCAAGCACGCGAGTTCTGATTTCAAAGCCTGTTTCATGGCCACTCCTTCGGGTAAATACCCCTTATGAACACCTCCCTTGTGCATGGAAGGAAGGCGCTCCGCGATTTCACGAGAGAACACATGATAGCACTCAGGACAGCCAAGGCGGCCAACTTTTCGAAAATCATCTAAGGTGAAGCCGCAGGCATTACAATCTTCCTGATTTAGCTCCGCGACAAGATCTTGGATCTTAGTTTGGGGAGGAGAATTCCCAAGCATATCACCACCCATTAAAAGATCATCCACGTTCGTGATTCCTTTTTTTTGGGCGCAAGCTTCGCAGAGGACAAACTTCCTAAGCTTGCCCTCGGTCACCTGGGTGTAAAACACCGTGGCCTTCTCCTGGCATGAGTCGCACTTCATCAACACTGAAAAGGTAACTATTCACCTCCTAATGGCTACCGAAAATTCTGCGATTTCGCTTTAACATTTCCCAGCTGGGATATTGAGGCCTAAATCCCCTCGTCAAGGCACTTTCTTCAAACTTCTTTATTTTCAATTCTTGCCGCTAGCCACCCACCCACTAGGGTTGCGGCATCATGAAAACAGCACAATTTTTAAGAGAGATTTTCGGCCTCGAGGGCAAAACTGCCGTCGTGATTGGGGGCACTGGTGAGCTTTGCTCCTGTATGGCGCTCGGGCTTGCCAAGGCCGGAGCAGAAGTCGTTTTGGTCGGGCGGAATGAGGAGAAAGCAAACGAGCGGCTCAAGGTCATCGAAGAAGCCGGCGGGAAGGGATATTTTGCATTGGCAGACGCTGGCGACCGTCAATCACTCAATGAACTTCTAAACTCGGTGGTAGAGCAATCCGGCAAAGTCGACATCCTTGTAAATGGCGCGGGAATTAATTCCCCAAGCCCATTCGTGGAAATCACAGATGAAGAGGCCCTCAAAATTCTGGATGTCAATCTTGTAGGTGTCATGCGGGCCTGCCAAGTTTTTGGAAATTACTTCCTGAGCCGCGATGTGCAGGCCTCGATCATTAATCTAGGGTCGATTTCCGGCCTAAACCCGCTTTCTCGGGTTTTTACCTACTCTGCCTCCAAAGCAGCCGTCCACAATCTAACCCGCAACATTGCGCGCGAATGGGCCGACCGTGACATCCGCGTCAACACGCTGGTCCCAGGATTTTTTCCCGCAGAACAAAACCGCAAGGTGCTCGACGAATCTCGGGTCGCCGAAATTCTACGCCATACTCCGGCTTCAAGATTCGGAAATCCTCAAGAATTAATCGGAGCAACACTCCTCTTGGCATCCAATCAAGCTGGAGGATTCATCACGGGCACCGAAATCGTGGTTGATGGTGGATTCAATTCGATGACCATCTAATCTTGAATCTGAATAATGGTTTCCCCTTTCCGCATATAGCGAAGAGGATCCCGAGCCCGCTCTTGCAAATAGCGCGGGTTTTCCTCAAGGGCGCGAGCCTCGGCAGCCAATTGCTGAATACGCCTCTCGAGTCGCCTTTCCTCTTGTTTGGTGTCGACCAGTTCCACTTCGATTTTCTTAAGAAGGTGATATTGAGGGATCGCTGGAATCGCGACAGCGAAGCAAGCAGCCAAGATAAAGAACCAGAACAACACCAAGGTTGGCTTTCCAAAGAAACCACGATTCCCTCGACCTTCGGAAAACTCAGGTGAACGTTTGGTTGAGACTCGAAAATAGCGACCCATCGATAAAAAACTAACCTAAGATCGATACTAAGGAAGTCTAAACAAAAAAAACTGCAGGTGAAACCTGCAGTTTTTGATGAATTTGAAGCCCCCCAACACTTAGGAACCACCATAAATGGCATTCCCACCAAGTGCCTCTTCGATGCGAAGAAGTTGATTATATTTGGCGATTCTATCAGAACGGCTCATCGAGCCTGTCTTGATTTGGCCGGCATTGGTTGCGACCGCGAGGTGGGCGATCGTGCTATCCTCAGTCTCTCCTGAACGATGGGAAATCACAGAATTGTATCCATGAATCTTACCGAGCTCAATCGCATCAAAAGTTTCGGTAAGTGTTCCGATCTGATTGACCTTTATCAAGATGGAGTTTGCCACTCCAAGATCGATTCCCTTCTGAAGAAAGTCGACGTTGGTGACAAAAAGATCATCACCCACAAGTTGGACCTTATCGCCGATCTTATCGGTGAGAACCTTCCAACCGTCCCAGTCATTTTCATCACAACCATCTTCAATTGAATCGATGGGATACTTTGCGCAAAGCTCGGCCAAATAAGCAGCTTGCTCGTCCGATCCTCTTTGGGCCCCACCGTCTCCTTCAAATTTGGCGTAATCGTATACTCCGTTCTCAAAGAATTCCGAAGCGGCACAATCGAGTGCATAAGTGATGTCTTCACCCACTTTATAACCTGCTTTCTCAACAGCCAAAGTGACGGTATCTAAAGCATCCTCGGTGCCTTCAAAGGTTGGAGCAAAGCCGCCCTCATCACCGACAGCGGTCGAAAGTCCCCTATCGTGAAGAACCTTCTTGAGATTATGAAAGACTTCGGCACCCATTTGCACGGCTTTGCTGAAGGTCTCGGCACCCACCGGGCGGATCATGAATTCCTGAAAGGCAATCGGAGCATCAGAGTGAGATCCACCATTAATGATATTCATCATTGGAACCGGAAGAACCTTGGCATTGGGACCACCAAGATATTTGTAAAGTGGAAGCCCCGATGCAGAAGCTGCGGCACGAGCTACGGCAAGAGACGTTCCAAGAAGAGCATTTGCTCCGAGGTTCTTTTTGTTCGGAGAGCCATCAAGGGCCAGCATGGCTTGGTCGACACTGGTTTGATCACAAGCGCAATTTCCAAGAAGAGCCGGAGCAATCTTGTCGTTAATATTAGCAACGGCGCCGAGGACGCCCTTTCCAAGGTAGCGATCCTTGTCACCGTCGCGAAGCTCCCATGCTTCATGTTCACCAGTACTGGCTCCCGAGGGAACGGCAGCACGGCCGAATGCGCCACCACTGAGGGTGACATCAACTTCAACAGTAGGATTACCCCGCGAATCAATGATTTCGCGGCCTTTGATCGACTGAATGGTAGTGTTCGACATATGTATATTTAGAATTTTTTTAAGGGAGGAGCCTTAAATAGTATCGATCGAGGTGATCGTCACCGTGATGAGCTCTTCGGTATCAGTGTCATGAATTTCAGCAACATCCCCTACTACTTTACCAAGGAGTGCCTGACCAATCTCGGAAAGATAGGATACGATATTCTTTTCGGGATCACCATCCCAAGCCCCCAGCATTGTCATGGAGCGTTCTTCACCACCTTCGATAGCAACCATGACCTTCGTGCCGATATTAATCGCCGAAGTATCAGCGCCTTTGAAGTCAGTCGGTCGAGCCCGCTCAAGATCCCGCTCGAGATCGTTTTTGCGCGAGTTAAGAACAGTTTGCATCTGCTTGGCCGCGTGATACTCGAAATTCTCACGAAGATCACCGTGGGCACGAGCTGTCGAAATCTCTTTGACGTTGGCCGGGATCCGCTTGTTGACCAGCTCCTCATACTCCGCCTTCCGGCGATCAAGACTTTCGTAGGAAACTAGGAGGGTATCGTCACCCTTTGCCTGATTCTCCCCAGAAACCATTTCTTGAGTCTCAGGAACCTTCTTAATGACCCGAGCCATCAGCGATTTCCGATCGAGATCAGGAAAAGCGGGGCTCGCAAGAAGCTTACGAGCGAAGTTGCGAACATCGTTCAACTCCATTCCATCTAGGATATCTGCAATGAGTTCCTTGTCATCGAGAAGGAGGTTCCCCAGACGTCCGCTTCGGCGAGGCCCGTCATCGAGAGAATCCTGCTCAAGAACAGTAAGAATCACCGAACCCACCGAACCGTCAAAAACATCTTCAGCCAACTTCTTGCGTTCGCGACAAATCCAAGCAAGCGAATCCGGCCCGAGAGCATGACGTGAAAGCGCGACCTTAATATGGTCGTTGAGAGCTTTAGTCTCAGCTTTCTCTCCCAAGAGTTTTGCAATTTCAGAAACTCCCCGAGAGCTTATCTTACCAAAAACAGAGAGCACTTTGCCAACCCAGTCGTCACCGAAAGCAGGAGGAAATGCTTCAAGAATACGCTTTAAGCGAGCCGCAGCGACGTGATTAAGATCTTCGGAAAGATTACCGTCGGCCACCTGAAGAACCTCGGCAAGCTTGGGAGCATCAGCCGAAATTGCGTCGTCTTGCTTTGTTTCTTGAGCAATCTCATCACGAAGCGCAATCAACTCTAATGATTGTGCCGGAGCGAGCTTCATTAATTTTAAAGCTGCGTCGTTGACTATCTCAAAGGCACGAGCAAGCAAACCTTCCGTTGCAGCGACCAACGGCGCCTCCCGCTGAATAGCTTCGAGAGCTTTGACGCGGGCTTTTGGTGAACGAGCCTGATCTAAATCATCAACCAAAGCCTCTCCCGGACCCGTAGATTCGTCGCGAAGGACAAGAGGATCGGTGCGTTTCGTTGGAACGGAAACACGTTTGCTCTCACGGAGAGCTTTTTTGGTCTTTTCCCACCATTTTTTATACCCGGATTCGTCGACAACACTCCCGCAAAGCTCGGCATCAAGCTGATCCATGGTCATGTTTCCACCCCTGGTTTCAATCGTGCGGGCGACTAATTCCACCGGATCTTTTTCCGCAAGATCCTTGAGCTCGCCAAGTTGGCTTACCTTTTGGGCACGAACATCATTGGCCTCAACTGCCTCAGTTTTTTCAAGAGCAAGTTTCAGTCCCATGACCTTTCCCTTTTCCTTTTCGAAATCAATTGTGACCTTGCCATTGAAAAGATCCCATTCGGTCACCACACCCCCACCAAAACCTTTATGAATCCGGTATGACCCAGGAGCAATCTTTGAGAGTTTCTCACCAACGGGCGCGGTAATTCGGCCCGCTTCCACTAACTTCGCGACATCAGAATGCATGTCGCGACACTGGAAGGGACAAGCGTGAATGGCAAGGACCGAAGAAAAAAAGGTTTAACCTAATTCTCGAGCAGGGCGCATTATCCTCATTCGTTGGGACGCTATTTTGTGACCCTTGGAGTGAAGCGAACCTTTTCTTCAGAGCTTGCATCACCTGCATCCAGCCGCCGTTGGAGGGTCTGCCT
Source organism: Akkermansiaceae bacterium (assembly GCA_029242935.1). Lineage (GTDB taxonomy): Bacteria > Verrucomicrobiota > Verrucomicrobiia > Verrucomicrobiales > Akkermansiaceae > SW10. The sequence goes on from JAQWSX010000061.1 coordinate 19,408, forward strand.
CAGAATCATAAAGGCACCAATCCACTTTCTAGGGAGTTTTTCGCTCAAATCATCAGCGCTAACGAGTGCTGAAAGGATCACTACGTCATCCTCCTTCACCTTAAATCTCCATCGTTTGCCTTCAGACTCCAAACTTAACACCTGTTCCTCTGTGCTAAGGCGAGCCACCTGCTCCCGCTTTGCCAGGCGTCTCGACTTCTCAATATTTCTATTTTTTATCAGCGAGCTGACAGGTCTTACTTGGGGAACCTGTCGAGATCCTAGCAACAAATTGAACTTCTTGAGATCCCCCTTTCGGAAAATTTGAACCTCCACTGTCTCTCCAACCTTCTTTTCTCGAAGGAGAACGACCATCTGCCTCATATTTAAAAGAATCTGGTCGTCAAATTTCCACCAAAGATCTCCGTCCTTACCACCAGCCTTTGCAAGCGGTCCATTTGCCACTACTCCAGAAACCCTAAGCCCAACTCCCGGCCCGAGTGGTGACACCTCACGATCCTCCGTTGTGAGTGGTTTAAGCGAGACGCCGATCCACGGAAGACCCCCCGCTTGCACGAAACTCGGCACAAGAAATAATAAGAGAATCAGAAGGAGTTTCACGTTTTTAAATAGCTAAAAGTCACTCTTGGGAGCATCAACAACATGATGATCAGTTGTCTCGATCGTCACAACCAAACCACTTTCCCGGTGTTGCACAACCTCCTCGGTGACCTCAACCTCTCTTGAAATTTCTCTAATTTCTCCTGATTTAGTCACATAAACATTTGGCGATTCTTCGGCTAAAATCCACGACTCGTGATCCAGATGTTCGAACACTAAAACATCTTTAGCCCCTCCAGATTTATCGTCCTCTACAAGTAAAGAAGACGCCCTATCCATGCCCAAAAACCATCCACCACTAATTCCGATTCCAAGCGCGACAGCCGCAGCCGCAGCAGTTCCCTTCCAGCTCCCTTGATTCGAGTTCCTCGTGGAAGATTTATAGTCTTCCACCAACTGGTCGATCAACTGATGACAATTCTCTCTTCCCCTGTCGCTGAGACCACGAGGTGCCAGGGTTTCAAGGTTCGATTCTAGGTTCTTCAGTGTGTTATCCATTTTTGATATTTTGAAGATGTTTTAGTTTCTTTTGCAGCTGCTCAAGAGCATAGCGATATCGGGAAGCGGCCGTGTTATGAGAGATTTTGAGAACACTTCCGATCTCAGCAAAGGTGAGACCACCCCATATTTTGAGGGTGAGTGCCTCACGAAGTTTGTCAGGCAGCTCTTCAACCTCCTTCCGGAGAAGCTCAGCTTCTTCGGTATCTTCGAGGGTTGGATCAAGCCAGTGGTCCTCGCCGCTTTGAAATTGAATAATCTTCTGATCACGCTTTTCTCGCCGACCTTTGCGGCGACCACGATCAAGACCAAGATAACGCATCACCGAAAATGCGAGAGGCAGGTCTGGCGGACGGCATTCCCTCTCTTCCTGATAGCCCCAGAGCTTAATCAGAGCATCCTGCAGCAAATCCTCAGCTTCTTGGGCATCATTGCACCGCGCCCGAGCGTAGGCGAGAAGGCGAGGGGCACTCTCTTCGAGCCATTCCCGCCATGCTTCACCTGGATCCATTCTCCCAACCGACATAACTATATGAAAGAGAATGCCCTATCTGGCCTCATTTGTCTCAAAAAAAATCCAGGTTCTGGGCCTAATTATAAACGGAGGGAATAATCGCCCCCTAGCCCCCTGTCGAAATCCAGTTCAAATCGTAGAGGATTTACCAACCTGGCCCTGCCATTGAGAACCTCTCTTATCACAATCCCCAACCTTATTAAAATGGTGGTCGATACTGGATTTGAACCAGTGACATCTTGCGTGTGAAGCAAGCGCTCTACCACTGAGCTAATCGACCCCAATTTTCAGAGATTTTAAAAAGCCCCCTAAATTTGAAGGCTTTTTTCGGTTTTTAGGCCAAGAGATGGTGCGCGAGGGGGGAGTCGAACCCCCACGTCCGCAATGGACACCAGATCCTTAGTCTGGCGCGTCTACCAATTCCGCCACCCGCGCTAAGCACTGTCTCTCTGACGGCGGAGGAGGTAGTCTCCCCTCCCTCCTTATTCAAGAATTACTTTCAAAAAAAATTAACCCTGCGGAATCGTCACCGAACGAGTGTATCGGAAGCTATTTTGCTCAATAAACCGAGTGCTCGCAATCTCACTCTGGAATGGTCCCCTTTTTAGAATCGCAATACCTTCATCAGAAAGAACCGTGATTGCAAGTTCCACAGAAGTGATACGTCCCCCAACAAACTCAGAGCGCGTATTCAAATTGGGTGCTAATCCGGTCCCATTTATGGCAAAGTTCTTAACAGTCCCAAGGCCCGAATCTTTAGTCATTACCGTGATCTTAGTAGTGCGGTCCTGCTCAGCGCTATCACGATAGGCTACGACAAAAGTGACCGTGAATTCGTAAACATTCTCGCACATTAAGTCCGCTAGCTCATTCGCTCCCGACTCATCGAAAGCGGTCTCAAGATTTTGTCTCCCCATAATCGAACGATCATAGGTTTCCTTCGGGTCGAGAAGATTTCGATAGAGAACAAAAGTTGAAAACCGTTCGTTCGGATTTCCAAAAACGGGGTCGACGAAATCGAGCTGATAGGAAACCGCAGAAACATCGCCACCTTGGTCGTCATTACGATTACCCCCGCTTGAATCGCTAAGTCGCTCGCGGCTTCCAGCGTTTCCGTTGTAGCGATCAGATGCAGATGTGAAAAAGGTCAAGCGTGCTGCATTCGGGCTTTTATGCTTCTCCGGTCCAATCCCTTGGTCAGAGTCAGTAGTCGTCGCGATAAGCCACTGGCTATCGTTGTTTCCCAAGCGGCTGACCATTGATTCCAAGTCACGTCCAAGAGCGTTGAGCATGACTTTAGCCTGACCGGCTGCGCGAATCTCAGTCCGTGCGGCTTTCCAGGTATCAATCGCTGTGCCGGTGATAAGAAGAGTAAGAAGCACGAGAACAAGAGTGATGGACATCGCCACCATAAGCTCGGCAAGAGTAAATCCCTTGGCGCAACATTTGCGAATGCGAGAGTATTTCATAGGTTGTGAACAATTGTTCTAGCGCCTTACGACAAGGTTACGCGAGAAAATGGGTCGAGTGAAATTATTGGGATCAAATGAACCAGAAAGATAGGCAAAAGTCGTCGTCGGCAAACTATAGTACTCAGCTTCGAAAGCGATGACCGCTTCCGGATAAGATTGCGGTGATTTCGCAAAATCCTGTCCCGGAACATTGGGATCCACAATTGTGCCCGACTCTTCACTGACGCGGAGACCTTGTCCCTCGAAAATAAGCTGACGTAGCTTCACGAAAAACACCCGACCCTCGACGCCTTGAAGATCTTCCTCAAAAAGAGGATCACTTAGGCGCCGAACCATTGGTTGAACCAAGAACTCACGCCCAGCAATAGCGAGAGCTCGATCAGAGGGTTCAAGAGTCCCGTCGTTACGGAACTTCCCCGGAATCCCGCGGTATTTGTAGATGATGACGGTCTCTCCCTGTTCTTGGGATTGAGCAATCCAATCAATCGCCTTTTGAAAGGGGTCACCTTGGTAGCGACGACGTTCTCGTCCTTGGCGGACTGTCCTGAGTTCTAGCTCCAATGTTGCCTGCAATCGACTTGCCTCATCGGTAGAGAGCGTTTTCTTGATCGTCCGAGCGGCAGGCCCAAAAACCGCCATAAACCCCGTGATCATCACAACTAGGATTCCCAGTGCGATGACAACCTCGACAAGCGTAAAGCCTGCTTTGGAAGCATTAAAATTTTTCGGTATATTTGTCGTCATCTTAACTCTGTGAGATTTCTGTTAGTTAGTTCCGACAGCACCCAGCTGCTCTATATCCCTAATCATGGTCGTGCCGCCATTCTTAAGAACAACGAAACCGCCAAGGTCCCTTTTCCCGCCCAACAGGGGTTGTGAAGCCCCGCTCGGGCGGGCACCGTTTACCACTACGAAACCGGCCCCGGGGGTGGTGCAAACCCCCTGACCGTTGAACTCGTAAAAGTGGCACTGCGAAGTATCAGATTGGTCATTGGTCAACTGGTGACTATCTTCTGGGAGAACTCCCCCCACCCGCATATCCGCCCTACTAAGCTCAGGACTATAATAAACTCCTTGTGGCAAGAAGGTCGGTGAACCGGCTCTTTTCCACTCGGGAATGATTCGACCCTCCTCGTCGGTTGTCTGATAGACCACCATCATCATCCGCCGATAACGCTCGCGCTGAATTGGATCGGCATCGTTTAGATTTCCGTGAATGATGAGTCGTGCCGGAGCATTTTGATTCATCGCCAAGATTCGGGCTTGGGCAAGCAGTCCTTCTCCGATCGCCAGCCCAGCGGTCACTCCCTGCCCTTTTCCGATCCGGCTGATTCCAACCGAAGCGAGCGAGAGGAGAATCGCGATAATTGCCATGACCGCCAAAAGTTCGACCAAGCTAAAGCCTTTTCGAAAGCTTCGAAGCAGTCGATTTGAGCCTGTTGTAGAAGTTGGTGTATGTAACATTCCTAGAGGGTTGATCGTTTGTTTTGAGGTTGAGATCAAGAAAAAAAATGTAGTTACACTGTATATCTTCCGGAATCAACTGGGAAAATGTCCGTCGTGCGGTTGAGACATCCATTTCCAGGAAGTTTCAATCATTGAGCGAGGATCTTTGCGAGAAGCTTCCCAATTGAGCAGCTTCTTGGCTTGTTCAGGATCAGCGACTAGGTGCGCAGGATCGCCCGGACGGCGAGCGCCGTATTTCACGGGGACTTTCTGACCCGTTACTTCTTCTGCGATATCAATGATTTCCTTCACCGAAATCCCGATGCCGGTCCCGAGGTTGCAACGGAGAGAATCTCCGCCTCCGGTCAAATGTCTGAGAGCAGCGAGATGTGCAGTGGCCAGATCTTCGACATGAATATAATCACGGATACATGTCCCGTCATCCGTCGGATAATCTGTCCCGAACACCGTAATTTCGGGGACCTCACCTTTAATGGCTTGTAGGACGAGAGGAATCAAGTGGGTCTCTGGGCTGTGATCTTCTCCGATCAAACCGTCGGTTGAGCACCCACTGGCATTGAAGTATCGGAGAGCAGCACTTTTAAGATTCCACGCGATATCGCAGTCATCGAGAATCCATTCTACCATGAGCTTGCTTTTCCCGTAGGGGCTCACTGGCTTCTGCGGATGATCCTCGGTGAGAGGAAGCCTCTCCGGCTCTCCATAGGTCGCGCAGGTTGATGAGAAAACGAAGGATTTGCAGCCAAACTCGGACATCACTTCAAGAAGAGTGAGAGGCTCGGCAGTGTTATTACGATAATATTTTAAGGGATCATTTACAGATTCCCCTACGTAGGCGTAGGCAGCAAAATGAATGACACCAATAAAATGATGCGCGGCAAACAACCGGGTCAAAAGATCCCGATCGCCAACCTCTCCCACTACCAGCTTTGCTGATTCGTCAACGATCGCCCCTTCATGTCCATAAACAAGATTGTCCAGAACCACGACTCGGTAACCCTCCGAACAAAGCAACCTAACGGTGTGGGACCCAATGTATCCGGCTCCTCCCGTCACTAAAACATACCTATCTTCCATGCTCACTTTTAATTGAACCACTCTCCCGGTTGCTCGTCAAATAATGGCTCCGCGTCAACGAAAAGTTCTCGAAACGTAAAATCTAAGTTCGCATCCTAGCAAGATCATCCGAGCTTAGGAGCCGCGGTAGAAAGCGCCCAATGAGAATCCAGCCGAGGATTCCACCCACGAAATGAACAAGGTGGGCCGTCTGGAAAATAAAATTTCCCACCGCCAATTCCAGCCAGCGCCCCAGATCCGCAAGAAGCGGAATTCCAAGCCACGGCGTCATCAAGAAAAGAAGTGCACTTGAAACGAGAACACCTCTCGAAAGATTACGGGCCGAAATATTCAAAATGATCATCTTGGAATCAGGCGAAATAGAGAAAAACCCTAGCAATAAACCTGTGACACCTCCTGATGCCCCAACTAGAGGAGGAATACCGGGAACGAAGGCCTGAACGACAATGTGGGAAAGTCCGCTTCCCACGCCACAAACAAAAAAAAGGCAGCAGATCCGCTGATTAGAAAAAACATGACTCAGGCGAGCTGCCGCATAATAAAAAAGTAAGGCATTTACAGCCAGGTGGATCCAATTGCCGTGAAGGAAAATGTGGGTAAAAAGCTGCCAAACCCCGCCGCTGATGACCCCTTGCCACGATAAACCTCCCTCCAGATAAACTAAATGAAGAACATCCATCCCCTTCCATCTTAGAACAAGCGCGAGCGCAAGTTGAACCGAGACCATAATTAAGACACCAAAAGTCGCCGTGTTGACACCCGGCATCTGCAGCATCACCCAGCCATTCCGGCCACTTTTAGGTCTCACTATTGGAATCATCCCTAATAAAGACCATCGGCCGCCCAAAACGCTCACCTTTTCTTGATAAAAACGTCTTTTCCTCTCTTGGTGCAGCCTTGACAGCTCGAACTTCCGACCGACGATACGCCGGTTTACAGATGCATTCGTTCCACTACTCCAATGGCAGTCTTCATTGCGAAGGCGTTTCTATCGCAGATCTCGCAGAAGAATATGGCACTCCGCTTTACGTTTACTCCTCCGAAACATTTCGTGATCGCTACACGCGGCTCGACGGTGCTTTTTCGTCAATCAATCACGAAGTCGCTTATGCCGTAAAAGCGAACTCAAACCTTTCAGTTCTGCGCCTTTTGGCAAAAATGGGGAGCGGATTTGACATCGTTTCGGGCGGGGAACTTTTTCGTGTTATTAAAGCTGGTGGTGATCCTGGGAAATGCACTTTTGCCGGAGTTGGAAAAACCCGCGAAGAAATCGAATATGCACTCAAGCAAGGAATCTACTCAATTAACGTCGAGTCCGAGGAAGAGGCGTTCTTTATTAACCAAGTCGCCAGCGAACTCAGTCTAGTTGCGCCGATCGCCTTCCGGGTGAATCCAAATGTTGACGCTAAAACCCACAAATACATCTCAACCGGAAAATCAGAAAACAAATTTGGAATCGATTTTGAATTCATCGCAGACGCCTACGAGCGAGCCTCGAATCTTCCAAATCTCAATCTCAAGGGCCTCCAAATGCATATTGGTTCCCAGTTGACTTCGGTTTCTCCATTCGTTGAAGCTGTTGAGAAGGTCGCGCCGCTCGCTGCTGATTTAAAGAATAAGTATGATATCGAATTTTTCTCCATCGGCGGGGGTATCGGAATCATTTATGAGGAAGCCTTAGCCTCTGGCAGCGAATCATGGTGGACCAGCCAGTCGGTGGAAACTCGCCCACTCACTCCCGAACAATACTCTTCTGCAATCATTCCTTCGCTTGCGCCCCTTGGCCTCAAAATCCTTCTAGAACCCGGTCGTTTTATCGCTGGTAACGCCGGTGTTCTGGTCACCAAATGTCTCTACGAAAAAAAGGGCACCACCAAGACCTTTAAAATTGTCGATTCCGGAATGCACCACTTAATTCGCCCAGCCCTTTACGAGGGTTTCCACGAAATTGTCCCGGTTGCCGAACCCACCGGCGCGATTGAATCAGTAGATGTTGTGGGTCCAATTTGTGAAAGTGGTGATTTCTTCTGCCAAAACCGTGAAGTCCCCATCTTTGCTCCCGGTGAATTGATCGCACTAATGAGCGCAGGAGCCTATGGAATGGTCATGGCGACTACTTATAATTCCCACCCGCTTCCAGCTGAGATCCTTGTCGACGGCAATCAAGCTAAGATCGCAAGAAAGCGTCAAACCTTTCAAGATCTCGTCGAGGGAGAAGAAGGGTGAAATTTTCGCGCGACTGCCAACGTCTCACCGGGTTAGATAAGCGAACCGATGGGAGACGAAGGAAATGAGGAAGATTTGGCACTAATGGCAAAAGTTGCCGGTGGTGACGAGGTCGCTTTCGCTAACCTCGTTGAGAAACATCAGCACGCCGTTCTCGGAACGGTTGCGAAAATGACCAATCAAAGCCCTGACACCGAAGACATTACCCAGCAGGTTTTTATCAGGCTTTGGAGGTCTGCTGAGCGTTATCAGCCAACCGCAAAGTTTACGACCTTTCTCTTTACCATCACAAGGAACCTCGTTTTCAATGCGACCCGCAAAAAATCCAGAAAGAACGAGCATTCGTTCGATGCGCTCGAGGGAAAATGGCGCCAGAGTATCGAGGATAAAAGCTCCGACTCTCGGCCTGATAAATCGATTGAACAGACCGAACTTCGACAAATCATTGATCGGGCGATTGCCTCTCTCCCTGAAAAACAACGTCTGGCGGTTATTCTCCGGCGGTATGAAAAAATGCCCTACGAAGAGATCGCCGAGACGCTGGAGATCTCAGTACCAGCCGTAAAGAGTCAACTTTTTCGCGCTAGAACAGCTCTTCGGGAATCGCTTAGCCGATATCTTAAAGACTGATTCTTTTTGCAATGGAACACATTGCAAACAACTTTTTTCAGGAAAGTTTCAGCCTAAAGTCAGCAACCTGAGAGCAAAGGCTGAAAGTAGTTTTCACGATCTTTCGGACGACACCATCTAGAACAAAATAAGAGGCCCTTCTCGCTTGTTAAATCCTAGATGATCGACAAAAATATTAAGTGTCGATAAACCTTTAGCGTCCCATCAAAATGTCATCGGATCCATTTTCTAAAGCTGCGATCAGAACAAAGATTCGCCTTCGTTTAAAACAGTTAAACAAACTTGAAATCGCTGAGGCGTCTCTAGACATTCTTGCACAACTTGGGTTTCGAGATGGATCAAAAGTTGCAATCTTTGCAGGCCTTTCGAGCGAGCCACAACTTCTCGAATTGATTGTATCCCAACCCAATGTGAAATGGCACCTCCCTAAGGTCAGCGGGCCAGGAAAAATGGATTTTCTTCGATTTGAAAAAATTGAACAACTTAGCCAAGGAGCTTTTGAAATTTTGGAGCCTGACCACGGAGTCAAAGCGACTCATCTCGATTTTATGATTTGCCCCGGAGTGGCTTTCACCCGCGAGGGACACCGCCTTGGCCAAGGCGGTGGATTCTACGACCGAGCCATCCCAAGATTTCCTAAAACCAAAATCATCGGAGTGGGATTTAAGTGCCAAGTGGTAGATCAACTTCCAATCGATAAACACGATTGCCTAATGGATCAGGTCATTATTGCCCGGACGGGCACTTGAGAGTAAAAGGAGGGATTTTCGCGCAAAACCTCTTTCCTTCTGAATCAACTCCAAAGAATGCTCCCACAACTTTGGAATCACACGCCACGACGTGATAGGAATTATAGGAAAAACCTTCCCCGGGTTTTATCTGAGGAGTTTCTCCGACTACCCCCGCTCCCTCAACAACAACAAGTTCCCCCTTCGTGTCTCTTAGGATCCATTTACGAGCAAGAATCGTAACCGTTTCTGAAGACTCATTAATAATGTGGATGAAGTAGGCGAAGGGAAATGGTTTTTCGGGCGGTGCCTCCAACTGAGGAGCGAAAACCACCTTTTCTATTTTAACTCTTAGACCTGGTAAGCCTGGAAATGCCATCTTGATAACGGAACCTATAATATGTCGCTTTGAGAGCAAGAGCATCCGCGCAAACTTGCAGGTTGCGACAGAACAACTAAGCTGAAGGCGTGCAAACTCCAATCGCTCTTACAATCGCCGGCTCGGATAGCTCGGCCGGTGCGGGCCTGCAGGCTGATTTAAAAACTTTTTCAAGCTTTGGAGTATTTGGCCTGACCGCAGTGACGTGCGTCGTTTCCGAAACGCCCCTTGCGCTAAGTCAAGTTCACCCCATTCCTCCGAGCGTATTGCAAGATCAAGTCCGTCTTTTACTAAAGAGCTATCCCATCGGTGCAATCAAAACGGGAATGCTCTATTCGAAGGCTCATATTAAAGCGGTTTGCGAACTCCTCACTGACACCAATATTCCTCTCATTGTTGATCCAGTCATGGTTGCCTCAACGGGCGACCCCCTCATGAGGGAAGACGCCCTCGACACCATTCGCGAGACCCTTCTCCCTCTCGCGACAATCATCACACCCAACCTTCCAGAGGCTGGTATTCTGCTCCGAAAATCGGTCGTAACAGCAGAGGATCAAGAAGCTGCGGT